>NZ_VFUV01000015.1:0-152535 GCF_006441315.1 Mesorhizobium sp. B2-4-19 | reverse complement strand
AGTCGGCCACGACCTGTTCGAGACCGGGGCCGTAATCGTAGGCGTTCTTGGCCTTTTCGGCGAAAACCTTGTAGCCGTCGCCGCCCTGGCGCACGTAATTGTTGGTGGCGACGAGATAGTCCTTGTCGGGCTTGATCGGCGTCCAGGTGCCGTTCTCCATGACCTCGACGGATTTGACGCGGCCGGCATTGGGCGCGACCGACTTGTCGAAGGCGTATTTGAGGCCCGCCACCTGCGGGAAGCGCCCGGCGCCGTCCTCGATCTGGCTGAGGCCGCTTTCCAGCCCGGCGACCAGGTCCTTGCCCGAAATCTGGAAGGTCGCCAGCGTGTTCTGGAACGGCAGCACGGTCAGCACCTCACCCATGGTGACGGTGCCCTTGTCGATCGAGGCCCGCAGGCCGCCGCCATTGGAGATGACGATCTCGACGCCCTGTCCCTTGACGCGATCGAGTATGGCATCGGAGACGAGGTTGCCCATCGCGCATTCCTTGGCGCGGCAATTCTCGCGGCTGCCGTCGATGACGTCGGTGGTCTCGGCCACTTCCTTGTTCTTCAAAGCCTCGATCGGCGCGCCGAGTTCCTTGATGCGGGCGAGCACGGCGGGATCGGGCGTGATCGACTTGTCGAGAAAGATCGGGTCGCCGCTGGCCGATTTGACGACGCCATTGTCGTCGAACACCACCTTGAACTCGCCGAGATATTTCGAATAGGAGGCCGCCTGCACCACCGGCAGCTTGTAGCCGTCCGGGTTGTCGACCATCGTCGGGTAGGGGCCCGCCGCCTTCGGATCGGTGTTCGACAAGAGCGTGTGGCTGTGGCCACCGACAACCACGTCGATGCCGGGGATCTTGGCAATGATGTCGCGTTCCCTGTTGTAGCCGATATGGGTCACTGCGATGATCTTGTTGACGCCTTGCGCCTTCAACTTCTCGACCTCGGCGGTGATCGATTTGACATCGTCCGCGATCGCGATGTTGGGACCGGGCGAGGCGAGTTCGGGCGTATCATTGGTAACGGCGCCGACAATGCCGATCTTCTGCCCGCCGACCTCCACGACGATCGACGGCTTGATCTTGCCGGCCGCGCCGGACTTGTCGTTGGGCACGACATTGGCACTGACGATCGGGAATTTCGCCTTGTCGAGGTAAGACACCAGCGCGCTCTCGCCGTCGTCGAATTCATGGTTGCCGAGCGTCACAGCGTCGGGTTTCATCTGGTTGAGGAATTCCTCCTCCACGGTGCCCTTGTAGGTGGTGTAGAACAGCGATCCCTGGAAGCTGTCACCCGCATTGAGCAGCAGCACGTTCTGGCCTTCGAGCTTCTTGCGCTCCTGGGCGATCGCCGTGATCAACCGGCCGGCGCCGCCGATGCATTCTCCCTTGGTCTCCTCGTCGGCCGAACAGGTCGACTCATATTTGTTGTTGCCTTCGATGCGGCTGTGCCAGTCATTGAAATGCAAAATGTTCAATGTGTAGTCGGCAAAGGATGCGCCGGCCGACAGGCCAAGCGTCGATGCGGACAGGACGGCAATGGCGGCAAGCTTCTTCATCTTCGTCTCCCGGTAGACTGATCAGAGGCGTTTAGCGCCCTTGCTTGACTGGGGTATAACAGCCAGCGTTTTGACCATGTTCCCATCGCGTTCCGGCTGACGCAAGCGGAAATGCCGCCACTCTTTGCAGGCGCAAAAAAGGACGGCGGCCAATCGGCCGCCATCCTCGACGGGTCCAGCGTTCGCTAGTTCAGACGCGTCGCGTCAGCACGAAGTTCTGGCCGGACGAGCTGGTGCAGTTCAGCTGGCTGGTGGAGATCAGCAGGCAGTTGAAGCTGACCGGCGTCTGGCGGATCAGCGACGTCCCGTTGATCTCGACCGAAGTGGCTCCGGTCATCGTGTAGCTGCCATCGGACAGCTTCTGGCCGGTGTCGGTGGCGACGGTCGTGAACTTGCCGCCGGTGAAGGTCGACAGGCCGGTGCCCTTGGCATCGATCCAGGAACCCTCGACGCCTTTCGGCGCGGCCGCCATCGGCGGTGCCTCGGGACCGCCTGTGGTACAGGCGGCGAGCATCATGGCAAAGGAACCCGCCACGCCCATCGAAAGAACTTTGCGCGCAATAGTCATCTTAAATCCTCTCCAAACGCATCGGTCCAAAAATCGGTTTCGATTTTGAGAGGCACGATGCGAACGTCCAAAGTGCTGGAACGGGCGTGCGTCCCGCGAGACGCGCGCTGCCCCAGGCCGCATCTCTTCAATCGCCCGATTTCCGGGCGATTGCAAGGCAATGGCGCATGGTGCGCAGGGTGCTATCGGACGAGGATGTTGCGGAATTGCCACGGATCGCTGCGGTCGAGGTCCTCCGGGAAGAGGCCCGGGCGCCGGTCGAGCGGCGTCCAATCGGTGTAATGGCCTTCGACCGGTCCGAGATAGGGCGACTGGACTTCCAGGCAGCGCTTGTAGTCCATCTCGTCGGCCTCGACGATGCCGGCATCGGGATTTTCCAGTGCCCAGACCATGCCGGCCAGAACCGCCGAGGTGACCTGAAGGCCGGTGGCGTTCTGATAGGGCGCCAGCTTGCGCGCCTCGGCCAGCGACAGGTGCGAGCCAAACCAGTAGGCGTTCTTGTCGTGGCCGTAGAGCAGGACACCGAGTTCGTCGACGCCGTCGACCAGTTCGTTCTCGTCGAGCACGTGGTGCACCGGCTGAGGCTTGCCGGCGGCACCGAACATCTCGTCCAGCGACAGGATCGCATCGTTGCAGGGATGGTAGGCGTAATGGCAGGTCGGGCGGTACTGGACCTTGCCCTTCTTCGAGCGAACGGTGAAGAAGTCGGCGATCGAGATCGACTCGTTGTGCGTCACCAGCAGGCCGTATTGCGCTCCCGGCGTCGGGCACCACGAGCGCACGCGCGTGTTGGCGCCGGGCTGCTCCAGGTAGATCGCGGCCTTGGAGCCGTGCTTGTGCTTCTTGGCGTTCTTCGGCATCCACGTCTCGTGCGTGCCCCAGCCCAGTTCGGCCGGCTGCAGGCCCTCGGAGATGAAGCCCTCGACCGACCAGGTGTTCCAGAATACATCCATCGGCTTCGGCTTCTTGGTGCGCTGGGTGTCGCGCTCGGCGATGTGGATGCCCTTGACGCCGGCCTTCTTCATCAGCCTGGCCCAGCCCTCGCGGTCTTCCTGCGCCGGCTCCGAGAACTCCAGGCCAAGATCGGTGGCGAGGTTGACCAGCGCCTGCTTGACGAACCACGAGACCATGCCGGGATTGGCGCCGCAGGTGGAGACGGCGGTGGCGCCGCCGGGCTTGTCATGCTTTTCCTTGATCATCGCCTCGCGCAGCGCATAGTTGGTGCGGCTGGCATTGTCGGCCTTGGCGTCGAAATAGAAGCCGAGCCACGGCTCGACGACGGTGTCGATGTAAAGCACGCCGAGCTTGCGGCAGAGACGCATCAGGTCGACCGAGCCCGTGTCGACCGACAGGTTGACGCAAAAGCCCTGGCCGCCGCCATTGGTCAAGAGCGGCGTCAGAAGCTTCTTGTAGTTCTTCTCGGTCACCGCTTCCTGGACGAAGGCGATGCCGCGCTCGTCGAGCAGCTTACGGTCGGTGTCGCGTGGGTCGAGGACCGTCATGCGCGACTTGTCGAACTTGAAATGGCGTTCGATGAGCGGCAGCGTTCCCCGTCCGATCGAGCCGAAGCCGATCATCACCACAGGGCCGGTGATCTCACCGTAAACGGGCCAGTTTTCATTCGCCATTTTATCGAGCACTCCTTCAGACACATGCAAAAGCCGGGCAAACACCCGCAAAACCCGGGCATTTTCACCCGACGGTCATGCGCTACATCACAGATCATTGTCATAAACCAGCGAAAAGCGCCAACCCGTGGCTAGCCGTCCCTGGCCATGTGGTTAAGGACCTTGATCAGCCCGTCGCGGTCGGATGTCAGGCCCTTGTAGTCAAGCTGGTCGAGATCGAGCGCCTCGAGCTGGGCGGCAAAGGACAGTGCCAGCGTCGCCCGGTCCGGGTGTCGCGCCAGCACGGCGAGCGGATCGAGATGGATGCGGATGGTGAACAGGATGTCGCGCGAGGACGGCAGCTTGCGCAGCGTCTGCCGTTCGACTCGGATGAACGCGTGCGCCTTGACATCACCGTCGGGGAAGCGCGTCGGCCGGTTGGTGGCGCGGTCGATGCGCTCGACGTTGGACAGCGGATGGTAGAGCGCATTGTCGGCCTGGATCGACCAGTTGAAGCGCTCGACCGCCTGTCCCTGCAGGCCGTCGAACATGCGGTTGATCAATTCGGCGGGACGCGTTCCCGGACCGAAGCCCGGCACGGGCTCGTGAATCTGCTGCAGCGGCTTGCCGAATTTTTCGAGCAGCGACCAGGACGAGGGAAAGCACAGCGAGCCGGCGGCGAGCCGCCAGCCGCTGTCGTCGCGGCGCATCACGATCAGGTCTTCCTGGACCAGCAGCGAGGCCGCGACCAGTGGCGCGTCGGCAAGACCCGAAGGCAAAGCAGGGTGGTTCGCGGCGCCCACGATCTCGACGCCCGCATCGGTGCGGCGATGGGTGCGCGAAAATCGCTCCGGCAGATGCGCGCCGAGCAAGTCGAGCACTTCCTGCTGGGCGTCCCTCGTGCCGTCCTCCTCGACGAAAACCCGTTCGGGGATTTCGGCATAAAGCCGGCGCTTCTCGGCGAGATAGGGCAGAAGATAGCCGTCGACCTCGATCCAGTTTGCCGGGTCGAGCGGCTTCAGCCCGATGTTGAACAGCTTCGACGAGCCGTCATAAGGGGTGTGGGTGGGCATGGCCTCGACCAAGCTCATGCTTCCTTGAAGGCGTCGAGATCGGCGGCGGTCATCCTGACCAGGAATTCGGTGACCTCGTAGTCCGCGGCGCCCGCCTTGGCGAAGGGGTCGGCAGCCAGCCTGGCGTCGAGGATCTCGCGTGGGCATTGCGCGATGATGATGCCGCCGGTCCGCGGTTTCTTCGGCCCGGAAGCGATGAAGATGCCCTCCGCGTAGCAGACCTTCAGCCATTCGACATGCGCTGCCTGCAGTCGGTCGATCTCGGCCAGAGGAACCTTGTAGTTCAGCGAAACGACGAACATGGCGTTCTCCTAGTCATACCAACTTTGCGGGAACGAGGCCGCGCAGCGAATTGCCGGCGAAGAGTGCCTTGGCCGACTTCAGATCGTCGTAGCTGTAGATCGCTTCTCCCGCCCGGCCTTCATCCAGAAGCTCGGCGCGCAATACGCCAGGCAGCAGGCCGCAATCGAGCCGTGGCGTTGCCAGCACGCCGTCGCCGAAATCGGCGAAAACATTGGTGATGGTCCCTTCGCAGACTTCGCCGCGCTCATTGGCCAACAGCACCTCGTCGGCCTGGGTGACGAGATACTCGGAACGGGCATGGGTGTAGAGTTGGCGCCGGCTGGTCTTGTGGCGCAGCAGCGTGTTTTGCGAATCGAGCCGTGTCCGCGCCAGCCGCAATATCCAGACCTTGTCGGCGGCGAGCGGTTCGTAGGGCTGTGCCGAGGCCGTCGCGTCGCCGTTGCGCGCCAAGGCGAGCCGCGTGCGCATGGCGGTTCGGGCACCGTCGACCGCCTTGCCCAACACTGCGCCTATCTTCTGTGGATCGCAGGCAAACCCAAGCTCCGCCGCCGAGCCATAGAGGCGCGCAAGGTGGCGATCGAAGCGCAGGAAGCCCGTCTCGGGCTGCCAGCGCATGGTCTCGATCAGCTCGAAATCGGCGGTGTCCCCGTCGCGAAGCGGGCTTTGAGCAGACACTCCTGATACTCCTCCTCAGGCGTCGAATCGAAGACGATGCCGCCGCCGACATTGTAGACGGCCTCGCCACTGGCAAAGAGCGAGATGGTGCGGATCGCCACGGAAAAGCGCATCGTGCCCCCGGGTGCGATCCAGCCGATGGCGCCGCAATAGACGTCGCGCGGCGTGCCCTCCAGATCGTGCAGGATTTCCATGGCGCGGATCTTCGGTGCGCCGGTGATCGAGCCGCAGGGAAACAGTGCTGCAAACACCTGGCGGACAGTGAGGCCCGGCAGCAGCTTCGCCCTGACGTCGCTCACCATCTGGTGAACGGTCGGGTAGCTCTCGATGCGGAACAGTTCCGGCACTTCCAGCGTGCCGACCTCGCTGATCAGCGAGATATCGTTGCGCAGGAGATCGACGATCATCCGGTTCTCGGCCTGGTTCTTCTCGTCATTGCGCAGGAAGGTTTTCTGCCGCTCGTCTTCGGCCTTGGTCGCGCCGCGCGGGGCCGTGCCTTTCATCGGATGCGTCTCGATCATCCCGGCCGCATTGATCTCGAAGAACAGTTCGGGCGAGCGCGACAGCACGATCGGATCGCCCAGCGCCACTAGCGCGCCGTACTTCACCGGCTGGCGTTCGGTCAGCGCATCGAAGGCGGCAAGCGGGTTATCAGACCATTGCGCCTGCACCGGAAAGGTCAGGTTGCCCTGGTAGCAGTCGCCTTGCCTGATGTGCTGGTGCAGCCGCGAGAAGCGTTTCTCATAATCCTCGAATGACCAGGCCGCCCGCGCATCGAAGATCGGGCCGTTCGGGGTTGCTGCGTTGCGCGGGGGTACCGCTTCTTCGACCGGAGCATCGAAGACACCGAGGCAGATCAGCGGCGCGCGGCGTCCCCGCGGCAGCAAGGGAACGAGTTTCGGTTCGAGCAGATAACCGGCCTCGTAGGAGAAATAGCCGGCCAGCCATTTGCCGGCGTCGTGCGCGGCCTGTGCCGCTTCCAGCGCCGGCCCGAAATCCCGGGCCTCATGCGCGACGATGATATCGGCCGGCCGGTCGAACACGAGCTGACGCGCGCTTTCGTCGTTACGGAAAATGGCGGCGGGCAGGGACATGGGGACCGGGATCGATGAAGCCGTCGATCGCTCTATATGGGGGGCCGCTCGCGTGCAATCGAGGGAACGGCACCTTGCCCCTCAAAGCCGACCTCGTGGCGGCCCTGCCTGCCAAAAAAAGAAATCGGCTGGGCCTGTGGCCCCGCCGGCTTGATGATCTGTCTCTGCGGCTCAGGTGTTGCTGGCGGTTCCGGCTGTCGGAAACTGCTTGGCGAATTCCTTCTCGTCGCCGGCGGCGAGCAGCTTGGCTTGGTCGATCCAGCGTTCGCGGGCGATGCGGCCGTCGAAATTCATCACGTCCTCGATCCGCTTGATGTCGGCTGCGGTCCAGGCGGCGATCTGGGCGAAGGTGGTGACGCCTTGCGCCTTGAGCAACTTCTCGTTGACCGGGCCGATACCGATCAGCCGGCGCAGATTGTCTGATTTGCCGGCCGCGGGCTTGGCTGCCGCCGGTGCGGCCTTCTTGGCGGCTGCCGGCTTGGGCGCGGCCGAACTCTTTGCCGAGGAAGCGGCGGAGGCCGCGGGTTTGGCGGCCGCGGGCTTCGGTGCAGCCGAGTTGGCGGCGGTGGCTTTCGCCGGTGCAGCCTTGGCGGCTGGTTTGGCAGGCGCAGCCTTGGCCGCCGCCGGAGCCGATTTGGCGGCCGCCGGCGTTGACATCAGGGCGGCCGGCGGCTGACTGGGGGCCTTTGTTCCACCTGACTGCGCGTCGCGCAACTGGCGCTCGAGGTCGGCGCGGGTCTTGCCGCATGCATTGAGTTCGCCGGTCAGGCGGTCGCTGTCGGCACGCAGCTTGTCGCGCTCGCCGCGGGTGCGGTCGAGGTCGCCGCGCAAACTGTCGAGCTCACCACGCAGGCGACCCCAGATGAACCAGCCAACCAAAACGCCTACAAGGAACGCCAGGACCACGTAGAAAAAAGTGCCCATTGTCTCTCTCCAGTCAGATTCGTCTGCCGTGGGTCATGACCTTCGGCGATGGACTACTCGGTGATGGTTCCGCGGGTTCGCAGAACAGCCGGCTTTGGTTCGAACTGTCGGCGATCGGCTTCTCCAGCCCATGGCCAACGGCCGTTGTCGCGTTCGCCTGAGCGTCACGGCCGGCTGAGATTTTCCCTCGCCGATCCGCGTAGGCTCCGGCTGAGCTTGCCGCGAAGGCTATCATAGAGCTTGTGGAAAGCTATGGGAAAAACTTCCGCCTAGAGTTCTTCAAGAACAAATATTCAGCGAAAGAACAGTGCCGTCCCAACATGCATTCCGGCTAAACTGTTCTTTGCAAGCGAGAGGCGTCTCAGCCGTCGAGCGTTTCCAGTTCATCGATCAGGCCGCTGATGACACCGAGCCCGATCTGCCAGAAGGCGGGGTCGGTGGCGTCGAGGCCGAAGGGCGCCAGAAGTTGCGAATGATGCTTGGTGCCGCCGGCGCGCAGCATCTCGAAATACTTGTCCTGAAAACCGCGCTCGGCGTTCTGGTAGACGGCGTAGAGCGAGTTCACGAGGCAGTCGCCGAAGGCATAGGCATAGACGTAGAACGGCGAATGGATGAAGTGCGGGATGTAGGTCCAGAATACCTCGTAACCCTCGCGCAGCTTGATCGCCGGGCCGAGGCTTTCGGCCTGTACTTCCAGCCAGAACTGGCCGAGCCTGTCGGATGTCAGTTCGCCGTTGCGGCGCTCGGCATGCACCTTGCGCTCGAATTCGTAGAACGCGATCTGGCGCACCACCGTGTTGATCATGTCCTCGACCTTCTGGGCGAGCATGGCCTTGCGCTCGCGCCGGTCGGTGGTCCGCTCGAGCAGCGAGCGGAAGGTCAGCATCTCGCCGAAGACCGACGCCGTCTCGGCCAGCGTCAGCGGCGTCGAGGCCATCAGCGCGCCCTGGCCGGCGGCCAGCACCTGATGCACGCCGTGGCCGAGTTCATGCGCCAGCGTCATCACGTCGCGCGGCTTGCCCATGTAGTTGAGCAGCACGTAGGGGTGGGCCGACGGCACGGTCGGATGGGCAAAGGCGCCTGGCGACTTGCCCGGGCGCACCGGCGCATCGATCCAGTTGCGGTCGAAGAAGGTGCGCGCGATCTCGGCCATCTCGGGCGAGAAGCGCTGATAGGCGGACAGCACGGTGTTGCGCGCTTCGTCCCAGCCGATCACCGATTGCGGCGTCTCCGGCAACGGCGCGTTGCGGTCCCAATGGTTCATCATGTCCATGCCGAGCCAGCGCGCCTTCATCGCGTAGTAGCGATGCGACAGGCGCGGGTAGGCCTCGCGCACGGCGGTGGCGAGCGCGTCGACGACGCCGCGCTCGACGCGGTTGGCGAGATGGCGGGAATCGGCAATGTCCTCGAAGCCGCGCCAGCGGTCGGAAATTTCCTTGTCCTTGGCCAGCGTGTTGGTGATCAGGGTGAAGGTGCGCAAATTCTTGCGGAAGGTCGCGGCCAGCGCCTCGGAGGCGCGGCGGCGCACTTCGCCATCGGCATCCTGCAGGCGATTGAGGGCCGGCTCCAGCGTCAGTTCCTCGCCGTCGACCTCGAAGCGAAGGTCGGTCATCGTCTCGTCGAACAGGCGGTTCCAGGCGCCGCGCCCGGTGATCGACTTCTCATGGAAAAGCTGCTCGACGCGATCCTCGAGTTGGTAGGGCTTGTCCATTCTGAGGTCGAGCACCCAAGGCCGGTAGTGGCCGAAAGCGGGATCGCTGGTGAGTGCGCTTTCGATCGCGTCGTCGTCGATCAGGTTCAGTTCGAGCGCGAAGAACAGGAGATGCGCGCTGGCGTCGGTCATCTTCTCCTGAATGTCGCCATAGAGCTTGGCACGCTGCGGATCGGCGGTGTTGCCGGCATAGACCAGGCCGGCATAGGAGACGATGCGGCCGATCAGTTCCTCCAGCGCCTCGTAGGCGACCAGCGCCTCGCCCAGCTTGCCGGCACCGCCGCGCCCGGCCTCGGCGGCGAGCGTGCCCTTCCAGCGGGTCTCGAAAGCGATCGCGTCGGCGGCGGCTTTTGCGATGTCACGCTTCAGTTCCGGGGCCTCCATGCCGGCATAGAGGTCGGCAAGGTTCCATTCCGGCAGATCGCCAAGCTCGGCCGCGCCCTGACCGGACGCCGGTGCCGCAAGCCGCCGACCAAACATCATGCGCATCGACAATACCTTTTGTGAATTATGAGGTCAGAATCAAGGGGATCAGGCAAGCCGGTCAAATCGTAAGGAATTCGTTCACCGGGTTTTTTGAAACCTTATTTAGAACCCTGTGCCAAGATGATCCATGGGGATTTCGGGCGCGGGCAGTTCAAGACAGTCATGACAGGTTCCATACTCATAGTCGATGACGATCCCGTGCAGCGCCGGCTGCTCGAGGCGGCGGTGACGCGGTTCGGCCACACGGCAATCGTCGTCGACGGCGGTGAGGCCGGCCTCGCCGTGCTCGACGGGCCTGGCGACCGCGACATCGCGGTGGTGATCCTAGACCTGGTCATGCCCGGTCTCGACGGCATCGGCGTGCTGAAAGCCATGCGCGAACGCGACATCTCCGTCCCGGTCATCGTGCAGACTGCCCAGGGCGGCATCGAAACCGTGGTGTCGGCGATGCGCCACGGCGCCTTCGATTTCGTCGTCAAGCCGGCGTCGCCTGACAGGCTTCAGGCCTCGATCGCCAATGCGCTCAAGGTCGAGGCGGTCGAGGGCGAGGTCAAGCGGACGTCACGCAAGCGCGGCGGATTGCTGACGTTCAGGGACATGATCACCCACAGCCCGGCCATGGACAGGGTGATACGCCTCGGACAGAAAGCGGCCGGATCCAACATCCCGATCCTGATCGAAGGCGAATCCGGCGTCGGCAAGGAACTGGTGGCGCGCGCCATTCAGGGCAGCGGCGACCGCCGCTCGAAACCCTTCGTCACCGTCAATTGCGGCGCCATTCCCGACAATCTGGTCGAATCGATCCTGTTCGGCCACGAGAAGGGCTCCTTCACCGGCGCCACCGACAAGCACACCGGCAAGTTCGTCGAAGCGCATTCGGGCACGCTGTTCCTCGACGAGATCGGCGACCTGCCGCTCGACGTGCAGGTCAAGCTGTTGCGCGCCGTGCAGGAGGGCGAGGTCGATCCGGTCGGCGGACGTTCGACCGTCAAGGTCGACATCAGGCTGATCTCGGCGACGCACCGCAACCTCCTGCAGCAGGTCAAGGACGGCAAGTTCCGCGAGGACCTGTTCTACCGGCTCAACGTCTACCCGATCTTCGTGCCGCCGCTGCGCGACCGCCGAGACGACATTCCGCATCTGGTCACGCATTTCATGGAGAAGGTGGCGCCCGCCGACCCGCGCCATCGCCTGCAAGGCATTTCGCCGGCAGCGCTTGCCGTGCTGGAGGCCTATGACTGGCCCGGCAACATAAGGCAGCTCGAAAACGCCGTGTTCCGCGCCTCGGTGCTGTGTGAAGGCGACGTGCTCGATGTCGATGATTTTCCGCAGATCCGCGCGCAGGTGGAAGGCACCGTCAATCTCGAAACGGACGACGCGGCACCTCGCCTGTCATCGCCTCTGGAGCTCCGCGATGAGAGGGGGTCGGCCGGCGATGCCGCTCCAGCCGCCGAGCCGGATCGGCCGGCCCTGCTCCAGCCCAGATTCGGCACGCTGCGCGCGCTCGACGAACGCGGCAATGTGCGCGCGCTGGCCGATGTCGAACTGGAGATGATTAAGCTCGCCATCGACCATTACAACGGCCAGATGAGCGAAGTCGCGCGCCGCCTCGGCATCGGACGCTCGACGCTCTACCGCAAGCTCAAGGAATACGGCATCGACCCGGAGACGGGCCGTGTCGACCGCCTCGCTTCCTAGGGTGCGTTGATTTCAGGTAAGGCCGGCCCGACCTGAATCTGACCACACCTTGGGAGCGCTTGATCTCTTCCAAAACCAGGATCACGTTCCCGACGCAAGGCCGGGACCAGCTTGCAATGGCAGGATTGCCCCTCTATCGGGGTTTCGGCTGAAATATGGCATGCCTGCGGACAGCTCTGTTCACGCATTAACGCTAACGGTAACAGATCGTGTTCGGCCAAAGCCGGAATCCTGATCTAAACCAGCGGTTTACCAAGAAACCTTCTGAACAATTTTTGACGGGATATCGCCATGGTGTTACCGCATTTCGGCTTCAATAAGCGATGATTAACCATTAGGATCGATATTCGGATGTGAAAACGACACATCCGTTTGGGCAAATCCGGGGACAAACGGCAGCCTGCAAGGCCTTTTGATTTGAACAGAATCGAACGACTCAAAAACGGGCGTCATCATCATTTGAGCGTCTGGCCGAGATGGCTGGCAGCGGTGATTGTCGCTTTTGGTTTTGTTGCCGCGGCGGCCACTGGCGCCAGCGCTGAAACGCGTTCGCTGAAGCTTTATCACCTGCACACGCACGAAAAGGCCGAGATCGTCTACAAGCGCAACGGCCGCTACCTTCCCGAGGGCCTGCGCAAGATCAACATCATCCTGCGCGACTGGCGCCGCAATGAGCCGACCAAGATGGATCCGCGCTTGCTGGACCTGGTCTGGGAGGCCTATCGCGAAAGCGGCGCCACCGACTATATCCAGGTCGTGTGCGGCTACCGTTCGCCGGCGACCAATTCGATGCTGCGCAGCCGCAGCCGCGGTGTCGCCGAGAAGAGCCAGCATATGCTCGGCAAGGCGATGGATTTCTACATTCCCGGCGTGCCGCTGAAGAAGCTGCGCAACATCGGCCTGAAGATGCAGGGCGGTGGCGTCGGTTACTACCCGACCTCCGGTTCGCCGTTCGTCCATATGGATGTCGGCAATGTGCGCCACTGGCCCGGCATCAGCCGCCAGGAACTGGTCAGCCTGTTCCCCAACGGCAAGACGCTGCATGTGCCGAGCGACGGCCGTCCGCTTCCCGGCTATGAGCAGGCGATGGCAGCCTACAAGGCACGCAAGGGTGCTGGTACGCCCAATGTCGAGCTTGCGAGCGCCGGCGGCAGCGGCAAGAAGTCCGGTGGGTTCCTGTCTGCCTTGTTTGGCGGCGGCGGCTCCGACGAAGCCGACGACAGCGCCGATGTCGAGACCGCTTCGGCCGCCCCCGCGCCCAAGCCCAGAAACCTGAAGCCGGCGCCGACCGCCAAGAGTGGCAACCTGCCGGGCATCGCCATCGTGGCGCCCGAGAATGCGCAGCGCGCCAACGTTCCGCAGATTGCCGACGAGCAGGCGCCGGAACCGGAAAAGGATACGCCGGAAACGATCATCGCCGCGCTGCCGGCCAAGGAGATTCCGCTGCCCGATTTCGCGCCGAGGCCGAAGGCCGATGTCGGGGCGCAGCCTGAGAACGTTCCGTTCGCCATGGCGGACGCGACGACGACCACCGAACAGGCCGTGGCGACCGCGCAGGCGCCGGCGAACATGCCGTTCGGCAAGGCTGACCCCGCAGCGCTTGCTGCGGCTGCTGCCGCCGATCCGGCGAAGGTTGCCGTCAACAACATCCCCGTGCCGACATGGCGGCCCGAACGCACGCTGCCGGCCGATCTCGCGCCGCCGCCCAGCAAGGATGTGCTGATGGCGCTGGCGGATACGGCCGAACAGGGCAAGACCGCGACCGATGCGTTCTCGGTGCTGCCCTCGGCACGGCCCGAGCCGGCCAAGCCGGACGCCGTCAAGGCCGTGCTCGACGAGGCCAACGCCCAGGTCGGCAATGCCGACCAATATCAGGTTGCGTCGCTCTCCGAAGAGCCGCGCTCGGCCTTCAACGATCCGTCTTACGTCGATGTCGCATCGCCGCGCCAGGCCGTTGCCGCCCGCCCGGCCGGTTCGGATCCGGCCGCAGCGATCGGCGCCGGCGTGAAGACGACCCGCAAGGAAGCCAGGGCCACCGCCCGCGACCAGAAGCCGGGCCCCAGGGCCATGGTGGTCGCCGCGGCACCCCAGGCCGCCCGCTGGGCGCTGACCAGCGGCGACAACGTCGCCACCGTTTCGAGCGCGACGACGGCGCCGGGCTACGCCTACAATATCGTGCATACGGCGCCGAGCGAGGTCTATACCGCCGGGTTCCAGACCGACGCCCAGGCGCCAGACCCCAGCCGCTTCACCGGCAATGCCGTCAAGTTCCTGTCGGTCGCCCGCTTCCAGACGAAGTAGCGGCTGGCCAGATACAGCAGAAGCCGCGCTGGGCAGCCAGCGCGGCTTTTTGCTTTTCAGGATACGGCAGATGCGATGTCGCGATGCTGGGGATCACACACGGCTGAACTTCTCGTGAAGCCGGAACGGCACCCTCATTTCCGGTTAGTGGGTGCGTTCCAACCTGAGGATATTCATGAAGAAGGTTCTGCTGGCGTCAGTTCTGGCATTGGTTGCAGCATCTGCCGCGATCGCTCCATCGCAAGTTTGGCCCGGCCGGCGGGAGTCGGCCGGGCTTTTTCGTGCCAGCTGATGTAGCGCTTACGTCCTTGTTCCGAGCTCTAGTCGATCTCCGGCGTGGCGGCCTCGCCCCTGGCCAGAAGCCGTGCGGCGTCACGCGCCGGCGGCAATCCGAAATGGCGCGCATATTCCCGGCTGAACTGGGATGCGCTTTCGTAGCCGACGGCAAAGGCGACACGCGCGGCGCTGCCTGGCTCCGCGATCAGCAGATGACGCGCCTCCAGCAGCCGGACCTGCTTCTGGTACTGGATCGGGCTCATGGCCGTTGCCGCTTTGAAGTGGCGGTGAAACGAAGCGTTGCTCATATGGGCCAGCCCGGCCAGCTCCGTCACGTCGATAGGCTCGTTGTAGTGCGATCGTATCCAGGCGGTGGCGCGGCGGATCTGCGACAGGCGGCCGTCAGCGCCCGCGAGCTGGCGCAGCTTCGCGCCTTGCGGGCCCTGCAGCAGGCGGAACGCGATCTCGCGTTCGAGCATGGGCGCGAGCACCGGAATTTCGGCCGGACGGTCGAGCAGCCGCAGCATGCGGCGCCAGGCATCGAGCAGTTCGTCATCCACCCGGTTGGTCACGAAGTTGTCGCCGTCGACCGCCGGCTTGTGGTCGATAAGCAGGCTGGCGATCAATCCGACATCGAGGGCGAAGGCGATGGCCATGTAAGGAAAGGCGCTGCTCGCTTCGATCAGCTGGCTGGTGGCGGGCGTCTCCACCGCATAGACGAAATAGCTGCCGGCGCCGTAGCGGAGCGTGCGGTCGCCGATCAGCACTGTCTTGGCACCTTGCAGCACGAACAGCGCCGTCGGCTGACAAAGCTCGGGCAGCGGCGCGGTTGGAACCTCGCTGCGGCCGATCGTGACCCGCGGGATGGCCGTCCTTGTGCGCCGCCCATGCGCATGGCGGCCGGCGATCGCGATCAGTTCCTGCAAGGCGTCTTCCATGTCTTCAGCATTGCCGATCCATGCAGGCCGCGCAACCGGTTGAGAGGATCAGGCAAGAGGACGCGATTATCCGGCGCGCCAATTCGGCCGGCGCACGTCATGTCTGGATCTCAAAGAAGGAGATGCGGACATGACGACGAAAACGAATGCGCTGATCACCGGGGCCAACAAGGGCATCGGCCTCGAAACCGCTCGTCGGCTGGCAGCCATGGGTTTCAAGGTCTGGCTCGGCGCCCGCGATGCCGAGCGCGGGGAGGCCGCGGCAAGGGCGTTGCGCAATGAAGGGCTCGACGTCGAATGGCTCGCTCTCGACGTCGCCAGCGACGACAGCGTGGCGGCGGCCAGAACCCTGACGGCGCAGGTCTCCAGCCTCGACGTGCTGGTCAACAATGCCGGCATTGCCCCAGGCTATGTTGACGTGCTCGGACCTGACGGCCGCTACGAACGGCCGCCAAGCCGAGAGAACGTTGAGGATATGAAAGCCGCCTTTGACGTCAACGTCTTCGGACCGGTTCGCGTCACCCAGACCTTCCTGCCGCTGCTCCTGGCAGCGCCCGCCGCCCGTATCGTCATGGTCAGCAGCTATCTCGGCTCGATCGCGCGCGCCGCCGGCAACAGCCAGTCGCCTAATGTCATGGGCTATGGCAGCTCGAAGACAGCGCTCAATGCCATCACCGTGGCCTTCGCCCGGGAGCTGTCGCCGCGCGGCATCATGGTCAACGCCGCCGCTCCCGGCTACACCGCGACGGACCTCAATGCGCACAGAGGCGGCCGTACGGTGCGGCAGGCCGCCGGGGTCATCGTGCAGCTGGCGACGCTGGAGGCCGGCGGGCCGACCGGCGGCTATTTCGACGAGAATGGTCCGTTGCCCTGGTGAGCGGGAACCGACTATTTCCTGAGCTGGCTGGCAGCGCGTGCGAGTGCTTCGATCTCGTCCCACTTGCCGGCCTTGACCATGTCGTCGGGCGCGACCCAGGAGCCGCCGACGCAGATGACGTTGGGCAGGGTGAGGTAGTCGGCGGCGTTCTTGCCGGTGATGCCGCCCGTCGGGCAGAATTTGACATCGGCCAGTGGCGAGGCGAAAGCCTTCAGCGAGGCGATGCCGCCGGACTGTTCGGCCGGAAAGAATTTCAGGAAGCGCAGGCCCGCCTCGCGCGCGGCCATGATCTCGCCGGGCGTGATGGCGCCTGGCAGCAGCGGAACCTCGCTGTCGGCGGCGGCTGCCAGAAGCTCGCGCGTGATGCCAGGGCTGACGATGAAGCGGGAGCCGGCGCTGGCGGCCTCGTCGAACTGCCTGCTGTCCAGAATGGTGCCGGCGCCGACAATGGCTTCCTCGACTTCGGCCGCCACCCGCCGGATCGCTTCCAGCGCATCTGCGGTCCGCAGCGTGATCTCGATCGCCGGCAGGCCGCCGCGTGCCAGGGCACGGGCCAACGGCACCGCATTGGCGACGTCATTGATCTTCAGCACCGGGATGACCGGCTGGCCGTTGAGGAGCGACAGGAGTTTTTCGGTCTTGCTGGGCATCTGTCTCTCCATTACCAAGGGGTGATTTCAACCGATTAGCAGACGGGTGTTTACCTGTCCACGAAACCGGTCGCGTCGCGATGTCACGCGCTACCGGGCAGCTTACCGGCTCCTTCCCGACAGGGCCATGACAGGCGCCGAGGCCGGTTTCGCCTTGAATCGGCTTTTACGAGCGTCTAGTTGCTCTGGCAATGACACTGTCCGCTCCATCCCAGCCTGTCCGGGTCGCCGCGCTTTACCGGTTTGCCCGGCTCGACGCCTTCGAGAGGCTGCGCGCGCCGCTCGCGGCCTTCTGCTGCACACGCGGCATCAAGGGCACGCTGCTTCTGGCGCATGAGGGCATCAACGGCACCGTCGCCGGCAGCGAAGCAGCGGTCGCCGAGCTCATCGACCATATCGAAGCCATCGACGGGCTGGCGGGGCTCGAGATCAAATACAGCGCGGCCACGGAAATGCCTTTCCATCGCATGAAGGTGCGGCTGAAGCGCGAGATCGTCACCATGGGCGTCGAGGACATCGACCCGGCGACAAGCGCCGGAACCTATGTCGCGCCCGCCGACTGGAACGCGCTGATTTCCGAGCCCGACACGATCGTCATCGACACGCGCAATGCCTACGAGGTTTCTATCGGCACCTTCAAGGGCGCGGTCGATCCGGCGACTGCGAGCTTTCGCGAATTCCCGGCCTGGGTGGAAGCGCACCGGGCGGAACTCGAGGGCCGCAAGGTGGCGATGTTCTGCACCGGCGGCATTCGCTGCGAAAAGGCAACCGCCTACGTGAAATCGCTCGGTTTCGAGGATGTGTTCCATCTCAAGGGCGGCATCCTCAAATACCTCGAGGAGGTTCCGGCCGAGCAGAGCCTTTGGCAAGGCGAGTGCTTCGTCTTCGACGAGCGGGTTTCGGTGTCGCACGGTCTCGCCGAGGGTGACGCGCAACTCTGCCGTGCCTGCCGCCATCCGCTGACGGCGAGTGAGTTGGCATCGCCCAGATATGCCGCAGGCATTTCTTGCCCGCATTGCTTCGACGCCCGTACCGACGAGGACCGTCAGCGCTACGCCGAGCGCCAGCGGCAGGTCGAGCTTGCGCAGGCGCGGGGCAAGGGGCCGCATATCGGGTCCTGATCCGGGCACCGGAGCCGCGGCAGCGGCGGCCTGTCATTGCAATGTCAGGTTTCGGGACCTACGTCTTCGGCGTTCGAAACCTGCCCGTTCGGCCGGGCACATGCTGGAGGCACTGAATGTTCGATCCCAAGAAGCTTCTCGACGATCTGCTCGGCTCGCAAATTCCCGGCACCAGCGGCACCGTCCGCGACAAGGCGGGCCAGGCCGTGCAGATGGCCAAGGACAACCCGCTGGCAGCGGGTGCGCTGGCGGCCGTGCTGCTTGGAACAGGCGCCGGCCGCGAGGTGACAGGTGCCGCGGTGAAGCTCGGCGGTCTGGCCGCGATCGGCGGCCTCGCCTACAAGGCCTACCAGAACTACAAGGCCGCCGGAGCAGGCGCCCGCCGCCGGCGAACCGGAATTGCTGCCGCCGCCCAAGGACACCGCCTTCCATCCGTCGCAGGCGCCGCAGGGCGAGGACGAATTCACGCTGACCCTGGTGCGGGCGATGATCTCGGCGGCCAAGGCCGACGGTCATGTCGACGACGAGGAGCGCAAGAAGATCGCCGGCAAGCTCAGCCTTTCGGGGATCGGCTCCGATGCCGAGACATTTCTGATGGCGGAGCTGGAAAGCCCGCTCGACCTCGACACGCTGGTGGCGCAGGCCAAGACCGACGCGCAGAAGCTCGAACTCTACACGGCATCGCGTCTCACCATCGATCCCGACACGCGCGCCGAGCGCGGCTATCTCGACCTGCTTGCCGGCCGGCTCGGCCTGCCGGACGCGCTGGTCGACCATGTCGAGGCGACGGTTTCGGCAGTCAAGGTTCCCGCAACAAAGGCCGGGACTTCGCCCAATCCACGCTGGTAGGATCAGATCGGGACAGGCCGTCTTTCCGGCGTTAACCTCTCGTTAACTCAGGAAGCGCATGATTCTACACAGTCGGATCGGCTTTTCCTCCTCCCAAGCCCGGTTCAGATCAGGGCGGTCGCCAATGACCGCCCTTTTTGTCGGCCCATGCCGGGGCGTGCTCTGCAAATCGAGCGCCATTTTTCAAGGGATGTTCGTGCGGGTCCGCTTGCCATCGCTGCCGTCATTTGCGATGCCTTCTGCCGAGCCAAATCCTGAAAATCAGTCGGGCACGCTCGGCGCTGCCGGAGGACATCAGCCATGACCGAAGAAAGAACCGCCATCGTCACCGGCGCCGGCACAGGCATCGGCAAGAGCGTCGCCACGGCGCTGCTCAAGGCCGGCTGGAACACGGTGTTCTGCGGCCGCCGCAAAGCGGTGCTGGATGCCGCGATCGTCGAGGCCGGCCGGACCGAGGCCAAGGCATTGGCGGTCGCTTGCGACATCAGCAAGGCCGGCGAGGTCGACGATCTGTTCGAGACGGTGGCGGAAGCCTTTGGCCGCGTCGACCTGCTCTTCAACAATGCCGGCATGGGTTACAAGTCGACGCCGATCGACGAGATCCCGGTCGAGGTGTGGAACGATATTGTCGGCGTCAATCTCACCGGTTCGTTCCTGTGCGCCCGCGCCGCCTTCGGTGCCATGCGCAAGCAGCGGCCGATGGGTGGGCGCATCATCAACAATGGTTCGGTGTCGGCCTATGCGCCGCGCCCGGGCTCGGTGCCGTATACGGCGACCAAGCATGCCATCACCGGGCTGACCAAGACGCTGGCACTGGACGGCCGGCCCTACGACATCGCCTGCGGCCAGATCGACATCGGCAATGCGCTGACCGACATGGCGCAGCCGATGACGGTCGGCGTGCCGCAGGCCAATGGCTCGATCGCCGCCGAAGCGGTGATGGATGTCCAGCACGTTGCCGATGCCGTCGTCCACATGGCCAGCCTGCCGCTCGAGGCGAACGTACTGTTCATGACCGTGATGGCGACCAAGATGCCGTTCGTCGGGCGTGGGTGAGCAGCGGACGCTGGCAGGGCCTGCGCCGCCGGCTCATTTGCCCGCCAGCGGAGCGCCGGGCTTGAACAGCAGAATGGGCCTGATCTCGTAGACGGCGGTCGGATTGACACGGCGAAGGTCGCGGGCAATCGCGATGGCCTCGTCCCGCGTGACGCAGTCGACGACATAGAGGCCGAGCAATTGTTCCTTGGTCTCGGCGAAAGGGCCGTCGATGACCACGCCGTCGCCCGGCCCGCGCAGGGTGAAGGCATCCTGCGTCGCCCCCAGACGCGCCGACGGTCCAAGTGTGCCTTCCTCACGAAGCCTTGTGTTGATCTTCAGCAGCTCGGCCATCAGTGCCGCATCTTCCTGCGGCGTCAGCGCCTTGATCGCATCTTCCACGTGATAGGCAAGGATTGCATAAAACATCCGAGGAACCTCATTCCGATCCTGATCGTTGGACGGTAACCGTTCCCGACATGCACGCACAGTCCTGGCCGCGAGCCTGCCGACGGATCATGACACCGACATGCCGGCCGACCGCAGACCATCCGGGAAAGGGCTCCGGCCTTCCTCGAAGCTCACTTGGCCAGGAACGCCCCGATCCGTTCCAGCGCGCGCAAGATGTTTTCCTCGGAGTTGGCGTAGGAGAGCCTGACATAGCCTTCGCCGAGAATGCCGAAATCGGGGCCGCCGATCAGCGCCACGCCGGCGTCGTCGAGCAGCGCGGAGGCGAGCTTCTTTGCCTTCCAGCCGGTCTTCGAGACATTGGGGAAGGCATAGAACGCGCCCTTTGGCGTGATGCAGGAAATGTTGGGCAAGGCGTTCAGCCCCTCGACCACGACCTTCCGGCGGCGGTCGAAGGCGCGCATCATCGTGTCGACGTCGTCCTGCGGGCCGTCGATGGCCGCGATGCCGGCGAACTGGCTCGGCGCGTTGACGCAGGACCAGCAATTGACCGCCAGCTTGCGCACCTTGTCATAGAGATGGGCGCCCTTGTCGCCATTCGGCCAGATCGACCAGCCCATGCGCCAGCCGGTCATCGCCCAGGTCTTGGACCAGCCATTGAGCACGATCAGCCTGTCGCGGATTTCGGGGAAGCCGAGCAGCGAGCAATGCGTCTCGCCGTCATAGGTCATGACGTCGTAGATCTCGTCGGAGAGGATGGCGACATCGGGGTGCTTCTCCAGTCCCTTGACCAGCTTCTCGATCTCGGCGCGCGGCGTGACGCCGCCGGTCGGGTTGGCCGGCGAGTTGAGGATCAGGAGCCTGGTCTTGGAGGTGATCAGTGCCAGCGTTTCCTCGGCCGAAAAGGCAAAGCCGTTTTCCTCGCGCATCGGCACGGGAATGGGTGCGGCACCGGTGAATTCGATCATCGAGCGGTAGATGGGAAAGCCGGGGTCGGGATAGAGGATCTCGGCGCCGGGTTCGCCGAACATCAGGATGGCGGCGAACATGGTCGGCTTGCCGCCTGGCAGGATCATCACCGTCTCGGGCGAGACCTCGACGCCGGTGGTGGTCAGCGTACGGCGCACAACCGCCTCGCGCGTCGCCAGAAGCCCGTTGGCGGGCGTGTAGCCGTGGTGGCCGTCGCGCAGCGCCTTGATCGCGGCCTCGACGATGTGCTGCGGCGTCTTGAAGTCGGGCTGGCCGATGCCGAGATTGACGATGTCGCGACCCTGTTGGGCCAATGCGGTCGCCCGCGCCAGCACCGCGAAGGCATTTTCCTCGCCGAGACGGTCGAAGGCCGAAATCGTGTGGAGCATTTTTCCCGTCCGTGTGGTTCTTACTGTGGGGTTGCGTTTTTGTGAGCTTCGGCCCGCAAAAGTCAAACGGATTGGAGTCTTCGGTGTCGGAAAATCTCAAAGATTGGCAACCGCGTCCGCGACCCGAGCGCAAGGTGATCGACGGCCGCTATGTCAGGCTCGAACCGCTGAGCGCCGCAAAGCACGGTGACGGGCTCTATGAGGCATCTTCCGTGTCCGACGTCGACGGCCGCTTCGCCTGGCTGCCCGACTACCCGCCGGAAACCCGCGCCGCCTTCCAGCCCTGGCTGGACAAGGTCGAGGCGAGCGAAGACCCGCTGTTCTTTGCCGTCATCGACAAGGCGACCGGCAAGGTCGCGGGCCGCCAGACATTGATGCGCATCGATCCGGCCTACGGCGTCATCGAGATCGGCAACATCTATTGGGGGCCGCTGATCTCGCGCAAGCCGGGCGCGACGGAAGCGCAGTTCCTGTTCATGAAATACATCTTCGACGAACTCGGCTACCGCCGCTACGAATGGAAGTGCAACAATCGCAACGAGCCGTCGAAGCGGGCCGCGGAACGGTTCGGCTTCAAGTTCGAGGGCATTTTCCGCCAGCATCTCATCGTCAAGGGTGAAAACCGCGATACCGCATGGTATTCGATTATCGACAAGGAATGGCCGGCCCTGCGCAAAGCCTATGCAGCGTGGCTCGACCCGGCCAATTTCGACGGCGACGGCCAGCAGAAGCGACGGCTCGAGGATTGTCGCGCGGAATTCGGCGCTTAAGTCCGGCTTGGGGCGCATGACAGGAGCTGCCATTGGCGCATTCCCACGACCATAGCGGCCATGATCACGGCGGCGCTGGCCATGTGCATGGCGCGACCGACAAGAAGCGCGTGCTGATCGCCGCCTGCCTGACGGCGGGCTTTATGGTGGCGGAGGCGCTTGGCGGTCTCTTCACCGGCTCGCTGGCGCTGCTGGCCGATGCCGGCCACATGCTGGCCGACGCCATCGCGCTCGGCCTTGCCTGGTATGCCTTCCATCTTGCCGGGCGGCCGGCGACCGGCCAGCTCACCTATGGCTTCGGCCGGGTCAAGACACTGGTCGCCTATACCAACGGCATCGCCATCTTCGTCATCGCGCTGTGGATCGTCTACGAGGCCTGGAAGCGCCTGCTCACACCAGCGCCTGTGCTGGGCGGACCGATGCTGGTGGTGGCGATCCTCGGCCTGCTGGTCAATATCGGCTCCTTCCTGGTGCTGCATGGCGGCGACCGCGAAAACCTCAACATGCGCGGCGCCATCCTGCACGTACTGGGCGACCTGCTCGGTTCGGCGGCGGCGATCGTGGCGGCGCTGGTTATCCTGGCAACCGGCTGGACGCCGATCGACCCGATCCTGTCTGTGCTGGTCTCGCTGCTGATCCTGTCGACGGCCTGGTCGCTGATGCGCGCCGCCGCCCATGTGCTGCTCGAAGGCGTGCCGCCAACCCTCGACCGCGATCTTATCGCAAGGGACCTGGAAACCACGATCCAAGGCGTGCGCGAAGTACACCATATGCATGTCTGGTCGATCGATGGATCGAGCAACATGGCGACGCTGCACGCCTGCCTTGATGAGGGCGTCGATGCGCACAAGGCGGTCAGCGCCGTCAAGAAGCGGCTTGCCAGCGAGCACGGCATCAGCCATGCCACCGTGGAACCGGAATTCGGCCAATGCGCCGACGAGGCCGACGACCATGAGCATGAGCACGATGCGGCCGCGCATCACAGCCACCATCACTAAGTCCGGTCGGTGACCGGCCCTGCCTCAGGAGTTCCACAGCTTTGAAAGCCAGTCCTACGAACACTTGCTGTCCCGGTGCGGCATGATGGATCGC
Source organism: Mesorhizobium sp. B2-4-19 (assembly GCF_006441315.1). Lineage (NCBI taxonomy): Bacteria > Pseudomonadati > Pseudomonadota > Alphaproteobacteria > Hyphomicrobiales > Phyllobacteriaceae > Mesorhizobium > Mesorhizobium sp. B2-4-19. Next base: position 129,172 of record NZ_VFUV01000015.1, on the reverse strand, counting down.
GACACCAGGAATGCCGCCATTGCCGCGCTGTGGATCATGCTCCTTTTCGGTGTCGCGGCCTTCTACCTGCCGACCGTGATGCTGGCACTGGGCAGCCTTTCGACCGTGCTCGCCGGCATATTCGGCATTGTCTTCGTGCTGGCGTTTTTCCTCGTGTTCTGGCTGCGCGCGCGCAGCCAGCGCAAAAATCAGGGCAAGTAAGGGAATTTTGACATGCGCATTCTGATCACCGGCGCCGCGGGCATGGTCGGCCGCAAGCTCATCACCCGGCTGGCCAAGGACGGCACGCTGCGCGGCAAGACGATCACCGCGCTCGATCTGCACGACATCGTGCCGCCGCAGGCCCCGGCCATGGAGGGCGTCAGCATCAGCACCCACACCGGCGACCTCGCGGAGGCGGGCGCCGCCGAAAGCCTGGTTGCGTCGCGCCCCGATGTCGTCTTCCATCTTGCCGGCATCGTGTCGGGCGAGGCGGAAGCGAATTTCGAACTTGGCTACCGCGTCAATCTCGACGGCACGCGGGCGCTGTTCGACGCCATCCGGCTGGCGGGTTTTGCGCCGCGCGTGGTCTTCACCTCTTCGATCGCCGTCTTCGGCGCACCGTTCCCGGATGTCATTCCCGATGACTTCCATCCGACGCCGCTAACCTCCTACGGCACGCAGAAGCAGATGAGCGAGGCATTGCTCGCCGACTATACCAGGCGCGGCTTCTTCGACGGCATCGGCATCCGCCTGCCCACCATCTGTGTGCGGCCCGGCAAGCCGAACAAGGCGGCCTCCGGCTTCTTCTCCGGCATCATCCGCGAGCCCTTGAGCGGGCAAGAGGCGATCCTGCCGGTGCCACGCTCGGTCGTGCACACCCATGCCAGCCCGCGCTCGGCGGTGAATTTCCTGATCCATGCGGCGGAGATCGACGGCAGGGCCGTCGGGCCGCGCCGCAATCTGACCATGCCGGGCGTCGCCGTCAGCGTCGGCGAGCAGATCGAGGCGCTGGAACGCATCGCCGGCGCCAAGACGGTAAAGCTGATCCGCGAGGTGCCGGACGAGACGATCTGGGCGATCGTCAAGGGCTGGCCGACCCGCTTCGAGGCGAAGCGCTCACGGGAGCTTGGTTTTACCGCCGAGCAGAGCTTCGACGAGATCATCCGCGCCCATATCGAGGATGAGCTGGGCGGCAAGATTCCTGGTTAGGAGTTTGCCATCCCATTTCGACGGGATAGGACAGACCTAGACGCTGCCCGTCAGGCTCGCCGACAGCAGCAGCAATCCGAACAGGAACACGAAGGCAGCGCCGCCGATCTCGACGATCGAATGGATGCGGTTGCCCATGCGGCCGTCGCCGGCGAAATACACCGCCCAGTTCTTGGCGGTCACGGCAAGCGTCGCCAGCGCCGAGACGGTGATGGCGGTTCCGATCGACATCGCCAGCACCGACAGCAGGCCGCCCAGCCAGAGCCCGTTGAGCAGTGCGAAGCTCAGTACGATGAGCGCGCCGGAGCAGGGGCGGATGCCGACGGCGGCCACCGCCGTCCAGGCCGTGCGCCAGTCGAACCGATCACCCGACAGCAGCGCCGGATCGGGCGCATGCGAGTGGCCGCAGGTTTCGCAGACCTCGCCCGCGGCGTGATCGTGATGGGCATGGTCATGATGATGCGCATGATCGTGCGCGCCATGGTCGTGATGGTCGTGCGCGGCGTGGTCGTGATGGTCGTGCGAACGTTCATGGACATGGTCGTCATGCCCGTGCTGGGCGTGCGCCGAAAGGCTGTGCGCGGCATGAGAATGGCCGGCGTGCGCCGCCGACAGGCTGTAGGCGGGGCCCCTGCCGAACAGGCGCAGGATAGACGGGCCGAGCTTGCGCCACAGCAGCCAGGCGCCGAACAGGGTGACGAAGACAAAGCTCATGATCTCCATGAACCAGGCCGCGTCGGTCATCGAGATCGCGGTGCCGCGCAGGACGAAATAGGCGACCGCCATGACGGCGACCGCCGTCAGGCCCTGCAGCAGCGCCGAGACGAAGGACAACAGGATGCCGCGCCGCAACGCCACTTCATTGGCCACCATGTAGGACGAGATGACAGCCTTGCCGTGGCCGGGGCCGGCGGCATGGAAAATGCCATAGGCGAAGGACAGGCCGACGAGCAGCCAGAGCTTGCTGTTGTCCTGGCGCATCGCCTTCATCGCCGTCGCCAGTGCGCGGTAGAATTCCTGTTGCCGCAGGTTGATCCACATCAGGATGTGCGCGAACGGACCGGTGGTGGGCGCCATGCCGTCATTGACGCCGATGCCGAGCGAGGACTGGGCATGCGCGGCATCGGCGAAATGCATCGCGGCAAAGGTGAGGGCCAACAGGCCGAATGCCAAACGCAGGGACGGTTTCGTCACCGGCTTCATCCTTCTGGCTGACAGGTCAGTTCGAGCTTGGTGGCAAAGATCTTGCTCATGTTCGTGCCTGTCGGATCGTTGAAGAAGGCATCCGTCAGGGTCTTCTGATTTTCCTTGATCGCTTCGTCCGGATCCGGCCGCACGACCTTGCTGGTGCAGTTCGGCGGCAGGCCTTCGACCGTGATGTTGGAATCCTCGGTGAAGTCGATCGCCGTGTAAAAGGTCGGGTCGTAGACGCCGATATCGATCTTGCCGTTGAGCTTGATCGGCGCCTTCGGCTCGGACTCGAACAGGATGATCAGCTGGTCGTTGTCGAAATTGGCCATCAGATGCGGCGGCGGCACCATCGTCACGTCCTTGCCGTTTTGCGTGACGAGCTGGAAATAGTTGAACTCGGCGAGCGAGGCGTGAACGGTGTCGGCGACCTCCTTCAGCTCCTTGTCGTCAAGCTTCAGGTCGGAGTTCTTGTCGAACTCCATCATCACCGTACTCGAAAACAGGTCGTCGAAGCGCCAGAGATGACGCAGCGCTTTCACACTTTGGTGATCCGGGGACAAGATGACGTCCAGGCGTGCCTCGGCGAAGACGTGCGGGTGCACGTAAGCCGGTCCCGTCGCGGCAAAGGTCGCCGCCAGGGCCGAAGCCAGTATGATTGCGTGCCGTTTGAGCTGCATTCCCGGTCGCGATTCCCTTGGCTTTGGAGAGGAACCGAAGGTCACCAGAAAGGGGGCGAAATTGGGACCGCCGGTGCGTGTCACCCAAAACTGCGCAGCGGTTTTGGGATAATGACACGCACAAACCCAAAGCGTGTCGCCCAAAAGTGCGCAGCGGTTTTGGGATAATGACACGCACAAATCCCAAAGCGTGTCGCCCAAAAGTGCGTGTCGGTTTTGGAACTACGACACGCACGCAACAGAGGCCCTGGGGAGGTCAAGCGACCTCACGCGTCTTGAACCACTGCACCAGGAAGTCGACGAAAACACGGACCTTGGCCGGCAGATAGCGGCGGTGCGGGTAGACGGCGAAGATGCCGCCGCCGGACAGGATGCGGTCGTCGAGCACCGTCACCAGCCGGCCGCTGTCAAGATCGGGCCCGGCGATGAAATCCGGCAAGACGCAATATCCGAGTCCCGACACGGCGGCGGCGCGCGCCGCCATCGGGCTGTTGACCTCGATCGGACCAGACACGGCGACGCTCAGCTGATCGTTGTTGTCGCCCTTGAACGGCCAGTTGTTCAGCCCGCGGCCATTGGTGTCGACGATGCAGGGCATGTGGCCGAGATCCTGCGGCCGCGTCGGCATGCCATGCTTGGCGATCAGTTCGGGAGAAGCGCAGAGTTTTATCGAAAACGGCGCCAGGCGTCTCGCGATCAGCGACGAATTCTCCAGGCGTGAGATGCGCACGGCGAGATCGAAGCCTTCCTCGACGAGGTCGACGAAGCGGTCATCGAGCTGAATATCGAGCACGATGTCGGGGTGCTGCTTGGCGAAGTCGATCAGCGATTGGCCGATCGGCGCGTCGGCAAAGGTGCGCGGTGCCGACACCTTGATCCTGCCGCGCACGTCGCCGGAAGATTCGCGCACGGCGTCCGCCAGGCTGTCGACCTCGCGCACGATCTCCGAGGCGCGCCGGTAATAGGTGTGGCCGGCCTCGGTCATCGAGAACTGGCGTGTCGTGCGGTTCAGCAGCAGCGCGCCGAGTTCGTCCTCCAACTCGCGCACATATTTCGACAGCAGCGCCTTGGAGCGGCCGATCTTGCGCGCCGCCGCCGAAAAGCCCTCTGCCTCGACGACGTCGATGAAGGCGCGCATGCGGGTCAGTGTGTCCATGGTTCAGGCCTTTTGTGCTGCGTCGAGAAGTTTTCGGCCGAGCCGTATCAGGGCAATGTCGCTGCCGGAAGGGCCAAGCAGCGAAAGGCCGAACGGTGCGCCGGCGACCGAGCCGATGGGCAAGGTGATCTGTGGAAAGCCGGAAAGCCCGGCGAGGCACAGAAGATGCAGGGCGCGCTCGCGATAGGCCTGGAACTGCTCCGGCGTCGAGTCGACATGGGGCGCCGGACCCGGCACCGTCGGCAGGACAAGGAAGCCGTCCTTGCCGAGCAGGGCGCTGAGTTCACCGCGGAAGGTCAGCCGGCGCACTTTTTCGGCCTGCGCCGTGCGGTCATCGACGGCGCGGCCGAAGCCGAAACGCTCCTCGACGCCGGGACCAAGGTCGCGCTCGCCGCTGGTGATCCATTCGCCATGCACCCCCCACGCTTCCCTGGCCTGCAGCCGACGAAAGCACCAGTAGAGTTCATCAGGGGAAGAGCTGAAGCGGGTAATAGAGGTCGCCGGCGTACCGAAAACCGCACCCGCCAGCGCCTTCATCCTGGCGTATTCGGCAAGGGCGGGGCCAGCGACCATCTCGTCCAGCCAGGTGAGCGATATCGGGCGGTCCAGCGAATGCTGGTGCGGGTCGCGGCCAAGCAGCAGTTTGCCGACGGTCTCGTAGGTCTCGATGTCGTCGGCAAACCAGCCGAACGTGTCGAAGCTCGGCGCCAGCTTCATGGTGCCATCGAGCGAAATGCGGCCATGCGTGGTGCGCAACCCGATCAGGCCGCAAAAACTCGCCGGCGCGCGGATCGAGCCGCCGGTGTCGGAGCCGGTGGCGATGTCGGCCAGCCCGCCAGCCACAGCCGATGCCGATCCGGACGACGAGCCGCCGGCAACGCGGTCGGGCGCCTCCGGGTTCACCGGAAACGGAAAATGCGCGTTCTGGCCGAACAGCGCAAAGGCCAGTTCGTCGGTCTGCGTCTTGCCGACGAAGCGCGCGCCAGCATCCAGAATCGTCTGCACCGCCGGCGCCGTGCTTGAGGCGGCATTGCTTTCGGCGAATTTCCTGGAATTGCCACAGCCGGTACGGTAGCCGGCGACGTCGTAGATGTCCTTGACAGCCAGCCGCAGGCCGGCGAGCGGGCCGAATTCGGCATGGGCCACCTGCATCTGGCGAAGATCGAGGAAGGCGTTGTAGGGGCCGTGCGTGCCTGTCATCGTTCGATATCCGGATACGGTTGCACCTACATTGTTCGATGCCGGAAATTTTACAACCTGCGATACGATTTTTATTGATTGTGAAATCCTTCGCCCCTATATCGCGCTTGCCCAAAGTCGCACGTGCCTGTGGGTGTCCGCCGGTCCTCGAATGGTGAGGGAAATCGGTAAGGTAACTGGAGCCAACCCCTCCAGTCGGTTTAGCGGCCAACCGCCAGACCGAGGACACCTTGAAGCAACGACGGTGCGGGCCTTTCTGGTTCTCTGCCGGTTGTCCAAAGACCGGGGTTACTGAAGAGGCACACCTTCATTGCCGGCAGTGCGGAACGGGGTTCTCCCAATCCAAGCCAAGGCAGACAAAGCGGACCGAAGCCGGGCAAGGCCGAGGTTCATCGCCGCGAGACGGCGTTTCATGGTTCCGGGGTCTCCACCGGCTGGTCCCATGGATTTTCCGTCCCGCCTTTGTCCACCGCGTGTTCGCGAGGCCGACAGCCCGCGTCCGCACCCTTGTGCGCGCCGAAAGGCGTGTTTGGAGAAACCCGATGGCTACCCAGCGCATCCTCGACTTCCTCGCCACCCGACGTCCGTCCGGCCCTTGCCTCGTCGTCGACCTCGATGTCGTGCGCGACAATTTCCGCGCCTTCGAGAAGGCGCTGCCCGATTCCAAGATCTACTATGCGGTGAAAGCAAACCCGGCGCCGGAAATCCTGCGTCTCCTTGCTGCGATGGGCTCGTCCTTCGACACCGCTTCCGTTGCCGAAGTCGAGATGGCGATGGACGCGGGTGCGCCCGCGGACCGCATCTCCTTCGGCAACACCATCAAGAAGGAGCGTGACATCGCACGCGCCTACCAGCTCGGTATCCGTCTCTTCGCGGTCGACTGCGTCGAGGAGGTCGAGAAGATCGCCCGCGTCGCTCCCGGCGCGCGCGTGTTCTGCCGCGTGCTGACCGACGGCGAAGGCGCCGAGTGGCCGCTGTCGCGCAAGTTCGGCTGCGTGCCTGACATGGCCGTCGACGTGCTGCGCCATGCCAAGGCGCTCGGCCTCGACGCCTATGGCGTGTCGTTCCACGTCGGCTCGCAGCAGACCGACCTGACCGCCTGGGACCGTGCGCTGGCCGACGCCAAGAAGGTGTTCGCGACGCTGGCCGAGGAAGGCATCGTCTTGAAGATGGTCAACATGGGCGGCGGTTTCCCGACGCGCTATTTGCGTGACGTGCCGGCGGCCCAGGCCTATGGCCAGGCGATCTTCTCGGCGCTGCGCAAGCATTTCGGCAATGCCATTCCCGAAACCATCATCGAGCCGGGCCGAGGCATGGTCGGTAATGCCGGCGTCATCAAGTCGGAAGTCGTGCTGATCTCGAAGAAGGCCGACAATGACAATGTGCGCTGGGTGTTCCTCGACATCGGCAAGTTCGGCGGTCTGGCCGAGACGATGGACGAGGCGATCCGCTATCCCCTCGTCACCCGGCATGACGGCTCGGAGACCGCGCCTTGCGTGCTCGCCGGCCCGACCTGCGATTCGGCCGACGTCATGTACGAGAAGACGCCGTATCCGCTGCCTCTGTCGCTGACGATCGGCGACGAGGTGCTGATCGAAGGCACCGGTGCCTATACGACCACCTACTCGGCGGTCGCCTTCAACGGCTTCGAGCCTCTCCGATCCTACGTGATCTGACGGTTCTTTATTTGGCGCATTTTCGGACGGCGAACCGGATACCACTTCGCCTGAAAAATGCGCTGAGAGCCGATCAGATCATCCCAGGCGGGCGCTTGCCGCCCGCCCGGGCTCGCTTGTGGAACAGATCTCCGCTTGCCAGGGATTGCGGAAATGGAAATGTCAGTTGAAATCGTAGCTCATGCGCCGGCCTTCTCCATGGTCGCCGAAACCGTCGCCGACGTTGCGGCACGCGAAGCCTTGCTCGATCGTGCCATGGGGCCGATGCGGCGGAAAAAATCGTCGGAGAAGCTGCGGCGTGGCCGCCGGCCCTCGGAAGGCCTGGCCTTCGTCGCGCGCGATGCGTCGGGCGGCGTTGCCGGCACGGTGCGGCTGTGGGATGTCAGGCTGGGCGAGGGCGGCCCGGCGGCATTGCTGCTTGGCCCGCTCGCCGTCGATCCGTCGCTCAAGAATGCCGGCATCGGCTCGGCGCTGATGCGCCACGCCGTGGCCGAGGCGGCGCGTCTCGGTCATGCGGCGATCCTGCTGGTCGGCGATGCGCCCTATTACGGACGCTTCGGTTTCTCGGCCGACAAGACGGGCCGGCTGGCGATGCCAGGCCCCTATGAGCGGCATCGCCTGCTGGCGCTGGAACTGGTGGACGGCGCGCTCGACGGCGTGCACGGCACGCTGAAGGCTTGCGGCCGCAAGTTGAAGGCCCAGGCGCCGACACTGGCCGCCTGAGGCATCGACCACGCTATTCCTCAAACAAAACGCCGCCTGAAGGGCGGCGTTTTGCGATCCATTGACGATCGGGTGATCGTGCGTGTTCAGCCAATCAACTGGCTGAGCGCCATGGCCACCGTCATGTCGCCTTCGACTTTGATCTTGCCGGTCATGAACGCCATGGTCGGGTTCAGGTCGCCGGCGATCAGCGAATCGAGATCGTCGAGCGAGAGCTTGATGGTGCAGTCGGCGGGGGCATCGGTGTTCGAGACGGCTGCGCCGTCGATGACGATGACGCCGTCGCCGCCGGTGTCGAACTTCACGGAACGATCAAACCCGCTGCTGGCCACACGCGACTTGATCTTCTCGGCAATCTCCTGAACGCTCACGCTGTTCTCCCTGTCTGGTTGCACCTGTCGCGCAGGGCATTTCGGTCTGGCCGAAGCCCATGCGGCATCTCTGGCGATCACGGTCGCTGCCGCATATAGCTTCTGGTTGACGTTTACGTCAACGCAAATCCTGGAAGCTGGTTCCTATCGCCGCACCAGGTAAGCTGTCGGGGCACCAGTGGTTAGTGGGCTGGCGGCGCGTCCGCTTCGGCCGGCTTGGCGGTCCCGGCAGCCGCGGTGTCGGACTCCTGTCGACGGCGTAGCCAGTTGTCGCGGATCTCGTCCTTGCTCAGGAAATTGACCTGATCGATCAGAACCTCATGCACTAGGTTCGCGCCGACGCGGGCATTGACGGTGTCGCGGATGGCGGCGCGAAAGGCATCGAGGTCGATCGTCGCCTTCTTGGTGAAGTCGATCTGGGGATTGGCGTAGAGGTAGCTGTAGACCTGGTCGGTAATGAGCGCTTCGGCCGGAATCGACAGTTTCTTTATCTGCTCCGGTTCGACGGTGTAGACGAGCTTGGCCAGGAAATAGCCGCCGATCTTGAAATCGCGGATCAGCGGCACCGAAATGACGTCGGTCTTGACGTAATCCAGCCCGCCCAGCATCGGCTTGGGTTTCTCGCCGACACCGCGTTCACCGGCTGCCTGGAACGAATAGAAGACGGCGCCGAGCGTGGCGGCGCAGACCCAGACCGCGATGGCGATGATCTTGATCATTCAGAGCCCGAACCCGAGATCATCGCGCTCTAGCCTTTCATCCGGCCGAACTCGCCGGCGGAGTAGGTGCCGTCGGTTTCGGCGCGCTGGATGGCGCTGCGCAGCAGGCCGGCGACCTCATTGACGGCGCTCAGATGCGCCAGGATCGCCGCCTCGTTCTTCGCCAGTTTCTGGCGCAGCCGGGTCAGGCCCTCGCGGTGCTGTTCGAGGAACTCGGCTTCGCTGCCGCCCTTCATGGCGCGGGTCAGCTCGTAGAGATAGCGGCTCTTGCGGGCGTTCGACGCCTTGAGATCATAGCCGGTATCGCTGCGGATGCCGGCGGTCTCTTCCTCGACCACCTCCTCGATGCGGCCGATGATGGCGGCAAGGTTTCCGGGCCGCGCGAACGGGATCGGAGCCTCCGACGCGGTCGTGCGCGCCGGCAGGTTGGCAGTGAATTCGGAAGAATCGGCCATGGTGTTTCCCAGTCTAGATCTTGATGTCTGTTTTTATGGTTGTCTCGTCGCCGGTCATCGACCTGGCGGCCTTGCGCTGCAATTCCTGGACGAGCGAGGTGGACAGACGGGTTTGCTGATCGATCTCGGTCTTTTCCGGTCCGTTTGAAACCGGGCCGACCGGCACCATGCGCTTGCCGTCCATATAGTGGTCGGCAAGCAGCGACTTGGCGATGCCGATGCCGCCGCGCTCGGCCATCACGTCGGCGACGCGCTCGGCGAGCTGCGACTTCCACATGTCGCCGGCCAGACCCGTGCCATAGACGCCCTCTGTGTCCTTGGGCAGCATGTTCTGGATGAAGGTCTGCAAGACCATCGCCTCGAACTTCTTGAATTTCTTGGCCGGATCGGCCGTCGCCGCCGCCTTGTCAGCCGTGGCGCGCGACAGAATCGAGCCGGCGTCGACCGACGCCGCGATATCGAGCGAACCGGGGGTGTCGACCGAAAAGGCACCGGCCGCGCCACCCGCGCGCCTGGTCAACGCGGCACGGGCAGCCTCGATATCCATCGGATCGGCAGCTCGGGCGACATCCATAACGATGTCGCTGGGTGGAGAAATCGCCAAGAAAGTCCGCCTTTTACCGGTTTTTCCTTGGCTAGACCATGCCTCAACAAGCTTGTGGCAGGCTTGCGCGAGGGGAAGGGGGCGGAATGTGGGGTGGAGATGAGGTGTCGGCTTCGGGTTCGGAAGCGGGCATCCGCCACCGTTCTCGAATGACCGCAACTGCCCGCAAGTTGACGACAGGCAGCGGGGCACGGCGCGCCGTAGGCGAATGGCCGCATCGCCAACCCTGCCAACGTCGAAAGTCCGGCTTGCTGCCCCTGTACATCTTGACGGGAATTGGTGCGCCTGTTTGAGAACGGGATCGAGACATTTGCTGCATGGGAGATGAGCAAGCGGTGGGCAAACAGTGAAGCGCGTTCTTCGAATGCTTGCCGCTGCGATCGTGGCGTCCGGCCTGGCCGGGTGCACCAGCATTTCCTACTACGCGCAGTCGGTGGAGGGCCACGTGCAGATCATGGCCGCGCGGAAAAATGTCGGGAGGCTCATCCGTGATCCCTCGACGCCCGAGGCATTGCGCGCCAAATTGACGTCGGCCAGCGCCATACGCCGCTTTGCCACGGAAGAACTGGCGCTGCCCGACAACAGCAGCTATCGCAGCTATGTCGACATCGGCCGGGCCGATGTGACCCTTGCCGTTTTTGCCGCGCCGCAATTCTCGCTTACGCCGATAACATGGTGCTTTCCGGTGTTCGGCTGCGTTCCGTACCGGGGTTACTTTTCCCGGAAGTCAGCGGCTGAAAGCGCGGCCGAACTGCAGCTGCAAGGCCTGGACGTTTATGTGTCGGGCGTCACAGCCTACTCCACGCTGGGCTGGTTCAGCGACCCGCTGCTCAGCACCATGCTGCGTCAGGACGACACCTATATCGCCAGCCTTATCTTTCATGAGCTGGCGCATCAGAAAATCTATGTGAACAACGACTCCGCGTTCAACGAGGCTTTCGCGGTCTCCGTCGAAACCAGCGGTGTGAGGAAATGGCTCCGAGCTACCGGCAATCGCGCCGGATTGCGCCGCTACGAAACGAACCGCAAGCGCCAGGCGGATTTTCTCGGACTGATAGCGGAAACGCGGGATGAGTTGCGGCAGGTCTATGGAAGTCCCCGCGCCCCTGAGCAGATGGCGGCTGCCAAGGGAGCCGCGATCGATAGGCTGCGAATACGCTACCGGCAGATGCGCGACAAAAGCTGGGCCGGATACCGGGGATACGATGCCTGGTTCGATGCCCCGATCAACAATGCAAAGCTCGCCGCGACTGCCGTCTACGGTGAACAGGTTCCGGCATTCCTTCATCTGTTCGATTTGTGTTCCAGCGACTATCCAAGGTTCTACGCTGCCGTTCGCCGGATCGCGGATTTGCACGAACCTTCCCGTGCCGAAGCGCTTAAGGCCGCGGATACCTGCAATTGAATTGAGCAAGCACGGGATCTAGCGGTCTGGCGTCGCCTTGCTCGTCGACAGTGGCGATCCGATATCCGCATCGAGCGCGAAACGCTCGCAGCGCTCGCCATCGGACTCATCGATGAAGCTCTCGATACGCTTGAAGCCGAGCTTCGCAAATATCCGCAGCGACGCGAAATTGCGCGCCGCCGCCTCGGCCGTCACCTGTTCAAGCGCCAGGGTTACAAAGGCGTAGCGCAGGACTTCGCGCGCCGCCTCGCTGCCCAGCCCGTGCCCCCAATGCGCGCGCGCCAGCACAAATCCCAATGCGGCTGCCTTGGCATCGGTTGCGCCGAAGGTCAGGGTTATCGTCCCGATCGCGTCCGATACGCCTGCGTGGTCCATGGACCACTGGATCGCCTTGCCGTCTGCGAACCGCTGACGCGAGCGGGCCAACCATCGCTCGCCCGCGCTTATGTCGCTGGGAATGGGATCACCGGCGAGGGAGGCGGATTCGACATCCGTCGCGCGCGCAAACCATGCCGGGATATCCCGTTCGCTGGGCGCCCGAAGCACGAGCCTCGGTGTCATGAGTTTGGGAAATAGGACTGCTTCCATGGGGGCATTTTCGACCCGAGGCGGCGCCAATGCAACGGCGCGGGCAGACCGCGTCCGCTAGCTGGAAATAACGGCCCCGCTTGCGTTCGGAATCAGCCATTCAGCCGCGACCGGCATGGTGGCGAAAGCGTACCGTTCCTTATGGGACTTCGCAGAGTTCCAGCGGCAATCCATCCGGGTCGCTGAAGAAGGTAAACCGTTGATCCGTATACGGGTCGATGCGGATTGGCTCAACGGCGACGCCGGCGGCTTCCAGGCGCATGATTACGGGATCAAGATTGGCCACGGCAAATGCCAGATGCCTCAGGCCTGTCGCCTCTGGATAGGACGGCCTCGTCACTGGGGCGGGGAAGGAGAACAATTCCAGCTGGACGGACCCGATCCGCAAATCGGCCTTCCATGACTGTCGCTCCTCCCGATAGACCTCCCGGATCAGATCGAGGCCGAGGAGTTCGACGTAGAACCGTCGCGACCGGTCGTAGTCGGTGCAGATGAGCGCGACGTGGTGAATGGCGTTCAGCATGTCGTGAACTCTAGCGAAGCTTGGATTCGAGGCCAAGGTCACCAGCGGGCACGAAGCACTTTGTTTATGTCGCCACTCAAAGGTACAGTACGGCAGCTTCCAGGCTTGGCGGGGATCGGCGGACGGCGACCATGCAGCGCATTGCTGACCCGGCAGATTGGGGCCGTCGACTTTCCTCGCGCGCCGCGAAATTGGTAGCATTTCACGCTGGTTTCACGACACGTATGGAATACGGTCCAAGGGACGGGGAGAACCGGAATGAACGCTCATCGCGGCACGACGACCGCCGGGCTGGCCGTGTCGGGCGGTGTTCAAGGCATCGCCGGCACTGTTGATCCGCGTCAGGTGCAGTTTCGCAACTTTGGCAATGCTGCCGGCGCGGACGAAGCCAAGCTCTATCATGGCCTGGACACGCCTTGGGCCACTCAGTGCCTGTTTGCCAAGTTGCTGCGCAGGATGAGTGTGGCATCCGCCGGAAGTGGCAACAAAATCAACGAGCGGATTCCGGCAGGATACACCTATCTTGCGCAGTTCGCCGCACACGACATTATCCGCAATTCCTCGCTCAGTCCCTTGTTGGCGGCTCACGAGGCAGAGCGCCGCAACGAACGCGAGGAGGCACTCCTGCTCGACGTGCTTTACGGCGGAGGACCGTTCTCGAACCCTGGTATGTATGTCGTGGCCAAGCCTGGTGAAGTCGTCAGGTCGCTCATGCGTACCGGGCCGATGGCACCGCCGTCACCGAACGCCATGGCGATGCCCGCGGGCGCCTGTCCCTTTGCCATACGCGACTTGCCACGCTTTCAGCAGGCCGATCTGAGCGATGGGGTCGAAAGGGGCCGGACGGACGTCCTGGTCGCAGACCAGCGTAGCGACGACAACGCCAACATTGCGCAAATGACGGCGCTTTTCCTGCACCTGCACAATGCCGTGGCCGGTGTACTAGGCGGCGGCGGAATACCCAAGAAGGACGTTGAACTGCCGGCAGGTGCGTATCTTTTCGACCGGACACGCCGCGTCACGACGGCGATTTACCGGAATGTGGTGCAAAATGATTTGCTGCCGCGCCTCATCGCCAAGCCGATATGGGACCTCTACAACGCGAACGGGTTCAGACCACTGGTCGACATGCCGCAAGGCATCCCGATTGAGTTTTCCCACGCGGCATACCGCTTGGGCCATTCCATGGTCAGGCTTTCCTATGTCTTCAATGACCAGCATCCGGAAGGCGAAGGGTTGGAGAACGTGTTGCTCAACCGCTCTTCATCACGCCCGCATAGGTTCCCGGTCTCCGAACACTGGATCGCCGATTGGTCGCATTTCTTCCAGATCGCCGGCTCGACGCCGCAGTTCAGTCGGCGTATCGGAACGGTCAACGAAGTGCTGCTGAGTGCCTACAGCATGCCGATCCTGTGCGTCGGCCCCGATTCAAAGCCACTTGACCCCGCCACAGCGGGGCTGTTGAGCGAAGCAGACAGGGCTGCACTACCCGACCCGAATGCGTCGGGACTTTTGTTCAGCGATCTGGTCCGAGGAACCATTGGTGGCCTGCTCAGGCTCGATGCCTTGATCGAACAATTGCCTCAGGCCGCTCTCGCGACCGCGCCGTTACTCGGCGATGCCGGGAAACGGCACCAAGCTATTCGATCCTGGCTTCAAGGATCGACCGTTGCCTTCACCGCGGCCGAGGCGACTGAGCTGGCAGAAAATCCGCCGTTGCTGTTCTGGCTGTTGTTGGAGGCCGCGATCGAACAGGACGGGCTGTGTTTCGGCACCATCGGATCGGTGATTGTAGGGGATGTCTTCATGGCGAGATTCGCGGCCTCGCGCGCCATGATCGAAGACGACCCAATTACGCAAGACCTCGTCGCCAGACTGTTTCCCACTGGCATTCCGCGAACAATGGCCGACCTGATCCTTTTCGTCGCCAGCGCGCTCAATCTGGGCGACGCCTGGCCCCGGTTCATCACCCCGCCTACAACTCCTGGAGCTTGAACATGGCTGACCCCGTCGACAATTTGGACGCCTTTCCCGAACCGATCAAAACCCTTAACTTCGAGGCGACCGGCCGCAAGGTGGTGCAATGGGCACAGGATCCCAGCACGCGTCCGCGCGACTTGGCCGAGTTCAAGGCCCAACTCGATGGACTCGTCGTCGTGCCGGACCGCTATAAGGAAATCCAGATCGTTCAGGGATACGACCACGTCTTCTTCCTGCGGTTACCGCCCAACAATCAAGTGACGCAATCGCAAAAGAAGCTCCAGACCGAACAAGGCGGCATGGCCGATTATGGCATTCCGGAATTCTATTTCGATGCCATTCTCGAAAAGGTGCCGTTCAACCGCGACAGTTTCTTCTACTCACGCATCGCGGACTACACCATTCGGGGCTGCCGATAGAACGGGCTCTGGCAAAGGCATATGGCTGACGACAATGCCGGCCCCGGCTAGCCCTCGGCGCAGTGCCTCGAGGGCGTCTGGACTGTAGATCGGAAAGCTGTCCATGAGCCATGTGCCGACGTTGCCCGGCTCCGGTGACTCATGTCCAAACCACGTCGTCTTCAGCTGCGCTAAAAATCGGTCGGCCTCTTCATGCGCGGCTTGCTCATTGCCGAGCAAAGCGAGCGCCGCAGCTTTCCAGCCGCCAATGTACGACACACTATCGGCGGCGCGCTCGGCCGCTTCGACGCAACCAGCATAGTCGCCAAGCAGGAACCGCACGCCCGCCTGATAGCTCCATTGCAGGCGTGAAACGCCGAGTCCGGTCTGCAACGCCAAAGTGGCGATACGCCGCGCGTTCTCGCGATCGTCGCAATAGGCAAGCCCGAGAGAAGCGGAGACCAAGGTCCAGGGGTCGTTGCCATTGAGTTCGCAGGCCAGAAGGAAGCTGATGGCTGCCTGCTGCGGGATGCCGTTCATGGCGTAGGACCACGCCAGATGCAGTTGGCTTCGGGAATCAATCGGATCGATCTGGGTCGCCTGCTTGGCAAACGTCAGCGCTTCGGCGTGACGTTCGCGTCGCCGGCCGATGCCGGGGAAGATCAGATGCCGTGAATTGATGATGCCGGCCAACCCGGCGTAGGCGGCAGCGAACCGCGGTGACTCCGCGATGATTGATCTGAACAGAGCCTCGGCCCTTTCCTCTGACTCCGGGCGCCACTGAAAGATCAGTTCCTGCGCCCTCAGCCAGCGGTCGAACTGCTCCAGCGACAGGTCCGGGATGCTGGCAATCTGAACCAGCCGTTCGGACGACATGCTGACACCCAGCGCGACGGCGATGCGGCGGATGAGCCTCTGCTGGGTCTGGTACCACTGGCTGTTTTCGATGACGAACTGCTCGCTCCAGATGTAGCGCCCCGATGCAAGCTGCTTAAGCGTCATGCTGAGACGCAATGCCGGCCCGTCGATAAATCCGGTCGCCTCGATGCAATAGGCATTCTCGGTGAAGCGGGGGGGATGCCCTTCCCATTCCATTACCGCCCAGTCGCGGAATCGCACCAGGGACGCAACCAGTTCACTGCGGAAGATTTGCACGGCGTTCCGCGCGCGGACGGAACCGCTCACCAATTCGAATTCCCGCACGAACAGCAGCACGCCGGCGGCGGGCTCTTGCAGCCGTTGCGCCTGGGACCCGAACGCCTCGGCGGCGATTGCGGTTACCGCCCCCCTGTCCGTGGCCCCGATCGTACCGAGCTTGATGTCACTGACCAGGGCCTGCGTGGCGGCTGAAGGTTCGCTGTCGAACTCTGTTTCAAGCAGGTCCCAAAGCCCCTTATAGGCCCTCAAGGCCGTTGCTTGGTCGCCCATCCGAGCCGACGCTTCCATGACTGCTCGGCACCCGATCTCGTTGGTCGGATCGAGATTGAGCAGGGCTTGTCCGGCTCGCTTTAGCGCTGGCCAGTCTGCCGCGGCCTTGGCCATCGCTTCCAGACACGAGATAAATTCATCCTGAAGGCATTGCCGCTGGACGAGGACCCAATTGCGAAACGAGGGGTCGATGTCGTCCAGGCCATTGAGAAAGCTTTCGGCGACACGCTGCCTCTCCAGAAGGACAGGCGGAATCCTTCCAGCTTTCAGCTCGTGCCTGATCTCACTCACATCCACTGTGACGAGCGACTGCTTCAGCGTCACGTTGAGCCGGTCTCCGAGGAAGACCCCTTCAGCTTCAGCCAGGCAGGTCTTGAGATCGACTACGGTTTGCCTAAGCGAGGCCCTCGCTCGTGCCTCGTCCGATTCACTCCAGAGCAAGCCGCAGATGCGCTCGCGGGTTTCAAAACCATGGGGGCTCAGCGCAAGATAGGCAAGGACGGCACGCGATTTGCGGTTTCTCACGGCGACGTCTCGCCCAAATTGGCTCAGCGCTACCTTGTCAAGCGTCGTGACGCTGATCAGCGGCGCAGTCCTCGTTGGGGAGTTGTGCCCGATCATCGCTGTCCCGCAACTGCCTCCGTCTACATAAGATCGGCCCGGCCGCTCGGGCCGGCCTGGTCAATGAGGGAACGAAGCCGACGCGACTGGAACGGCGACGGAAATGGCTGCAGCCCTGGGACGAAGACTTTGGCGACGGGAATGTCAAACATCGGCGTGGTCAGATCTGCTGCGTATATGCGGTATTGCTTCTTAAGCATTTCGCCAACCAAGGATACGAAATTCAAGTCCTTTTCATCATTTTTATGCATCAGCACGCCACTGGACAGGTGTGAGACGAGGTCGGTGTCGATTGCGCCAGGGGTCTCGGTGCGCTCCGCCTGCAGGCGGTCGACCTCGTCGAGCCTTTCAACGCCCTGTTCTGCGCGTTTCATTGCCGCCAGATCGAGAGCCAGTTCCATCTGGCACATTTCCAGCAGCGCCGCCCTCAGGGCGTTGCCCGCGTCCAGCCTGCAAGCCAGCCCGACTGCCAGGGCGCGACCATCCGCGTCGAAGGATAGCGCCGCGACCACAGGAGCGGGAAACTCACCCGATATGTCGAGAAACTGGGTGCATCTGCCGAGCTTCTCCTGCCTTGTCCGCGCAAGCAGATCGAGCACGCCAGCGCCAGCAAGCGCTTCCAGTCCGATCAACCGGCCGCCGTGCCTGCTGCGCCACCAGGCGGCAGCCGCATCGCGCTCGATTGCTTCCAGCAGCGCCGAGGTCAGGGCAGCCTCGTGGGTTATCCCTGCGGCGCATCCGCAACTGCTTACCCAGGCGCTTCGGTTTGCGCCGCGAATGAAAAGTGTCTCGGGCAAATAGCCCTGCCGACCGTCGTCCAGCCGACGCACGGGCACCCATCGGTCACTTTCACCGAAACCGGATTGCACCTGGAAATCGTCGAGGTGTTCAGCCAGCCGAACGTCCTGCCAATGACCTACACCATCCACTGGCGTGCCGTGCGTCGTCCCGTGCGGCACTTGCCATTCGCTATGATATTCGATGCCCTCGCCGATGCAGGCCTCGAATGCGCGCCCCGGTGTGAGGCCGACACCGCTGAAGCTCGCCGAAGTGGGTGAGACCGAATCTCCCCAACTGCGGTTTACCTGCGCACCAAAGAAGTGCAGCCCCGGTGCGTAGCGGGCGTGCAAGCGGAACAGATTGCCAAAATTCGCTGCGGCCAACAGTAGTCTTTGGCGGTTATCGGCCACCACCAGGTCGGGATCTGTATCGCGGAAGTCAAAGTACCCAAGTGAGGTGAGCAACCCGCGTGCCATTGCAGCCTGGTCAGGTGCCAAATCTTGCGGCTTTGAACAAAATCGCGCTGCCAGTTCAAACGCATTAGCGGCGGTCAATTCACCATCCTCGCTGTTGAAGAAAGCCTTCTTACCCCTGGCTGCCACTTTCGCCTTACGATTTTGATCGGGTCAACAAGCGTCGCAGGCAAGGCAAAGCGAACTCTGAAAGACGCGAGAGCCGAAGATGACGGTCATCTCACGCTGATTTCACGCTAGCTGGTCTAATGGTTGTTTCCGAGACGTCATCTCGACTGCCCCGGAGCTGGACGACCCGAACCGGACGAGACGATGGAAGATCGGCGCCAATTCATTTCCTCCGGGGGCGGCGCCGCGGGGCCATGACCGGATGGGGCCGGTCTGTGCCTCGCGGCCCACTTGGAAGGGTGAAGCGGCTTCTTCGACACAAGGCCCATTTCGGGTTTCCTCCCGGGAGCGGTGCCGCGGGGCCATGACCGGATGGGGCCGGTCTGTGCCTCGCGGCCCACTCGGAAGGGCGAACTGGCTTCTTCGACACAAGGCCATCCTCGGATCAAGAAATTCGACAAGACAGGAGATCAAAAATGGCAGCACATGGCACCCCGCCCCGTGGCATTGATGCGACACGATCGCCGTTGTTCGAAGGCCGCTTCGGCCGCATGTTCCGAAATCTGGCACCCGCAACGTTCGGGGCAAACGACCAGGACAACCGGCGCAACCTCAAGGCGCTCGGCGCCGCCATGTCTGCTGACATTGAGGAGCCGAAAGATGGGCTCGATGCCGAGGAAAGCGGGATTCCTGCCCTCTATACCTATTTTGGCCAGTTCGTTGATCACGACATCACATTCGATCCCGTCAGCACCTTGCGTAGATCACTGGATCCCGATGGGCTCGTGGATTTCCGCACGCCGAGCTTTAATCTGGATAATGTCTATGGCCGGGGTCCAGCCGACCAGCCTTACATGTATACGAAAGAAGGCCGCTTCCGCCACGGCGATGCAATGACAGGAGCCGGTGGCCAGCCCGGACACGATCTGCCGCGCTTCGCCGGACGAGCCATCATCGGCGACCCCCGCAACGATGAAAACAGTCTGGTGTCGCAACTGCAAGGGCTGATGCTCAACATGCACAACCGGATGGTCGATGACAATCCGGGCCTGGATTTTGAAGCGGTCCAGCAGCTCGTCCGCTTCCACTACCAGTATGTTGTCGTGAACGACTTCCTCGCCAGGATCGTTTCGCAATCGATCCTTGACGCACTCAAGACGGACGGCCGCTTCGATCAAAAGCGATTGCGGTACTATCACTGGCGCAACCTGCCGTTCATGCCAGTTGAGTTTTCGGTCGCCGCCTACAGGCTTGGCCATTCGATGGTAAGGCCCGGTTATCGGCTGAACGACGACAAGCTGCTGCCGATCTTCCCACGCGCCGGCAAGCCGCATGAGGAGGCGCTTACCGGCTTCCAGACGATGAAGCCGGGTCGCGCTCTGGACTGGGGTCGATTTATCGACATTGACAAGCGCGCAGGCGGATCGGATCCCGAGACTGGAAATCCTGCCAACGTGCGTCGGCTGCAATTTGCCTACAGGATCGACACATCCCTCGTCGGTTTCCTGCACGATCTGCCGAAAGCCGTGGCCGGTGACCCGCCGGCCTCCCTCGGCGAGCGCAATCTCTTGCGGGGCTGGCTCCTCGGCCTGCCGTCCGGCCAGAGCGTCGCACGTGCCATGGCCATCGAGCCCCTGGCCGATGCGGACATCATGATCGGCAAGGCTGTGGACGCTCCCGAGGACGGTGATGTCGCAGGCCCGATCATCGATGCCGTCACAGCCAAGGGTGGCGACGGCAAGGCCTTCGCCGACAACTGCCCACTTTGGACCTATGTCCTTGCCGAAGCGGCAGCAAACAAGACCAACATGGCTATCCCGATTACAGGAGGCGGCACACGTTCCACGCCGCAGCTTGGACCGGTGGGCGGCCGGATCGTGGCGGAGGTCTTCCTCGGATTGCTGTTTGGCGACGGCAGGTCCTACCTGTCGCTCGATCCTTTGTGGAAGCCTGTGAGCGGTGCAGGCTTCAGGCTGAAGGATCTGGTCTCCTACGGGCTCGGCATGGGGCCGTCGCTTCACTACCGGTGACAACCAGTCCTTGGCAGCCGGTGAAGTCAGGGGACGACCGGATATGTCGTGACAATCTTCGACAATTCGGCGGAGCGAAGCAGGGCTGAGATTCTTGAGACGTCCGCCCCTGCCAGCGCCTGACAAAGGTGCACGGCTTTCCAGTTTGGCGGAGGTTTAGCGTAGTCGAATTTGGTCAATCACAACTCGAAGGGGATATGGGCAATGGGACTCTTTGATAAATATAAAGAGGGGTATGAGCGCAACTGGGAGAGGCTGGAAATCCGATCCAACCGAGCCAGCGTCGTCAAAAAGGAAGCCAAGCGCATTCTGGATGGCAAGACGATCTATACTCAGATCGAAAGCCGGACAGGTGTTCCATGGTGGTTTGTCGGCGTCTGTCACTACCGTGAGTCTTCGCTGAATTTCGGCACTTATCTCGGCAATGGCCAGCCTCTTGGCCAGCGTACCACCATTGTTCCGAAGGGCCGTGGGCCATTCACCGGGCCGAACGCTTTTGTCGACGGAGCGTTGGACGCTTTGCGGCTGGAGGGCTTTGTAGGCGCCAGCGATTGGGGGATTGCGCGAACTCTGTTCAGGCTCGAGGGGTTCAATGGCTTTGGCTACCACGGAAAAGGGGTGAATTCTCCGTATCTCTACGGTGGTTCCACCTTGTACGGGCCGCCCGAGGCGCGAGGTGGCAAGTATGTCCAAGACCATGTTTTCGACCCCAATTTTGTGGATACGCAGGTCGGGACGGCAGTGATCTTGAAGGCTCTCCTCAGCCTTGACCCAACAATCAGCATCGGTTCAAACGGCGGTTCGCCGGGCTTGGAACCAGACGATGAGATGGCAAAGGATGTTGTCTGGCTTCAGCATTCATTGAACGCTCTCGGGGCAGACCCGCAATTGGTCGAAGACGGGAGGAGCGGACCTTTAACCAGGACAGCTCTGTCGCGCTTTCAGCAACAAAACGGACTGAACGATACGGGGTTAGCAGATCCCCTCACGATTGCGGCGATTGACCGGCAGCTGCAGCCCAGCTCGGATGGTGCCGCAAGTGATATTCGCGCGAAGCTCGAATCTTTGCAGGCCGCTATTCGCGCGTTGACCGATAGGTCGGACAAGGTGCCTGCACCTGTCCATGTAAACACGGCCGGCGTGAACAGCGACCTCGCGGACATTGTCAGTGCGTTGGGAGGCGCAGTTCAGCGCGTGGCGAACACCGTCCCGCCAGTCAATCAGGGCGGTAGTCAGCAAGATCGCTTGCGAAGGGCAATCGACCTGGTCTCGGCCATCTTGCTCCCCGGCCAAGCCAAGGATGCGCCGCTAGGCCCAGTGAACGGTGCGCTCGGTCAGACGATCGGGAATCTGCTCGACGGAAAGAAATCGGCGATTGGCATTGGCGGGGCGATCATCACGCAGCTGCTTTCCAAATTGGCGACTTCGACTGGCGTGTCGGGTGATCTGACTGCGGTAGGCACTGCACTGTCCAATATCACGCCAGCCACGGGGTTAAGCTCTTTCGCAATGCCGTTATTTCTTGGCCTTGCGGCGTGGGGCTTCTTGGGAAAGCTTGAAAAGTGGAACCAGGGAATGCCTACAATCCCAATAGATTGACCTGCATGAACGGGTCGCCCCACTCCAGTGGCCCGGCTGAGTGTTCCCCATGGCAGCTGCGTGTCGGCTGGTCCGAACGCGCCATGGCTTTTGAGGGCCGGCAATAGCCGATCAAATGACCGGGATGCGGCGCAAGGCTGCCATTCGCGCCGTTCAGGACGTGCGTCGCGACGGGCCATAACCAAATTCCCGCCGCTATTCCTCGTTCCGCTTCTGCGCGATCAGATCCAGCCGTTCGCGGTCGGAGCGTTCGCGCTCGTCGCGGTTGCGAACGTCCTTGTAGGCGCGCTCGACCATGTTGGTGCGGGCGTTTGCCGTTGCGATGAGGCCGGCCTCCTGCCTGGCGCTTTCCAGGCTCTTCTCCTGGCGCACCACCGCCTGGGCGATGCGCCGGTGATAGAGATCGGGGAACAGGCCGGAGAGCGAACTATCCTGGTCGAAATGGCCGATCAATTCCCTGGCCTCGGCTTCCGCCGCGTTTGCCGCAGCTAGGAAAGTGGCATGGCGGGTCTCGTGCAGTGCCTTCAGTTGCTCCTGCACCTTGACCAGTTTCCGCAGACGGTCCTTGCGCGTGCTCATCTCACCTCGCCAAAGTCAGGTCGACGAAGCCGTCGACGAACAGCGACAACATGGTGCCGATGGCGAAATAGAAGATGATCATGCCGCCGGCGATGACGAAGGGCTGGGAAATGAAATAGATCGGGATCTGCGGGGTCAGCTTGTTGACGAAGCCGATCGTCAGATTGACCAGAATGGCATAGGCGACGAAGGGGCTGCCGAGGCGGATGACCAGGAAGAAGGTGTCCGACACGGTGTCGGTGATGTCGACTAGCGCCGCCTGCGGGTTGAAGAAGACGTTGACCGGCGCGACCGTGTAGGAGGCCACCAGGGCACGGACGATTTCGTGGTCGAAGTCGAAGACGAACAGCATCAACAGCGCCGAGAACGAGATGATGGCGGCAAGGGCTGCCTGCGGTTCCGGTTCCTCGATCGCCGGCCCGCCCGAGCCGCCATAGCCGATCAGCATGGCGATGGCCGAGCCCATGAAGCGCAGCGCTTCCATGTAGAGCCTGGTCATGGCGCCGATAAGCCCGCCGACCAGGAGTTCCGAGATGATCATCGGCACCAGGATCTGCGGGCGCGGATCGACGAAGGGAATGATGCGGTCCCACAGGAAGGCAAGCAGCCCGCCGGTGGCGGCAACCGCCACGAACAGCCTGACCTGCACCGGCACGCGGGCACTGGACAGGCCCGGCATCAGCATGAAGCAGGCGCCGATGCGGCAGAAGGCGAGGAACGCCGCGATGACGACGCTCTGCGAGAGAACGCTCACGATATGGTCCCGAGCACCCTGATCTCGACGCCCTTGGCGATTTCGACATGGGAGAGCACCGGCAGCGTGGTGAACAGCCGCTCGATGATCATGCGCACGTAGGGGCGGGCGTCGGGCGCCGTGACGAGAACGAAGCGCTCGCCGGCCTCGAGGAATTTCTTGATCGCCCTGGTGGCGTCCTGGCCGAATTCCTCGAGCTGGCGCGGATCGATGTCGAACTCGCGCACCTCGCCCTTGGCGTCGCGCTTGAGGCTCTGGTGGAAGGCGAGGTCCCAGCGGTTGCCGAGGCGCAGCACCTTGAGCACGCCGCCTTCCGAAAGATCGCCGCAGATCTGCTGGGCCATGCGGATGCGGACGTGCTCGACGATCTGCTCGGTGCGGCGCACATGCGGCGCGATCTCGGCGATGGCCTCGATGATCAGATGCAGATTGCGGATCGAGACGCGTTCGGCGAGCAGCAGCTTCAGCACCGCCTGCAGGCCGGGATAGGAGATGTGCGTGGTGCAGATCTCGTCGGCGAGCTTGCGGTATTCCTGGTCCTGGCGCTCGAGCAGCGCCTTCATGTCCTTGTAGGACAGAAGCTGCGGCAGGTTGTTGCGGATGACTTCCGAGAGATGGGTGAGCAGCACCGACATGTTGTCGGCGAAGGTGTAGTTCTCGCGCTTCAAATCCTCGGCGAAAGTTTCCATGACGGAATAGGCACGCATGCCGAAGGCCGGCTCGCGGATCTCTTCGCCGGGGATTTCGGGAACTTCGCGGCTGCCGAGCAGAACCATGATCTCACCGACGCGCATCGAATATTCGGCGACGACGGTGCCATGCACCTTGATCTGATAGCTCTTCGGCGGGATGGCGAAATCGTCGGCAACGCGCACTTCCGGCACGACGAAGCCGTATTGCTGGGCGAATTTCTTGCGCATCTTGGCCATGCGGAAAACCAGCTCCTGATGCGACACGAGCAGCCTAGTCGACAGCTGCTTGCCGATCAGCAGTTCGATCTCTGCGGTGGCGAGCGAGGCCTTGACCGAGTTCTTCTCTTCCTCGGCCTTGGATGCCTTTTCCTGGGTCTTCAGCGCCTCGGCCTCGGCGAGGACGCGGTTGGCGCGCATCGGGATGACGTAGCCGAGGCCGGCCATGCCGGCGGCCAGCGCAAAGAAGGGGAACAGCGGCAGGCCGGGCATCAGGCCGAGCAAAACCAGCAGCGCCGCCGCCACGTAAAGCGCGCGCGGATGGGCGCCGAGCTGGCCGAACACGGCCTGGTTGGTCGAGCCGCGGGTGCCGCCCTTGGAAACCAGCAGGCCGGCGGCCAGCGAAACGATCAGCGCCGGGATCTGGGTGACGAGACCATCGCCGACCGACAGCTTGATGAACACGTCGGCGGCCTCGCCCATGCCCATGCCGTGCCTGATGTAGCCGATAGCGATACCGCCGACGATGTTGATGGCGGTGATGATGAGGCCGGCGATGGCGTCGCCGCGCACGAATTTCGAGGCGCCGTCCATCGAGCCGAAGAAAGAGCTTTCTTCTTCCAGTTCGCGGCGGCGCAATTGCGCGGTCTTGTCGTCGATCATGCCGGCGGAAAGGTCGGCGTCGATCGACATCTGCTTGCCGGGAATGGCGTCGAGGGTGAAGCGGGCGCCGACTTCGGCGATACGCGTGGCGCCCTTGGTGATGACGATGAAGTTCACCACGATCAGGATCATGAAGACGATGAGGCCGATGACGAAGTCGCTGGCCATCACCAGCTTGGAGAAGCCGGCAATGACATAGCCTGCGGCGTGCGTGCCCTCATTGCCATGCGACAGGATCATGCGCGTGGTGGCGATGTTGAGGGATAGCCGCAGCATCGTGGCGATGAGCAGCACGGTCGGGAACGAGGAGAAGTCGAGCGGCCGCTGGATCCACAGCGCTACCATCAGGATCAGCACCGAAAGCGCGATCGAGAAGGCCAGGCCGATATCGATGAGGAAGGCTGGGATCGGCAGGAACAGCACGGCCAGGATGATGACGATGCCGAGCGCGAAGAAGATGTCGCGGCCGTTCTTGGCCACCGCGCCGGGCTGGATGCTTTCGCTGATCGCCATATAAGTCCTCGAACCATAGACTGCCGCGCATGGGACAGCCCGGCGAGGGTAGCTGGCCAAGCTTGCGCGAGGGTGGGAGAGTGGCCACCTCGGCGATCCCGCAAGGAGGAAGACCCATGCTTCTCATCATCGGCACCATCCGCTTGCCTGCGGGAAAGCTGGAGGAGGCAAGGCCGGCGATGGAGCGCATGATCTCGGGCAGCCGCGCCGAGGATGGCTGCCTTGAGTATTCCTACGCGCGGGATGTGCTCGATGCGGGGTTGATCCGGGTTACCGAGGTGTGGCGCGACAGGGCCGCGCTCGATGCGCATTTCCGCTCGCCGCATATCGCACAGTGGCGCGCGAACTGGCCGGCGCTGGGCATTGGCGAGCGCAACCTTGTGCTCTACGAGGCCGGTGAGCCCACGCCCACCTGATCGATCGATACCCGGCTGGTCAGCAACCGGGAATAATCAGGACTCGGCTGTTGCGGCCATGGCGACGCCGACCAGCCAGCGCCTGACGGCGCGTTCTTCCGCTTCCGACAACCCCTGCGTCAGCTCGCTCTCGACCGCCCGCACGCGCTGGCGGCAGGCGTGCAGCAATGCGCGACCGCTGTCGCTGAGATCGATGTGCTGGATGCGGCCGTGAAAGGCATGCGGTTTGCGCACCAGCGCGCCGGCCCGTTCGAGATTGGCGACGATGACGCTGAGCGTTTGCGGGGTGAGCAGCGCCAGCCGGGCCAGATCGGCATTGGAGAGGCCGGGATAGGCCGCAAGCATGGTCAGCGTGGCAAATTGCGGCTGCGTCACGCCGAGATCGCCCAGCGCCCGGTCCATTCTGAGCCGATGCGCGCCGGCGGCCTGGCGCAGGAGATGGCCGAGATAGCCTTCCTCGCCGCGTTTGCCTTCGCCGGGGGCGGGTATCGATGTGAGGGGATTCGGCTTGCGCATAATGTAAGAGCTCTTATATATTGTTCGTGCACTGATATTAAGACAATGCGGAGTGCCTGACGATGGGTCATCGAATCTTTCTTGCCGGTGCCTCCGGCGCCATCGGCCAGCGACTGATCCCGCAACTTCTGGCCGCTGGCCATCAGGTAACGGGCACCACGCGCAATGCCGACAAGGCCGCGACATTGCGGGCTCTCGGAGTCGGGCCGGTGGTCGTGGACGTCTTCGATGCCGAGACACTGTCGCGCGCCATGCTCGCCGCCCAGCCCGACATCGTCGTCCATCAGCTGACCGACCTGCCGCCAGGGCTGGATCCGAGCCGGATGGGCGAGGCGGTCGTGCGCAATGCCCGCATCCGCGACGAAGGCACGCGCAATCTGGTCGCGGCCGCCCTCGCGTCGGGTGTCCGGCGCATGGTGGCGCAAAGCATCGCCTGGGCCTATGCGCCGGGCTCGGAGCCGCATGGCGAAGCCGACCCTCTGGATGGCGGCGCGAGTGGCAATCGCAGGATCAGCGTCAGTGGCGTCATCGCCTTGGAAAAGGCCGTTCTCAAGGCGCCATTCGCCGGTGTCGTGCTGCGATATGGCCAGCTCTATGGGCCGGGAACGGGAACCGATACGGCCGCCGGCGCATCGCCGGTGCATGTCGATGCCGCCGCCTATGCCGCGCTGCTCGCGCTCGACAAGGGGGCGCCTGGCGTCTTCAACGTGGCGGAACCCAACCCGGCGGTCTCGACGCATAAGGCGGTCGAGGAGCTGGGTTGGCGCGCGGACTTCCGTTTGCCTGCCTGAATTGGGAGGCATCAATATGATCTGCAATCAAACTCGCTTGCTCACCGGCCAATCTCTTATCGCCTAGCAGGCGTTGACCTGCCTGCAGGACCAACCTCCGCCATCGGTATCGTGGCAATCTTCATAGCTGCCGTAACACGTGTTCGTTGAATTACGGTACCAAGGATAACCGCCAGGACAGCAGACATCCTGCTGTGCGGTCTTAAGAAGTTCTTCTGCGGGCCGGCTCTGTTTTTCCGGATTGCCTCCCGCAAAAGGAGACATAGGGTATGAAATACTCAACTTACCTGGCATGTCTATGCCTGAATGGCTCATTGCAGACGAGCTCAAAAAAATCGTGCAAGCAGCCAATGAAAACAATCCCCGCGCAATCATGTTCTCCTCCTGGAGGGAAATAGAGACGGGCCAAAATACCACTTTTCAGGCCTTGCGTCGATTTCGCAGGCGAGCGGGAGGAGGGGCCGTTGCCGCGAACCCGGTGTACGATTTCAGATGCCCAATTCACTTTTGCCTTTTGGCTCGGGGTTGATCAAAGGAAGCCTCCGGACTGTTCGAAAGCGATCCTGGCATCGGGAAGCCGGCATCGCGGTTGCCATACGGTATCCCCAGGCGTATCAGCCTTCCACGTCCCTTTTGATATCGGCGAGCCGCCCGGTGCTTTCCAGAAACCAGCCACAAGTCTACGCCCGCCGGCTGCGTGCGGTGCTTCTGAGGTCAATTCCGCTGCTGGAAGCGCGCGGCATCGCAGTGGTCATGCTGGCGGGCGCCGTCGGCGTCATGGCGGGTATACTGGTCACCGCGATGAGCCAGATCGTGCAGGATCTGCACGGGTTGTTGTTCGGCGTTCAGCCCGGCGGCCGGCTTTCCGGCATGTTCTCGCTCGCCAATCCCATGCAGGCGCTGATCCCGCCGGTCGGCGGCGCCCTGCTCGGCCTGACGGTGATATGGCTGCGGCTGCGGAAATTCCGCACACCCGTCGATCCGATCGAGGCCAACGCGCTCTATGGCGGTCGCATGTCGCTGACCGACACCTTCATCATCGCCGGCCAGACGATGATCTCCAGCGGCTTCGGCGCTTCGGTCGGCCTGGAAGCCGGCTACACGCAGGTCGGCTCCGGCCTGGCGTCGCGGCTGGCGCGCATCTTCAGGCTGCGCCGCAACGATGTCCGCATCCTCGTCGGCTGCGGTGCGGCGGGGGCCATCGCCGCCGCCTTCGACGCGCCGCTGACCGGCGCCTTCTATGGCTTCGAACTGGTCATCGGCATCTACTCGGTCGCCAATGTCGCGCCTGTCATGACGGCCGCGATCTCGGCCTCGCTGACGGCGGAAATGTTCGGCGGCGTGCCGTTTCCGCTGGAGCTTTCGGGGCTGCCGCAGCTGACCCCCAGCCAGTATGTGCCGTTCCTGCTGCTCGGGCTGCTGGGCGGCGCGGCCTCGATCGCCATCATGCAGCTGGTGACGCTGATCGAGCGCGGTTTCAACAGGCTGTCGGTCGATGCCTCGCTGCGTCCCGTCGGCGGTGTCATCGTCGGCCTGCTGGGGCTGATCACGCCGCAGGTCCTGTCCAGCGGCCATGGCGCGCTGCACCGCGAATTCGCGATGAACTATGGGCTGACCGTGGTGGCCAGCGTCTTCGTGCTGAAATTGGCGGCGTCAGCCATCTCGCTGGGCTCGGGCTTTCGCGGCGGCCTGTTCTTCGCCTCGCTGTTCCTCGGTGCGCTGCTTGGCAAGGCATTCGCCGGTGTGATGGCGCTGGTCTCGCCGGCGACCGGCATCGACCCTTCGGTTGCCGCCGTCGTCGGCATGACCTCGCTTGCCGTCGGTGTCGTCGGCGGCCCGCTGACGATGACCTTCCTGGCCCTGGAATCGACCCGCGACCTGACGCTCACCGGCGTCGTGCTGGCCGCCTCGATCATGGCGGCGATCCTGGTGCGCGAAACCTTCGGCTATTCGTTCTCGACATGGCGCTTCCATCTGCGCGGCGAGACGATCCGCAGCGCCCACGATGTCGGCTGGATGCGCAGCCTGACCGTCGGCTCGATGATGCGCAAGGACATCAAGACCATCGATGCCGCGACGACGCTGGCCGACTTCCGCAAGCAGATCCCGCTGGGTTCGGCGCAGCGCGTCATCGCCGTCGATCCGGGCGACCAATATGTCGGCGTGCTGATCGTGGCCGAACTGCACAGCGATCCCGCCGGCGGCGAGGTGCCGGTGCGCGATCTCGCCCAGTACAAGGATGCCGTCCTGGTGCCCAGCATGAACGTGCAGGCCGCCGCCGAGACATTCCAGCGCGCCGGCGCCGAGGAACTGGCCGTCGTCGAGGATTTCACCGACCACATCGTGCTCGGTCTGCTGACCGAGGGCCATCTGATGCGGCGCTATGCCGAGGAACTCGAAAAGGCGCGCCGGGACCTGTCGGGCGAAGGATAAGGCTTCTCCCTAGGCGCCCCCCTTGCCAATCGGCGGCGCGGCTTACTCACGTGACCCTTGCGACTTGCAGCCTGGCCCAGCAGGTGGCGCCGTGCTGGCGCCCATGCATGGCTTGTCAGCTGTACAGTGGCACTGTACAGCTTGTTAAGTGCGGTGAGGAGACGGCATGAGCAAGGGGTCGGACAAGGCTTCGGCGAAAATTGGCGAGACACCGGCCGCGACGCACGCCCACCAAGTGCTGGGCATGCGCCTCAAGAGCCTTCGCCTCGTCCGCAGGCTGTCCTTGCGGGAGCTTGCGGAAGCAACCGGGACGAGCGCCAGTTTCATCAGCCAGCTCGAACGCGGCCTGACAGGGGCCAGCACCGCCTCGCTCAACCAGATGGCTTCGGCGCTCGGCGTCAGCGTCGCCATGCTGTTCGAGGAAAGCACGGCGCAAAACCATGGCGTTCTGAGGCGAAGCGAGCGACCGAGCCTGCCGCCCAGCGATGGCTGCCGCAAGATGCTGCTGTCTCGCCCGCCGCTGAGCGACATGGAGGTCTATGTCGGGGAATTCGACATTGGCGGCTCGACCGGGCCCGATCGCTACACCCATGGCGACGCGCACGAGATGCTCGTCGTGCTGCGCGGGGTCATCGAGGTCTCGCTCGGCGACGCCCGTCACGTCCTCGAGGAGGGCGACAGCATCGAATACACGACTTCGACACCGCATCGCTCGGAGAACATCGGCAGTGGCCGAGCCGAAGTGATGTGGATCATCGCGCCGCCGACCTCGGTGCGCGCCGAGCTCGATCAATACACGGCCTGGAAACCGCTCGCGGCCAGGTAGGTCCAATCCAATGCGGGCATCAATGGGAGAATGACAATCATGCAGAAAACGAAAGCTTTGTATCTCAGCGCCGTGATGGCGCTTGGCGTGCTGGCAAGCGCAGCGTTCGCGCAGGAGAAGCCGGTGGCGGGCGAGGTCAAGGAGGGATCGCTGAAGGGCAAGACCCTGACGTTCGTCTCCTATGGCGGCATCTACCAGGACGGCCAGGCCGCGGCGCTGAAGGAGTTCCTCGACAAGTCCGGCGTCAAGCTGCTCAATGACGGTCCGACCGAGATCGCCAAGCTGCAGGCGCAGGTCGAGTCCGGCAATGTCACCTGGGACGTTGTCGATACCGACGATCTGCCGCCTTACGTCTATTGCGGCAAGCTGTTCCAGAAGCTGGATCTGACGAAGCTCGACGTCTCGAAAATCCCGGAAGGCCAGGTTGGCGAATGCTCGGTGCCGGCGATGAACTATGGCGTCGTGCTGATGTACAACAAGGAGAAGTACAAGGATAATCCGCCCAAGAGCTGGGCCGACTTCTTCGACACGGCAAAGTTCCCGGGCGTGCGCGGAATCGACGGCTCCGGCAGCCCGACGGGCGGCTTGCTGGAACAGGCGTTCAAGGTTGCCGGCGGCGATCCGAAGGCGATGACGGTGGCCGATATCGACAAGGCCATCGATGTGGTCCGCAAGCTCGGCCCCGATACCATTTTCTGGAAGACGGGAGCTGAATCGCAGCAGCTCGCCGAATCCGGCGAGGCCGACATGCTGATGATGTGGACGGGCCGCGCCATGACCGCGGTCAAGAACGGCGCCAAATACGCGCCGGCCTGGCAGGATTGGCTGGTGGTGATGGACCAGATGACGATCCCGGTCGGCGTCAAGGATACGGATGCATCCTACGCGCTGCTCAATGCCTATCTCGGCAAGCACGCACAGGAGGTCCTGGCGGAGCAGACCTCCTACACGCCGATCAACAGCGACGCGCAGCCCAAGGTCGACGCTTCCGTCTCCGCCTTCCTGACCAACACGCCGGAGCGCCAGAAGCAGGGCTACAAGCAGAACTTCAAGTTCTGGGTTCCGAACTTTGCGGTGGCGCAGGAAAAGTGGTCGGCACTGATGGCCGGCAACTGACCAACTGACGGAGGCAAGGCCCGTGAGCGCGGTCGAACCGACAACGCCTTCCGTCCCGAAACGGGGTTGGGTATCGCGGCCGTTCGCGCTCACGCTGCCGGCGCTGATCCTGCTGGCAGCCGTTATCGGCTATCCGCTGCTCACCATCATGGTGCGCAGCCTCGCGGAGCCCCAATGGGGCGTGCAGAATTACCTCTGGTTCTTCGGCGCGGCCGTCAATCTCACGGTGCTCCAGCGCACCTTTGCCATCTCGGCGTGGGTTACGGTCGTCTGTGTGGTCTGCGCCTATCCTTATGCCTATCTGATGACCGCCGTCGGGCCGCGCGTGCGGCTTGTCCTGGTGCTTTGCGTCCTGATCCCGTTCTGGGTGAGCGGGGTCGTGCGCACGCTCTCATGGGTGATCCTGCTGCAGGATTCGGGTGTCATCAATTCGCTGCTGCGCGCGGCCGGGTTCGACGGCATCCGTCTCATCCGCACCCAGACCGGCGTGGTCATCGGCATGGCGCAGGTGCTGTTGCCCTTCATGATCCTGCCGCTCTACTCGGTGATGAAAGGTATCGACCTCAGGCTGATGCGGGCGGCGCAAAGCCTGGGCGCCCGGCCTTCGCGCGCGTTCTTCACGGTGTACCTGCCGCTGTCGCTGCCGGGCGTCTATGCCGGCGCGATCATCGTCTTCATCCTGGCGCTGGGCTTCTACATCACGCCGGCACTGCTCGGCGGACCGCGCTCGACCATGCTGTCGACCCTGGTGCAGACCCAGGTGCTGAGCCTTTTGCAATGGGGCCGCGGCGGTGCCATGGGCGTGGTGCTTTTGGTCACCACCTTCGTGCTCCTGGCGCTGGCGGCCCCGGTGATGCGCTCACGCTATCGGGAAGCGGGGCGGCGCTGATGGAAATGAAGCCGCTCACACGCGTCATCCTCGGCCTCGTCTGCCTGCTGGTGGCGATATGGCTTGTCGCGCCGACGCTGGTCGTGGTGCCTATGTCGTTCAACGAGAACAAGTCCCTCGCCTTCCCGCCGCAGGGCTTCTCCTGGCAATGGTACCAGAACTTCTTCACCAACCCCGACTGGATGTCGAGCTTCCTGAACTCGGTGAAGGTCGCCTCGATCGTGGCGGTGCTGGCGACAGTGCTCGGCACGCTTGCCGCCTTCGGCCTCGACCGCATGAAAGCGCGGCCGGCCAACCTCCTGCGCATGCTCATGCTGACGCCCATGGTGGTCCCCGGCGTTGTGCTGGCCATCGGAATCTACGCGGTCTATCTCGACGCCCATCTCGTCGGAACGCTGACCGGCTTTGTGCTGGCCCACACCATCCTTGCGCTTCCCTTCGTGCTGATCGCGGTCTCGGCCAGCCTCGAAGTGTTCGACAGGCGCCTCGAGACGGCGGCGGCGAGCCTCGGCGCGGGTGCGCTGACCGCGTTCCGCACGGTGACGCTGCCGCTGATCCTGCCCGGCATCCTGTCCGGCCTGCTCTTCGCCTTCGCCACCTCCTTCGACGAGATCGTCGTGTCGCTGTTCATCACCAACCCCTATCTCAAGACCTTGCCCGTGCAGATATTTTCTTCCATCACCCGCGACGCCGACCCGACCGTCGCCGCCGTCGGCACCATCCTGCTTTTCGCCACCACGATCCTGATCGGCGGCGGCATGCTTCTTCTTGGCCGCGAGCGGAAAGGATCCCAATGAAGCCGGGACAGGAGAGCAAGGGCGCGGCGATCGATCTCGAATCGATCAGCAAGGCCTATGGCGGCTTCAAGGCGCTGGACGGCGTGTCGCTACGCATCGAGCCCGGCGAGTTCATGACGCTGCTCGGCCCGAGCGGTTCCGGCAAGACCACGACGCTGAATGTCGTGGCCGGCTTCACCGATCTGACGAGCGGCAAGCTGCTGGTCGGTGGCAGGAACGTCGTCGGCGTGCCGGCGCACAAGCGCAATATCGGCGTCGTCTTCCAGCACTACGCGCTGTTCCCGCATATGAGCGTCGGCCGCAACGTCGCCTATCCGCTGACGCTGCGTGGCGTCGATCAGGCAGAGCGAAAGGCGCGCGTGGCCAGGGCGCTCGATATGGTCAAGATGGGCGACTTCGCGCATCGCTATCCCAGTGAGCTGTCAGGCGGCCAGCAGCAGCGCGTGGCGCTGGCCCGCGCCATCGTCTTCGATCCGCCACTTTTGCTGATGGACGAGCCGCTCGGCGCGCTCGACAAGAAGCTGCGCGAATGGCTGCAGCTCGAGATCAAGCGCATCCATCGCGAGCTCGGCACGACCTTCGTCTATGTGACGCACGACCAGGAAGAGGCGCTGGTCCTGTCGGACCGCATCGCCGTGTTCCATCGCGGGCGCATCGAGCAGGTCGGCACCGGCCGCGAGCTCTACGATGAGCCGACGACGCTGTTCGTCGGCCGCTTCATCGGCGACTCCACGGTGCTGCGCGGAGAGGCGCGAAGCGACGGCACGAGCACGGCGCTGCGCATTGTCGGCGAGACGGTGACTGCGCCGCGCCGGATCGCGGGCGAAGCCAGCCCGGTCATGTTGCTTCGCCCCGAAAAGCTCGCCATCCGCCGGCCCGGCCAGGACGCGGCAGGCACCTCCAACCGGCTGCCGGGGACGATCGCGGAAGCCATCTATCTCGGCTCGGGATCGAAATACGAAGTCAGGCTCGCCGACGGCTCCATGGCGATCGTGCGCTCACCGCTGACCGGCGACAGTTTCGGCCTTGGCGACAAGGTGGAGCTCTGCTTCGACGGTGCCGACGCCAAGCTTCTGGCCGATGACAGCTCGGCCGATGCGACGCTGACCTAATTCCAATCAATTCGAAAGTCATCCCATGCAAGCCAAGCGCAACGGCGACATATCGTTCTGGTATGCGGATCTGGGAGGAGTTCCCGCGCCCCGGCCACCTTTGCCTGGCGATATCGAGGCCGATGTCGCGATCGTCGGCGCCGGCTATACCGGCCTGTGGACCGCCTATTATCTGAAGAAGGCGAGGCCCTCGCTGCGCATCGCGCTGATCGAGCGCGAATTTGCCGGTTTCGGCGCTTCGGGCCGCAATGGCGGCTGGCTGTCGGGCGGCTTCTCCTGGTCGCGCGAAAAATATCTCAAGACCTCGAACCGGCAAGGTGTCAGCGCCATGCAGGCGGCCATGGCGGGCTGCGTCGACGAGGTGATCCGGGTGGCGAGCGCGGAAGGGATCGATGCCGATATCCGCCGGGTCGACAATCTGACGGTGGCCACCAACCCGGCGCAGCTCGAACGCGCGCGCGAGGAGTGCGAAACGATCCGCGCCTGGGATGTCGACCCGAGCCGCGTCGAAATGCTGGATCAAGCGGCAACGCGGACGCGCATCAACATCCGCAATGTCATGGGCGGCTTCGTCGTCCACGGCCAGGCGCGGGTGCAGCCGGCCAAGCTGGTGCGCGGGCTTGCCGCCGCCGTCGAGCGCCTGGGCGTGCCGATCTACGAACAGACGACGGTGACGGCCATCGCCAAGGGCAGCGTGACCACCGACCGCGGCACGGTGCGGGCGGAAACCATCATCCGCGCGACGGAGGGGTTTACATCAGGCATTCCCGGCGAGGAACGGACCTGGCTGGCGCTCAACAGCGCGCAGATCGTCACCGAGCCGCTGTCCGAGGAGCTTTGGCGCCAGATCGGCTGGGAGGGTCACGAGCTTCTCGGCAACGCCGCCCACGCCTATTGCTATGCCCAGCGCACGCGCGAGGGACGCATCACCATGGGCGGGCGCGGCGTGCCCTATCGCTACGGCTCGCGCACCGACGTCAACGGGCAGACGCAGCAGGCCACGATCGACCAGCTGCATCAGATCCTGACGACGCTGCTGCCGCAGACGACGAACTGCCGCATCGAGCATGCCTGGTGCGGCGTGCTCGGCGTGCCGCGCGACTGGTGCACGACCGTCGGGCTCGATCCCGCGACCCGCATCGGCTGGGCCGGCGGCTATGTCGGGCTTGGCGTGTCGAGCTCCAATCTTTCGGGGCGCACGCTGGCCGACCTGATCCTCGGCCAGGACACCGAGCTTACGAAGCTGCCCTGGGTCAACCGCAAGGTCAGGCCATGGGAGCCGGAGCCGTTCCGCTGGCTCGGCGTGCATTCGATGTACCAGCTTTATCGCATCGCCGACGGTCGCGAGGCCGCTGGGCTTGCGCATACGTCGAAACTGGCCGCGCTCGCCGACGGCATTACCGGCCACTGACTGATGGAGACCAGTTTGATCGACCTTTCGACCTTCCACGATCTCGCCAAGGCCGACATCGGCGCGTTCTCACCCAAGCCCACCTCCATCGAGGGGGACCAGGTCGAGGCCGTGCGCTCGCTTTTCCAATCGCCGGACGGGAGCGTCGACATCGGCATCTGGGAATGCACGCCCGGCCGCTTCACCGCCGACCGCACGGGTTCGTCGGAGATATGCCATATCATTTCGGGGCGGGTCGAGGTGAGCCGCGCCGACGGCGAGGCGCGCGAACTGGGACCAGGCGACCTGCTCGTGCTGCCGCAGGGATGGAAGGGCGAATGGCGCATCCGGGAGACCACGCGCAAGCTCTACATGATCCAGTCGGCCGGCTGATGAACTGATACCAGCTCGACGGGATCAGTGCTCGATCGGCCCCTTGGCCATCACCAATGCTGTGCCGGCGGTGGTCGGACGCTCGATGACGCGACGCACGCGCGGCGGCTCGTCACCGCTGTGCAGCGCCCGCAGGCGCTCGCCGACCATGGCGTCGGCATGGGTGATACGGCCGTTGTGGCGCACATATTCGAGCCAGGTCGGCGTGTGGTAGTGCTCGATCCATATCGAGGGGTTTTCGAGATCGCGCGCCAGTGTCCAGTTGCGGGCGCCGTCGCGGCGGCGGATGCGGCCGCGTTCGGCCATGGTGGCAAGGAATTCCGCCTCGTCCTCGTGCCGGATGATGTATTCGATCATGATGGCGATGGGACCGCTGCGCGGCTTCAGGTCGAGCGCCAGATGCGGCTCCTTGAAGCGGTTGAGCGGGTCGAGGTTCAGCACCTGCTGCTGCGGCAGCGGCAGCACGAGGCCGATGGCGCCGCCGGCCAGCATGGCGATGGCGGCGGCGATCAGCGCCGTCTCGGCGCCATGCGCATCGGCGACGACGCCCCAGATCCAGCTGCCCAGCGCGATGCCGCCGAAGGTCGCGGTCTGGTAGACCGACAGCACCCGGCCAACCACCCAGCGCGGCGTCGCCATCTGCACGGTGACGTTGAAGTGCGAGAGCGCGATCACCCAGCAGGCGCCGCCGACCAGCAGGCCGAGCGAGGTCTGCCAGGCGTGATGGCTGAGCGCGGCATTGAAGGCGCAGACCGCGAAGCCGGCGAAGGCACAGCGCACCATCGTCTCGCTGGAAAGCAACTGCCGCAGCCGCACGCTGATCAGCGCGCCGCCGACGGCGCCGATGCCGAAGGAGCCCAGCATGATGCCGTAGGTCAAGGCATCGCCCTTGACGACGTCGCGTGCCACCAGCGGCAAGAGCGCCAGGACGGCGCCGGCGGAGAAGCCGAAGGCCGCGCCCCTGACCAGCACCTTGCCGATATTGGGCGACATGGCGACATAGCGCAGGCCGGCACCCATGGCCGCGCCCAGCGACTCGCGCGGCAAGGTCGACACCGGCACATCCGGCTTCCAGCGCGCCATCACGATGATGAGGCCGATATAGCTCACCGCGTTCGCCGCAAAGGCGGCCGCGGCGCCGGCGGCGGCGACGATGATGCCGCCGATCGCAGGACCGACACTGCGTGTCAGGTTGAAGCCCATGGAGTTCAGCGCGACGGCCGCGGGCACCTTGTTGCGGGGGACCATGTCGCCGACGGACGCCTGCCAGGACGGGCTGTTGAGCGCCGTGCCGCTGTCGATCAGGAAGGTGAAGGCAAGCAGCGTCCAGGGTGTGATCAGGCCATACCAGGTGAACAGGGTCAGAAGCACCGAAACGACCAGCATGAAGGTCTGCGCCACCAGCATCACCTTGCGCCGGTCAAAGCTGTCGGCGACGGCGCCGGCGACAAGCGCGAACAGCATGATCGGCAAGGTCGTCGAGGCCTGGACCAGGGCGACCTGGTAGGGCGAGGTGGCGATCGTGGTCATCATCCAGGCGGCGCCGACACCCTGGATGAGGCCACCGAAATTTGAAACGAGACTTGCCGACCAGACGGCGCGGAAAATGCCATGCCGGAACGGCGCCAGCGCCGAAACGCCTTCGCTATCCGGTTTCTCGTCAATCATGGATGGGTTCCTGCAAGAACGTGCTGATCCTTGCGGTTTCTCCGCATCGTTTGCCGAAACTATGGCATCGCGCCGCAAAGCGCGAACCTCATGCGCGCAAGATCATGGTCCAACAAGAGGATAGAGGAGGGCCAGCTTTGCTGCGAGGGGCCGGGCTCGCCTTCGCGCGGCACGCCTTGCATGCGCGCGGTGAAATCGGCCGATAGCTGGAGCCGCCTTTCGAGCCATCACGTTCTGAAGCGGAAGCTGTTTCCGCGACTTTCTTCAGAACCCGTTCTGGATGCGCTGGAAGATGACGTTGGTGAAGGCCGATATCTGACCGCCAATGAACGGGCCGGTGAGCGCCACCACCAGCATGATGGCGACGATCTTCGGCACGAAGGTCAGGGTGATTTCCTGGATCTGCGTCAGCGCCTGGATGAGGGCGATGCCGATGCCGACCGCCATGGCGACCAGCACCACTGGAGCGGACGCGGTCAGCACCGTCCACACCGCGTACTGGACGATGTCGAGGGCGTCGGCCTCGTTCATGCGGGCGGCTGGCCTAGCTTGCCGGCTTGATCGACACGCCTGGGCCGACGGGGACCTTGGTGCCATCTTGCAGCACCGCGATCAGTCCGCTGCTGGCGAGCGTCACCGAAGCCACTGTTCCGCTGGTCTTGCCGTCGGCCGAGGTGATCGAGCGGCCGATGATCGCATCGGCCTGCGATAGTGCGGAGGACTGCATGATCTGGTCGAGCTTGGTGTTGGACTGCACGGATTGCTCGACCTGCGAGAAGGTGGCGAGCTGGGCGACGTACTGCGTCGAATCCATCGGCTTGGTCGGATCCTGGTTCTTCATCTCGGCGATCAGAAGCTTCAGGAAGGACTGGTAGTCGACCGCCGTCTTCGAGGTCGACTTGGTGGTCGAATTGGCGCCAACCGGTATCGTCGTCGTCATGTCCACGGTCATCAGTAGCTTGCTCCCACGGCCAGCGGGCGCGGTGCGCCCGGAACATCGTCATTGCCGCCAAGCGCGCGGCGTTCGAGAGGATAGAGCGAACGGATCGCCTTCAATGCCTCGTAAATATGATCCTCGCCGACCATACGGTCGATCTGCTTCAGTGCGCCGCAGATCTCGGAGTCCTCGAAACTTGCGATGAGCAACGGCAGCGAGCGGCGGAACATTTCGCGGGCGTCATCGGCGCCGGCCGGGTTGATCAGCATGACCTGCACGATGAAATAAAGCTGCCTGAGCGGCGTCGATGCCTGGTCCGCCTGGATCACATGGCCTTCGAGCAGGAATTGCACGTCGTTCATCAGTTCAATGGTGACCTTGCGGTCGACGCGGATGACCGCCCCGTTGATGTAGATCTTCTCGTTGGGCTTCAGCGATATCTTCAGTGTGTTGGTCATTGAATGCCGTCGCGGATGATCTGGGACACTTCGATCAGCCCTTCGAAATTGTTGGTGCGGCCCTGGCGGATGTCCTCCGCCTCGCGCAGCAGCCAAAGGCCGATGGAAATCAGGTTGGCACGCAATTCCTTGGGAAGCGCGTTATCGCTGGAGCCAAGGTCCTCGACGAAGATTGTCCAGACGCGGTTGGTGAAATTCAGCGCCTCGATCGCCTCCATCGAATCCTGGCCGGCCGTGGCGGCCGCCGACAGCATGTCGATCGAGCGGGTCAGGAGTTCGCGCTCACGGTCCTTGGCGTCCGAGACGGAGGTGCTTTGGACATCGGCGTAGGAGAATTGGTACATCGTCGGCTCTACCGTTCCGCTGGAAGTTGTCAGGTCAGGTAATTCAACAGGCTGAGCTGCTGCAGACGCGCTGTCAGGGCGAAGGACGTCTCGATATGCTGTGTC
This sequence comes from Mesorhizobium sp. B2-4-19, assembly GCF_006441315.1. NCBI lineage: Bacteria > Pseudomonadati > Pseudomonadota > Alphaproteobacteria > Hyphomicrobiales > Phyllobacteriaceae > Mesorhizobium > Mesorhizobium sp. B2-4-19. The sequence continues at coordinate 89,668 of NZ_VFUV01000015.1, read as the reverse complement.
AGATCCGCGACTCTGGTGGCGGCCGTGGCCGGGTCGACGGCTTCGAGATCGAGGATATGGCGTTCGAACAGATCGATCTGCGTCTTCATCCGGTCGCTGGCATCGGAGACGCGCTTCTGCACGATGCCGGTCTCCGACTGGACCTGGGCGATGCCGCTCAGCGCCTCGCCGACCAGTGTCTGCGAGCGGGTGACGACACTGTCCTTCGCCGCCCGGCTGATGTTGCTGGACATCAGGCTGGAGACCATTGCTGCGGCCATGGCGAGCTTCCTGATGCCGTCGCTGTTGGCGCTGGTCGAGGTTTCGGTGGTTTCGTTGAGCGCGATGCGGCTGACGATCTGCTGGTCGGTGGCGTTCGACATGTTGGTCTGCCAGCCGGCGCCGAGGAACTGCGGCGCAACGTCGTTGGTGATGAAATCGTCCATCTGGGCGGCGGTGATGTTGGCCGCGGCCGGATCGTTGGGCGTGAAGCCGAATTTGGCGACGAAGGAGGCGTCGAAGGCGGCCTTGGCCGGCGAGCCGGCGGCCGTGAAATCGTTGATCGGCTTGACGTCGGTGTTGGTGCCGGCAAACAAATATTCGCCGTTGACGCTGGTGTTGAGGATCGAGGTCAGCTGCTGGAGGGTCGTCTGGCCGGTCGACTGGGTCAGGCTGTTGGAGTTGTCGCCGGACGACGCGGTGGTCAGGGCGGACAGGAAGGTCTGCGCCACGCCGGAGAGCTGGCCGAGCGACGTCTGCGTCGACGCAAGCCTTGCGGTGACCAGCCCGTTGGAATCGACGATCACGTTCAGCCGGTCGAGGTCGCGCGAGAAGGTGACGGACTGGGCGGTGCGTCCGCCCAGTGCCAGGCCGATATCGGCGACCCTGCCAGTCGAGGATTCCTTCGTGGCTTTGACGAGGTCGGCCTGCATGCGCATCTGTTGATAGCGCATGGCGTTGGTGAGGGCGGCCGAAGAGACTGAAGTCATGGATTATCCCACCGCGTTCAACAGGGCCGTCATCATGTCGTCGACGGTCTTCATCATCCGGGCCGATGCCTGATAGGTATGTTCGAGGTCGAGCATCAGCGACATTTCCTGGTCGACATTGACGCCGGTCGCATTGGATAGCGCCTCGGAGCTGCGCTGTGCCAGCGCTTCCTTCGCATCGGCTGCGGTCGAAGCTTGCTGGCGCATGCCCTGCAGCCAGCCAATCGAATTGGCAGCGTAGTCGGAAACGCTTGATGTTGCCGAAATGCCGGCGGCGGGGTCGAACGTCATCGGCTTGTCGAGCCGGTCGCCATAGGCAATCAGGAGGCCGGAATAGGAAGGGCCGCCGCCGGTGTTGGCGACATAGGCCGCACCGTTGGCGCCGCCGTCGCGCAGCAATGTCGGATTGCCGCCGGCGCTCGGATCCATCGCCGCATTGATGCTGATCGTGCCGGCCAGGCCGTTGACCAGCGTGCCCGCAGCCGGCACCGCCGGCGCGCCGGACCAGGTGAACAGGCCGGCGGCGTTGGGCATCGCGGGCGCGGTTTCGGCAAAGGCCGTGATCAGGCCGCGCGCGGTCTCGTCTAGCTGGCCCTGCATGGTCGAAGCGACGCCGTCGCGCAACTGCAGCAGGCCGGCGAGCTTGCCGCTGGCGGTGGTGTTGCCGCCGCTTCCCGCCGAGACCGGCACATTGTCGATGTAGATGGTGTTGCCGGGGGCGCCGGCGGCATAGCCGGCCGCCGGCGTGAAGCTTACCGTGCGCGGTATCGTCTCGAACAGCGTGGTGCCGTCACCCGTGGTGATGACCATGTCGTTGTCGCCGCGCGTGAAGGTCGATATCGGAACATAGTCCGCGATCTTCTTCAGCAGCGCGTCGCGCTGGTCGAGCGCATCGGAAACGTCGGTGCCGGAACGGGTTCCGGAAATGACCGCCTGGTTGGCGTCCTGGAACTGGCCGAGCAGCGAGTTGAGGTCCTTGACCGCCGTGTCGATCTGGCCGTCGGTCTGGGTGCGGAAATCCTGAATGGCCTTGGAGCCTTCGTTCAGGGAGCGCACGACCTGCTTGGCCGCGTCGATGACGCTGGAGCCGAGATTCTGGTTGGACGGCGAGGTGGCGTAGAGCTGCAGTGCCTGCTGCAGATTGGCGATTGCGGTCGAGGGCGAGGAAGCATTGTCGACGCCATTGACCGAAACGTCCAGCTGATCCATGCCGCTGTAGAGCGCGTTCTGGCCGCTATAGGCCGACAAGGCACCGAGATTCTGCCGGAAGAGCAGGTCGTTGGCGACGCGCTGGATATCAACCGAACGCGCGCCGGGCGCCGTGCTGGTGACGACGGCGATGCGGCGCGCATAGTCCGGATTGGAGGCGTCCGAGACGTTGCGCGTGACAACGCTGGTCTGACGCGCGGTACTCATAAGCGCCGATTGGGCGATGCTCAATGCGGAAGATAACGACATGCTGGTCTTTCACGGGCCGTGCCCGGTTTATCTCTTCAGGTTGACAAGGACGTCCATCAGGTCGGAACCGGTCTGGAAGACTTTCGAATTGGCGGTGTAGCTGCGCTGCGCCGCGATCATGTCGGTCAATTCCTCGGCGATGTCGACGTTGGAATTCTCGAGCGCGCCGGAGATGATCGAACCGGCCTTGCCCTCATTGGCAAAGCCGACACGGATCGCGCCGGAGTCGGTGCCTTGCGCGTAGACGTTGCCGGGCAGGGCCTTGAGTTGGTCCGGGCTTTGCACGTCGGCCAGTGGAATTTTATAGAGCGGCTTGGTGGAACCGTCCTTGTACTGGGCGTAGATGGTGCCGTCCTTGCTGATCTGGACCTTGTCGATGGTGCTGGGCGCGTTGCCGTTGACCTGGGCGTCGGAAACCGTGAAGCCGGTGCCGAGCTGCGTCAGCTTCGAGAGATCGAGATTGAGGCCGGCGCCGCCTGGCACGGTGAATGAAGCGCTGGTGGGCGTGCCGGTGAGCTTGCCGGTCGTGGTGTCGAAGGTCAGGTTGGCCGTGCCGAGCGCGCCGCCAGTATAGGGGAACGATGTTCCTGGCGTCGCCTGCGACTGATCGAAAACCGCGACCTGCCAGGTGCCGGTACCCGTATTGGTGAAATAGACGTCGAGCAGCTTCTTGTTGCCGAGGTTGTCATAGGCGACCATCGACGATTTAGAGGTGTACTGCGCGGTGGCGGCGTTGGCGCCGGGCAGGTTGGCGGCGACGACCGGCGTCGCACCTGCCGGCAGATTGCCGCTGTAAGTACCCAGGGTGCTCGGCGTCGCGGTTAGGCCCTGATCGGAGATGACGACCGGCTCCAGGCCCTCGAAGCCGTTCACCGTCGCCGCCGGCGTGCCATTGGCGTAGCTGTAGGCCATCAGCTGGAAGCCGGCCGCGTTGACCAGCCTGCCCTGTGCGTCGGGAACGAAGGCGCCGGCGCGGGTCAGGAAAGGCGTGCCGCTCGGATCTTGGACGACGAAGAAACCATCGCCGCTGACGGCAAGGTCGGAGACAGAGGTCGTGTACTGCAGCACGCCCGGATCGCTCACCGCCTGCCGGATCGTCGTGGTGACGCCGCCGGAATTATAGGCGCCGCCCGTCGACGGCATGATCAGGGTCGAGAATTCGGCCGAGGACCGCTTGTAGCCGGTGGTGTCGGAATTCGCGATGTTGTCGGCGGTTGTCGACAGGCGGTTCGCCTGGGCGTTCATGCCGGAAACGCCGGTCCGCATCATTCCGTAGAGGCTCATCGAGATGTCTCCGCAATATCCATGCCACTGGCGGCGAGGCTACGCGTCCTGTCTTGCGCGAGGCTGGCGCGGCGCGGCATCAGAAGACGAGCCGGTAGCCGAGGAAGCGTTTGGAATCGATCGGGTCGGTGCCCAGCTTCTCGCGCAGCTTCTTGCGCAATTTGCTGATGTGGCTCTCCACCACGTTCTCCTCGACCTCTTCGTCGAAGATGCCGTAGATGGCGTTGAAGACCTGGGTCTTGGTGACGCGCCGGCCGCGGTTGCTCGCCAGATATTCGAGGATGCGGCGTTCGCGGCGCGGCAGGGGCAACGGCTGGCCGTCGATCTCGGGGTCGCGGCCGTCCATGAAGATGCGCATGGCGCCGATCTCGGTGTAGGCGACATGTTCATTGGCGCGCCGGCGGATGGCGGTGATGCGGGCCAGGATCTCTCTGATGTGGACGGGCTTGCGGATGACATCGTCGACGCCGCTCTCGAACAACCGCAGCGTGTTTTCCAGGGAATGCTGCTCGCTCAGCGCAATGACCGGAGCGCCGGTGCGGTCGCGGATCTGGCGCGGAGAGATGGCGCCGTCGCGGCAGTCGCCGATCAGGAAGGCCCGTACCGATCGCAGGTCGGTGTCGGCGGCCGAGTTGACCCACTCGCCGAATTCGCCGGGCGCGAAGCCCGCGCAGGCGACGCCCTCGCGATCAAAAAGTGAATTGTATCCCTCAGTTACGAGCTCTCGCTCGTCAACGATCACGATCATCGGCCCCGCCTCCGAATCAACACATTTGCCCTGTGGGGAAAGGCCTAACCGTTGGCGGGAATCCTGAACAACCGTCATTTCTTGTAACTAGTTTCTTGGGAGTCTGGAATCGTGCCGGTTGCATTAGCGTGCAGCCAGATATGCTTACGGGGAAAATTCCGGGTAAGTCAAAACGGCAAGCCTTGAGCAGTGCTACGGGCGTATTAGGAGCAGAAGATACGCTTACGGGTTGCAGAAGGCGCGGGCGTTGGTTGTCCATTTGCCAAAATCGGTGGCAACCATATTGGCGATCACCCTGCAGACATAGACCTTCTGCGCCGGGTCGTTGTCGGGGCCGGCATGGTAGCGGGCGACGGCCATCGACCAGGTCTCGTGGCGGGCATGGAGACTGGCCAGGAAACGCGCCGCATAGTCGACGTTCTGGCGCGGGTCGAGCATGTCCTCGACGCTGCGGAAGTGCGAGGAATGATAGTGGTGGTTGATCTGCATGCAGCCGAGATCGATCAGCGTCTTGCCTTCGCGCCGGGCATTGGCGAAGGTGGCAAGCGCTTCGGCCCGGCTTCTGGGGAAGATCGCTTTTCCTTCTATATTCAATGCGTTAGGCTGAAGGCTGCCTTTCTTGCCCGTCTCGGTCAAGCCGACGGCATAGAGGATGCCGGCGGGCACGCCATAGCGGTCGGCGGCGCGCAGGATCTCGGGCTCGCAGGGATTGGTGGCAGCGAGGACGCTGGTTGCGAGGCTAGATAAACATATCGCCGCCAGCGTGCTCGCGAGATGGCGAAGCGGCGCGGCCGTGGGCTTGCGCGTCATCATGATTACCCCTTGCGGACTGCTGGCCCGGTTGCTGGCCGCTGGCTCCACCGTTGCCGCCGCTGGAGTTTCCGGGCTGAAAGGCGGACTGGTCGCGGCCAGGCGCGGCGGTGAGCGAGGCGGCCGCATCCGTCCGGGTTGTAGCTGGAATCGCTATCGAAGGTTGCATGATGGTGACCTTATCAACCTCGAAGCCCAGCCCGCGCAGCGACTTGACGATTGCCTCGCTGTCGCTGGAAAGCCGGCGGTAGGCGTCGTGTGTTTCGGGCTTCAATTCAATCGAGAGTTGTTCTCCCGAGAGGCGAAGATGGGCGGTGACCATGCCCAGTTCGGCCGGGTGAAGTTCGATCTTCAACACATGTGTCGGAGCGGCAACAGAGCCAGCCATCTGGGTGGTCGCGGCGGCTGTCGAAAACGCCTGCTGCGGGCCAACATCGGCCGTTACGGCGTTGATTACGTTGAGTGCTGCCTGGCTCATCGGCGCCTGCGGCGGGGCGGGGAAGCTGCGCTCGGAAACCACGTCGACGCGCGCCTGGGCCGAGGGCTGTTTTCCTGGCTCCGACCGCAACGAGGACTGGACGTCGGCGATGGACTTCAGCTGCGGCGCCGCCTGCTTCTGTTCGACGCCCGGCACATCGGCGGTTGTCATCTCGGGCAGCGGGCCGGCGGCGATTGCATTGTCACGCCGTGGCGCGCCAGTGCCGGCGCTCGCGTCGCGGCCGGATTGGCCGTCGAGCTTCTTCAACGGCCCGTCGACGAGTGCGACCCGCTCGGGCTTCTGCATCGGTTCGAGGTCGTCGTGCCCGGCGGATGTCGCCCGATAGGCTTTCGACAGGAGCTGCCCGTCGAGCGCCGGTTCCTGTCCGGCCTCGCTTGCGTCGGCTGACTTGGCCGATGTCGAGAAATGGCGCAGGTCATGAAACGCCATCAGCAAAGGCAGATGATCGTCGAGCGGTGTTGCGCCGGCATCGGTCGCCGCCATTTCGGTATCGGCGTCCTTGTCCGCCTCAACGCCCTTGCCGTCCTTCACGGATTTCGCTGCCGTCGATCCGGTAGGCGTGGTCCTCACCCTACGGGCCGGCATCGGCTCGTCCTCGCCTGCCTTTGCCGCCAGGCCGGCGGCAAGCTTGCTCCAGCGCGGATCGCGCCCGCCTGCTTCGCTCGTCGGCTGCCTTTCCGACTGGCCTGCGCGGCCATGCACCATCTTGCCGAAACCGGCATCATCCTTCTTGCCGGGGGCGGCCGGCTGCTCCGCCGTGCGTGCGGCGGTAAGTCCTGGCAGGGCCGGGCCGAGGCTGGGGGTCATTTCGGGGCGGTTCCAAGCATCTGGTCGATCAGGTCGAGCTGTCGACGGGTTTTCATCATGGCGGCGTCGGTCGGATCTGTCGTGTCGGGACCGGCAGACGCTGCCGGCGCCGATGCCGGCAGGACCGTTGCCGAATCGGCTGAAGGCGGCGGCGCGCTCGTTGCGGCGGCCGCCCCGTCGGATGGCTGGGATGGCTGGGATGGCGAGGCGGCGGGCAGTTCGGAGACGGCACCCTCGACGGGCGGCAATCCGGCCGCGTCGGCGGCCTGCGTGGCGGCGACCTCGGATTTGGGCTGCGGCGCAAGGGGTGCAGACGCCGGCGTCGCGGCCGGAAGGGAAGCAGGCGGCGCCACCACCTCACCGGCGATCGCCTGAGCGGCGTCGAGCAGGGCACGGTCACCATCAGACAGTTTGCTGCGGTCGATCTTGCCGAGCTTGGTGCGCACATCCTCGATCGTGCCGGAAGTCACCGTGGACAGGCTCGAGTAAAGCTCGGCGCGCGGATCGCCCTGATTGGTGTTGCCGTCGCGGCCCTGCTCGGCGCGCGCGGAGGCAAAGGCCGACAATTCGCTGAGGCCGTCGATCGCGGCGCGGCGGGCGATGCGCAGATAGATCACCTTCTCGCGCTCGGGATCCATCATCGAGGTGATGTCGGCGAGCTTGTCCTGGCTGATCGACATGTGCAGGGTGATGACGCCGGAGACGAAGGAATCGGCGAACTGGCTGGCATAGGGCGAATAGAGATAGCGCTCGACGTATTGGGTGGAGGCACGAGCGAACCGTGCCGCATCGCCTCTGGTCACGGCGATGCCGACCGAACGCCGCAGGGCCGCTTCCTCGACCAGTGTGCCGGGGCTGAGCAGCTTGGCCTCATCGAGCAGCGTGAGCGCCATCACCGGGTCGTCCGTCGCCATCAGCGATCCTTTGACCAAGGCAAGAAAAGCGCCTAGGTCGCTGGGCAGCGTCATAGGATCGATTGGCCTCAGGACTTCGATCGCGCCGGCGGGCCGGCCAACCAGATAGTTTATGACGCCCTTGGCGATTGAGAGGTCTTGGGCATCCACGGACTTGGCACGCGAAACCGCCGCCTCGACGGTCACCGGATTGCCGCCGCTCATGCCGTAGACCAGCAGCGCGCGAAAATTCTTCGGGTCCTTGAAGTCCTCCGCATCCGCTTCGCGCAGCCGGGTATCGATCATCTCGAGCAGCTTGGCCTGCATCGGCATTGCGGCGTGATCGCCGGCGGCGATGCGGTCCTGCACCAGTTGCAGCGAGCGCACCAGCTGGTAGGGCTGCAGCGTGTCCTGGGCGAAGCCGGCCGACGGATATCCGGCTGCCAGCAGCAACAGGCCCATCAGCCGGCTGGTGACGGCCGCCCGCTTCATCCGCCGGTCGCCATCAGGATCTCGATGCGGCGGTTAGCCGCCGACAGCGGATCGGCCGGATCCTTCGGCTGGCGGTCGGCGAAGCCGGCGACCTCGGTGATGCGGCGCTCGTCGACGCCGCCGCGCACGAGCATGTAGTAGGCGGAATGCGCGCGCGCCGTCGACAGCCGCCAATTGTCGTAGCTGGCACTGCGGAAGGGGCGCGCATCGGTATGGCCGTTGATGCTGATCGTGCCCTTCTGGCTGTTGACGATGCGGCCGATCTTTTCCATCGCCAGCACCAGTTCGCGGCTCGGCACCGCCGATCCGACTTCGAACATGCCGAAATCGAGCTGGTCGGTGATCGAGATGACGACGCCCTTGTCGGTGGCTTCGACCGAGACGCCGTCGTGCAGCTTGTCGCCGGGCTTGAAGGCATCGGCCAGCTGCCGCTTGACGTCGGCCGCGGCCTTCACGGCGGCGGCGGTCGGCTGCTTCTCCCCGGTCTCAGGCGCGGTCGTCTTTTGCACGGCGGCCGCGGTATCCGCCTTGGCGGCAGCCACGGCCTTGCTCTCGCCCGTCTTGGCGTCACCGGCCTTGGCACCGCTGGCCTTGGCACCGCTGGCCTTGGCACCGCTGGCCTTGGTTTCGCCCGCGTTGGCCATCGTCGCGGCGTCCTTGCCATCCTCGGCCAGGGGCTCGAGCGGGGCGTCCTTGACGGGCGGCGCCGGCGGCACGGCCTTGACCTTGGCGACCTGCGTTTCGGCGGCCTTGTCACCTGGTTTGAGCGGATCGCCCTCGATCTTGGGGCGCTGGGCACTCGCCTCGGCGGCGGGTGTAGCCACCTGCTGCGACCAGAAGTCCGGCTCGAACGGATCCCTGTAGGACGCGCCGCCCGAGGCCCCCGTCGCCGGCCCGGCGCTTTGCGCGCCGCCATCGCCCTTCTGGCTGACATTCTGCATGACGCCGGTGTCGGTGGCGATTTCGGAGAGCACGGCGTAGGGGTCGGCGAACAGATGCTCGTCCGACTGTTCGGCCTTGTTCGGCTCCTGCTTGTCCTGCTTGCGGTTGGATGAGCCAGCCGCACCGATGCCGTCCTGTCCAGACTTTTTTGTCGCTTCCTGCGGGTCGTCGGCCGTCATCCCGACCGCGCGCGGCCCATTGCCGAGGTCCTCGAGGCCCTTGCGGCTCGACTCACGGTCGACGAGCTTGACCGGGTTGAAGTAGCTGGCGACGGCCGCCTTGGTCTGTTCGTTGGCGGCGTTGATCAGCCACATGACCAGGAAGAAGCACATCATGGCCGTCATGAAATCGGCAAAGGCGATCTTCCAGACGCCACCGTGATGGCCCTCGTCGTGGTCGTCATGACCCCGCCGCACGATGATGATCTCGTGCCTGCCGTGATCGGCCTCGGCGACGCTCATGACAAGACCTCGGAAAGGGTGGCCGACCATTCGGCGATGCGTGTCTCGAACACGGCCTCGTCAATGGTCACGGTCAGGTCGAAACCTGGTGCCTCGATGAAGTCGAGATTTGCAATGCGTGGTCCAAGCGATGCTTTCAGCGTTTCGAACAGCGACAGTGGCCCGCGGACGGCGATGCGCACCGCTTCGCCTTCGCCGACGGCTTCGTGAACCGCGCCGGCGAGCGCTTCGAGCGAGCGCTTCTGCAGATCGTCGCTGACAATGCCGCCGATGATGCGGGCGACCGTGGCGGTGACAAGGTCCGTTACGCGCGCCTCCATGGCGTCGATGCACAGCGAGACCGCCTTGCCGATGTCGCCGCCGAAGCTTTCGAGGAAAACCCTCGCTTCCTCGGCATGCGCCTGGCGCTCCGCTTCCAGCGCCGCGTCGTGGGCAGCGACGAGCCGTTCCGTCAGCGCTGCCTCCGCCTGGGCAACCGCCTCGGCGATCAGCGTGCCGATATCGGCCTGCGGTGCGGATGTTTCCGGCCTGTGCTCGGATGCGGCCTGGGGCTGGCTGACGCGCGGCGCGCGCGTACCAAAATCAGGGAGAAGGTCGAAAAGGGCTGCGGAGGCCATGGTTTACGCCGCGACTTCCTGGGCCGCCCATTTGCGCAGGATCTGCGCTGTGCGCTCCTCGTTGAGGTCGACCATGCGGGCAAGCCGCTCCTGTGGCGCCGGCCTGATCTTCTGGCGAAGATCATCGAGCGGATTGGTGCCCGGGCGCGAGCCGGGCAAGGCGCCGATGGCGGCACCCGCATCGGTGGAAGCGACCGCCTCGGGTGTCGGCAGCGAACGCTGGACTTCATCGAAGTTCGGGCCCGACAAAGCGGGCGTCGCTTTTGCCGTCAGCGCCGCCGCCATCGGCCGCAGGCCGAAGAAGGCCACCAGGAACACCACGACAATGAAGGCGCCGGCATTGATCAGCGTGCCGGCGTGCTGGCCGATGGAATCCAGCATTCCAGCCCGCGGGATCGCTTCGCCGTCGAGCCCGTCGATGAATTCTACCGCCGAGACGTCGATGACGTCGCCGCGCTTGTCGTCGAGGCCGGTGGCCGACGTCACCATCTTCTGGATGTCGGCGACGCGCTTGGCGATCTGCTCCGGGGTCGCGTCCTTGCCCAGGATCGCCTTCAGCCGATCCTGGTTGACGACGACGGCGATCGACATCTTGGTGACGGTGTAGCCGTTGGAGACGGTGGCGATCTTCTTGGAATTGATCTCGTAATTGGTGATCTCTTCCTTGCGGTCGTTCGCCGAGGTCGTTTGCGGACCCTCGGTGCTGGTCGCCTGGGTCTCCGGCAGGTTCTGCTCGACGCTGGCCGGGGTCGAGGCCTGCTTCTGGTTGCTGTTCTCATTGGCGCGCACCGACTGCACCGAGCGTTCGACGCGCGAGTTCGGATCGAAAATGGTTTCTTCCGTCTGGCGGGTGTCGGTGTTGACCTCGGCCTTGACGCTGGCGCGGAAATTGTCAGGGCCGAGATACGGCGCCAGCGCGCGGCGGATGTTGTCGCCGATCTGCGCCTCGACCGTCTGCTCGACGCCGAGCGTGCGGGCCGCACTGGTGTTGGAGGGATCATCGCCGGCGGCCAGCAGATTGCCGTTGGAGTCGAGCACCGTCACCTTGTCGGCCGACAGGCCAGGCACGGCGGCGGCGACGAGATGGCGGATCGACTGGGCGCTTTTCTCGGCGTCGATGCCGGCATAGCGGATCACCACTGATGCCGAGGGCTGCTGTTCGTCGCGGCGGAAATTGGCGCGCTCGGACATGACGATGTGGACGCGAGCTGCCTTGATGCCCGATATGGACTGGATGGTGCGGGCAATCTCGCCTTCCAGCGCACGCACGCGGGTGATCTGCTGCATGAACGAGGTCAGGCCCATCGCCCCGACATTGTCGAACAGCTCATAGCCGGCATTGGCGCTGGTCGGCAGACCCTTTTCGGCAAGCAGCATGCGCGCCTGAGCCGTGGTGCCGGCCGGCACCAGAACCGAGGTTCCGTCGGCGCCGACGTCGAAGCCGATGCCGGCCTCGCCCAGCACCAGGCCGATCTGGTTCACGTCGGAGCGGTCGAGCCCGACATAGAGCGTGTCGTAGGCCGGGCGGTTGAGGTAGACCGAGGCGATGCCGATGACGCCCATCACCAGAACGGCGATGCCCGCCAGCATGGCGAGGCGCTTCACACCAAAACCGCGGAGATTCGAGATGATGCTCTGGATCTGTTCCGGCACGATAGAGCGACTCCCAGCATGATTGTCCGCCGGAACACTAGCCCTCGAAGCTTGTGCGAAAATGAAATCGGGCCGCGCTTGCGGCGCGGCCCGATAGTTGGAGGAAGGAGTATCTGTCGGCTACAGCCGGATTAGCCGTTCTTGAACAGCGACAGGATCGACTGCGAGGAGCTGTTGGCGATCGACAGCGACTGGATGCCGAGCTGCTGCTGCACCTGCAGTGCCTGCAGGCGGGTCGATTCCTTGTTCATGTCGGCGTCGACGAGCTGGCCGACGCCGCGGTCGATGGAGTCCATCAGGCTCTGCGTGAAGGTCTTCTGCAGGTCGATGGAGCTCTTGGCGGCGCCCAGGATGGTGGCCTGGTCGGTCAGCTGGCTCATGACCTTGTCGATCTTACCGATCATCTGGGTGATGATGTCGTCGGTCACGCCCGCCGCCGTGATGTCGAGATTGAAGGCGGAAACATTGTCGATCCTGGGGACCACCGCGCCCGCCGCCGCCTGGCCGGCGGTGTTGGCGGCGATGTCCGTTTGTCCACCGGCGATCGCAGCCGCATAGGCGGTGTCGTACAGGTTCTGGGCGGCCGCTGTCGCGTAAACGGAAGTCTGGCGGTCGAGCGTGCCCTGGTTCTTGACGGCGGTGGAGAGGCCGTTGTCGAACAGTTTCGTGCTCTCGACGTTGATGTCGATCGTTCCGAGCGAGATGGCGCCGGAGGAGGAGCGGTTGAAGGACGCGACGATCTTGGCGTCGGCCTGGACGCCGTCATTGGGGGCAGCGACCTGCGTTGACGTCACCGAAAGGTAGTTCGAACCAGAGAAGGTGGCGGCATCGGCAAAGGATTTCATCTGCGCCTGAAGCGTGGTGATTTCCGTCTGCGTCTTTGCCTTGGCCGCGGCCGTCTGGCCGATGGTGGAGAGCAGCTTGGTCTTGAGCTGGCCGATCGACGTCAGAACATTGTTCATGCCGGTATAGGCGGTGTCGACTTTCGAGGCGCCGAGGCCGAGCGCGTCCTGCACCGTCGACAAGGCTGCGTTGTCGGAGCGCATCGTCGTGGCGATCGACCAGTAGGCTGCGTTGTCGGAAGCCTCGGAGACCCTGTAGCCCGTCGAGATTCGCGACTGTGTCTGCTGAAGCGATTTGTTGGTGGCGTTAAGGCTTTGAAGTGCGGTCAACGCCGCGGCGTTTGTCATGATGCTCGCCAAGAAACTCGCTCCTTTTTCCCAGGCCGGGCTTTGTCAAAGCCGGCATTGCCCTCGCGAGCCGCTGGCCCGCCCGTCGATTGCCGTCGCCCCGACCGGGCCGATTCGCCAATCCGTTGTAAGCTATGGTTAACCATGACTAGCGCGTTATGGTTAACGGCCTGTTAAAGGCTCGCTTTCGAGGGTTAAGAAACGAGGGTTGCGCGGGGCTGGAGCAAACGCAAAACGGGCCGCGCTTTTGGCGCGGCCCGTTTGTCTGGTTTGGTCTGCTGCTAGAGCGATCAGCCGCGGAAGAGCGACAGGATCGACTGCGACGAGCCGTTGGCGATCGACAGCGCCTGGACGCCGAGCTGCTGCTGGACCTGCAGGGCCTGGAGGCGGGTCGATTCCTTGTTCATGTCGGCATCGACGAGCTGGCCGACGCCGCGGTCGATCGAGTCCATCAGGCTCTGCGTGAAGGTCTTCTGCAGGTCGATGGAGCTCTTGGCGGCGCCGAGCTTGGTGGCGGCGGTCGTCATGTCCTTGAGCGCGGCGTCGACGACGGTCATCATCTGCGAGATCTGAGCGTCGCTGGCGGCCGTGGTGCCCGAGAAGATGGCCAGGCTGGCGACGGAATAGGTATCGCCGGCAACGACGGGGCCACCAAGGGTCGGGGCCTGTGCCGTGGTGGTTGCAGCGCCAGTGGTGCCGAGGCGGGCCGTGTCGAGGATACCCTTGGCGGTCGGCGCGGCGCCGGAGTCATAGAGCTTGATGCTTTCCACCTTGACGTCGATCGTCGAGAGCGTGACCGAGCCGGTCGAGCTGCGGTTGAAGGCCGAGACGATCTTGACGTCGGCTGCCGTGCCCGTGGCGGTGGCCACCGACAGCATGTTGGTGCCGGAGAAGGTGGCGGAGTCGGCGTAACCCTTCAGCTGCTGCTGAAGAGCGGCGATTTCGACCTGGGTCTTTTCCTTGGCGGCATCGGTCTGACCGTAGGAGCCGGTCAGCTTCTGCTGGATCGCGTTGATGGTGGTGATCGCGCTGTTCATGCCGGTGTAGGCGGTGTCGACCTTCGAGGCGCCGAGGCCGAGCGAGTCCGAGACGGTGGACATGGCCTGGTTGTCGGAACGCATCGTGGTGGCGATCGACCAATAGGCGGCGTTGTCCGAAGCCTGGGAGACGCGGTAGCCCGTCGAGATGCGGGCCTGGGTGGTGGAGAGGTTGTTCTGGGTGGCGTTAAGGCTCTGCAGGGCCGTCAATGCGGCGCTGTTGGTCATGATACTGGCCATGGCTACTCGTACCTTGTTTTTACAGGTGTTTTTTTGACATACCGGCTTTTCCGGTATGACGGAGCGGCATCATGCCAATGATCGTCGAGAGATCACCCGCCATCTGCGAGCGACTATGGCGGCGAGTTCCTACCAAAGGGCTAAATCGGACGGTTAATCGAAAATAATTCGAGAAAAAATCGACGATGTCGGGCACACTGCCCGGCCCCTGTCGGGCAGACGCGGCCTCGGGCCGGAGAGCAGGGTCAGGTGAAGGAGCGCACCAGGCTGCCGACAAGCAGGTTCCAGCCGTCGATCAGGACAAAAAACAGGATCTTGAACGGCAGCGAGACAACGGTGGGCGGCAGCATCATCATGCCCATCGCCATGGTGATGGTGGCGACGATCAGGTCGATGACCAGGAAGGGCAGCACGATCAGGAAGCCGATCTCGAAGCCGCGGCGGATCTCGGAGATCATGAACGCCGGTACCAGGATGCGCAGGTCGACCGTCTCCTTGGCGACGACCTGGCCGCGCTCGCGGGCGAGGTCGGCGAAAAGGTCGAAATCCTTGTCGCGCACATTGTGCAGCATGAAGGTGCGGAACGGGTCCGAGATCTTCTCGAAGGCCTCGGTCTGGTTGATCTGGTTGTCCATCAGCGGCTTGACGCCGGTGTTCCAGGCCTGATCGAAGGTCGGCGCCATGACGTAGAAGGTCATGAACAGCGACAGCGAAATGAGGATGAGGTTCGCCGGCGTCGACTGCAGGCCGATGCCGGCGCGCAGGATCGAGAAGGCGATGACGAAACGGGTGAAGCTCGTCACCATGATCAACAGCCCGGGCGCCACCGACAGCACGGTCAGCAGGCCGAACATCTGGATGATGTAGCCGACGGTGGTACCGTCGGCCTTGCCGATGCCGCCCAGGTCCAGCTGCTGCGCCGCCGCGACGGAGGTGGCGGCGCCGATCAGCGCCGCGGCGAGAAGGAACTTCTTCATTCGAGCAGCAATGTCCTGATGAGAACCTGTTTGGCGTGCCCCTGGCTGCGGATCGAGGCGCGTTCCTCGATATCGGCTTTCAGGTGCTGGTAACCGCTGGCGCCCTCGACCTGATGCATCTTCAGCGTACGCACGAAGGCCAGAAGGTCCTGATGAATGTCCTCCGTCATCGCCGGCGGCTGCGGCGCGTCGTAGACCACGGATACTTCCATCCTGATCCAGGTGTCGGCGGGCGAGGCGATATTGGTGGTGATCGGCGCCAGCGCGACAAGCGTCGGCCCCGTGCCAGGCTGTTGCGCAGCAGCGGGTTCGGCAACCTTGCCCGCATTTTCAGGAGCAGCCGGCACCGATGGCGGTGCGCCGGCGCCCTTGAGATAACCGCCGGACATCCAGCCCATGCCGATGGCGGCGGCCGTCACCACCAGCAGCATGGCGCCCTGAACCACAAGGGATGGACCCTTGCGAGGCTGGAGTTGTTCGACATTGGCCACGGCGCTTTGTTCTCCAATCCCTAGAACGGAAGAACCTGGTCGAGAACCTGCTGGCCGTAGGCCGGCTGCTGGATCTCGGTGATGCGGCCGCGCCCGCCATAGGAAATGCGCGCCTCGGCGATGCGTTCGTAGGGGATCGTGTTCTCGGCGCCGATATCGGCCGGCCGCACGATGCCGGCGATGGTCAGCACCCTCAGCTCGGCGTTGACGCGCACTTCCTGCGATCCCGTGATCATCAGATTGCCGTTCGGCAAGACATCGGTGACGATCGCCGCGACATTGAGTTCAAGCGTTTCCGATCGCTTGATCTCGCCATCGGCCGTCGTGTCCGTGGCGGAGTTGAGCGTGCCGGCGCCCTTGCCGGCGGTGCTCCACTTGTCCCATTGCGCGCTGAGGTCGAAGCCGAGCTTGCGGTTGGCGGTGCGGCTCCTGTCGTTCTGGTTCTTGAAATTGGCACGGTCGTTGATCTTGATCCTGACGGTCAGGATGTCACCCTGCGAGAGCGCCCGGGGATCGGTGAAGAGGCGGCTTTGGCGATCATCCCACAGAGAGAACTTCTTCACCGGCGCGCGAGGTGGCTCGGGGTATTTGTACAGGGCAGACGTGTTGCCGCCGTCAATGCCCGAGCCGACCGGCGACAGCGACGGTTCCTTGCCGACTTCCCTGAGGTTGGTGCCGCAGCCGGACAGGGCTGCCACCGCGCACAGGATGAGCGTTCTGCGGATCATGACGGATCTACCCTTCGGGCTGCGCTGGCCATGATGCCGGTGAGCGTCGCCGCCGCCTTCTGGTCCATTTCGTTGAGAATGACGCTGGCCTTGCGTGAATCGAGCTTCATCAAGATGGCCGCGGCCAGATCGGCGTTGACGATCGCCAGGCGTTCGGCAGCCGCATCGGGCTTCATGCCGGCATAGATCTTGACGACGCCGTCCTCGGCCCGGGCCAGGAACACTTCACGCCGCTTCAGCCAGGTCTCGTATTCGGCTTTCTTCGCGTCCAGCGCTTTCATGCGCTCGTCGACGCCGGCCTGCAGCTGCTTCAATTCCTCGGCCTGCAAGGCATAGCGGCGGTCACGGGCGGCGTCGGCGATGTTGGAGCAGAAGCGCTCGATCTCGCTCTGGTCGGGCGCCTTCTCCCGCGCCAATTGCTGCGGCGCCGCCGCGGGCTGCGCTCCGGGCAGAACCTGCCGAACCACATCCTCGCCATATGCGCCGCCACTGGCGACGGCCATGGCCGCGAGCGCCGCGGCCGCGAACAGGATTGCGCGGGAGGAGCTTCTTTCGTGGGACAGAAGGGAAGGGATCATCGGCATCGCCTATTGGAGGACCAGATCGGCTTGCAGGGCGCCGGCCGACTTGATGCCTTGCAGGATGGCAATGATGCCGTCCGGCTTGACGCCGAGGCGGTTGAGGCCGGAAACGAGGGTTTGCAGGTCGGGTCCGTCGAGCACCGCGACGCGGGCATCGGGCCGGCTGGCGTCGATGGCGGTGAACGGCTCGACAGCGGTTTCGCCCTTGGAGAAGGGTTCGGGCTGCACGACGCGCGGCGCTTCGGTGATGCGCACCGTGAGCGTGCCGTGGCTGATGGCGACGCGCGAGATCTTGACGTCGTTGCCGATGACGATGGTGCCGGTGCGCTCGTCGATGACGACGCGAGCCGGCGTATCGGATTCGACCACCAGGTTTTCGATCTCGGCATAGAAGCGCGCGGCCGAAACGCCCCTTGGCCTTCTGATCTGCACGGTGCGAGAATCGCGCTCACCCGCGACGCGCATGCCGAAGCGCTGGCTGGTATAGTCGTTGATCGCGTCGGCGATGCGGATGGCGGTCGAGAAATCGGGATTGCGCAATTGCAGCGTCAGCGTCGACTGGTCGTCGAATTCGGCCTTCACCGAACGCTCGATGATGGCGCCGTTCGGCACCCGGCCGGCGGTCGGCACGCCTTGCGTCAATTGTTCGGCCTGGCCCTTGGCGGTGAAGCCGGAAACGATGACCGCGCCCTGACCGACAGCATAGATCTCGCCGTCCGCCGCCTTCAGCGGCGTCATGATCAGCGTGCCGCCGGCAAGCGAGGTGGCGTCGCCCATAGAGGAGACGTCGATGTCGATGCGGGCGCCCGATTGTACATAGGGGGCCATGTTGGCGGTGACGATGACGGCGGCGACGTTCTTGGCGCGCGCGCTGCCGCCTTCGGTGGCGATGCCGAGATTTTCCAGCATGGCGCGGATCGACTGTTCGGTGAACGGCGAATTGCGCAGACTGTCACCCGAGCCGGCGAGGCCGATGACCAGGCCGTAGCCGACCAGCTGGTTGTCGCGCGAACTCTGCAGCTGGGCGATGTCCTTGATGCGCGAGGCGACCTGCCCAGGCGGCAGTGAGCTCGGTCCGGGCGAAACGCGGAACATGCGGGTGGTGGTCGCCGGATCATATTCCGGATCGTCGTAGACGCCGCCGTTCTTGGCGGCGAGTTCGCGTTTGGCCTTGGGTGTCAGGCCGTCGGCCAGCGCCGGCTGCAGGCCGAGCGTGGCAGCGAGCAGAAGGACAAGCGGGCGCATCATGAAGCGCCGACCTGGATGGTTCCGTCGGCCATCACCGTGCCGGAAAGGATCTTGCCGCTGTCGCTGTTGCGAACCTTGATGAGGTCGCCGGCCGAACCTGGCTGCAAGGTTACCGCGGTGGCCGATATCGTCAGTCCGCCAGCGATGAAGAAGACCTGCACGGCGGCACCCTGTTCGACCAGCCAGGCCTCGCGGATGGCGGCGGCCGGGATGTAGCGACCGGGCAGCAGCGTACGCTTGGCGACCTTGCCTTGAAGCTCTTCGGCGCGGGTCGCCATCGCATCGGGCTTGTGCTTGCCCGCGATGAGGGTCACCTGTTTCAGGGCGGCGAGTTCGATGGTCTCGCCGGGGTAGATGACGCGGCTGGGGATCAGCACGACCTCGCCGGCAGGCTGATTGCTGGCGATCTGCGTTGCCGATTGATTTGTCGATTGTTTTGTCGATTCCTGGGCGAAAGCCGGCACGCCGCCGGCCACCAGCGCAAGGATCAGCGCGGTGCGGCGGAATGCGGAGCAGGAGATCGGCATGGCCATCATCCCTTACCTGATGTTCTTGGAGACGACCGAAGCCATGTCGTCGGCGGCCTGGATCACCTTGGAATTCATCTCATAGGCGCGCTGCGCCGAGATCAGCTCGGTGATTTCCTTGACCGGGTCGACGTTTGAGGCCTCGAGATAGCCCTGCTGGATGGTGGCGAAGCCGGGGTCACCGGGCACGCCGGCATTGGCCGGGCCGGAGGCCGTCGTTTCCTGGAACAGATTGTCGCCGAGCGGCGCGAGGCCCGCCTCGTTGGCGAAGTTGACGATCTGGAGCTGGCCGAGAGTCTGCAGGTTGGTCTGGCCGTCGATGCGGGCAAACACCTGACCGGTCTTGTTGACGATCACCTCGACCGCATCGGTCGGCACGGTGATGGCCGGAATGACATTGGCGCCATCCACCGTCACCAGCTGGCCGGTGGCGTTGGTGTTGAAGGCGCCGGCACGGGTGTAGAGCGTGCCGCCGTCGGCGCCCTCGATCTGGAACCAGCCCCTGCCGGTCAGCGCCATGTCGAAACTGTTGCCGGTGCTGGTCAGTTCGCCCTGGGTGTGCACGTTGCGCACGGCCGTCGTCTTGACGCCGAGACCGATCGAAACGCCTTCCGGCACCAGCGAGGCGTTGGAGCGGTTGGGCACGCCTTGCGTGCGGTCGACCTGGTAGAGCAGGTCGGAGAATTCGGCGCGCGCCCGCTTGTAGCCGGTGGTGTTGATGTTGGCGATGTTGTTGGCGATGACTTCCAGATTTGTCTGCTGGGCATTCATGCCGGTGGCGGCGATGGAAAGTGCTTTCATGACCTACTCCTCAGATACCCATGCGACTGACTTCGAGGTAGGCCGAAACGACCTTGTCGCGGATGGCGACGGCGGTCTGAAGCGCCTGCTGCGCGCTCATCACGGCATCGACGACCTGGCGGGTGTCGGCATCGCCCTTGAGCGCCTGGAGCGACACCTGTTCGGCATGCTGCAGCGTGTTGACGGTCTTGGAGGCTGCCTGGCTCACCGCTTCGGCAAAGGAGGTACCAAGGTTGCCTGATGTCGCCGGCGCGACACCGCCCTGAAGCAGGTCGGTCGCCGTATCGCCCAGCCCGGGCTTCAGGTTGAGCGCGCCGATGCCGTTCACGATCATTGGTTCCTCATCAGGTCGATGGTCATTGAAATGAGGTCGCGCGCCTGCTTCACGACTTGCAGGTTGGCCTCGTAGGAGCGGTTGGCCTCGGTCATGTCAGCCATTTCGATCAGCGTGTTGACATTGGGCATCTTGACGTAGCCCTTCTCGTCGGCGGCCTCGTTGCCAGGCTGGAATTCGACGGGGAAGACACTCGGATCGCGGTCGATCGAGTTCACTTCGACCGTCGAGGCGCCGGACGCCCGGTCAAGCTCGGAGACGAAGCTGATGGTCTTGCGGCGATAGGGGTCAGCGCCGGGCGTCGTGCCGGTCGACTGGGCATTGGCGAGGTTTTCAGAAACCACGCGCAGGCGCTCGGACTGGGCGCCGAGGCCGGATGCTGCGACTTTCAGGGCTGCGGTCAGTGCGTCCATGGTCAGCTCTTCACCGCCATCATCATCATCGAGTGGAAAGCCTTTACGATCGCCGTGTTGAGCTCGAAGGAACGGCGCACCTCGCCGGCCTTGAGAAGCTGGTCCTCAAGCACGACTGTATTCTTGGACGGCATGACCACGCCGTCATCTTCCTGCGGCTTGATGGTGAAGCCGGCATTGGTCGCCGCGCTGCCGAGATGGCCGGCCTCGGTGGTCTGCAGCGACACAGCCGTGCGGTCGAGCACCTTCTCGAAGGGCTCGACATCGTTTGCCGTGTAGCCCGGCGTGTTGGCGTTGGCGATGTTGCCGGCGATCGCCGACTGACGCACGGAAAGCCACTGCGCTTGCTTGGCGGCGAGATCGAAAAGGGAAACGGGCTCCATGGGAATCTCCGGGCATGTGCCCAAAGACTAGGTCGCCAGTCTTGCGCGGACCTTGCGGGCAGCCGCTACCTGGAAAGCTGGATCAGCTGGTTGGTGCTGGTCAGCATGACCCATTTGCCGTTGCGCTGCTCGATCGACGACACGGTGCTCGAGTCCGGCAGTATCGAGCCGCGCTGGACGATCCACAGGCCGGTGTCGTCCTCGATCATGGCACGGCCGTTGGCGACATGGACCATGCGGAATTTCGCGACATCGGCCGGGAAGGGCTGGTCGCCCGGCGGCTGCGCCGGGGTGGCGTCATCCTGCACCGTGCCTGTGGCGAGCAGGTCGATGCTGGTGTTTGGAAGGTCCTTGGCTGTCAGCGGCGCGCTGCGCGAGGTCACCACGCCGCCACCCGCGCGTCCCGAATTGGTGCCGGTGCCGCCAAACTTGATCGCCTGAACGCCGAACTGCTCCTGGTTGAAGAAGATGTACCAGGGAAACAGGGCGCAGATCAGGCCAAGCGTGACGCCGAGCGCGGCGATGACGAAGTCGCTGCGCCGGTCCGCCTTCTTGCTCAATTTTGGAAATTGGGCCTTTGGCGGTTGCGGCCATTCGGTGACGGGAAACAGGCCGTCGATCAGCGATTCGCGGCTTGCCTGCGTGATCTCGGCAGCCTCGACGCGGGGAACCACGGGCGCGGCAGCCCGAGCCACAGGTTCGGATCGGGGCAGGACCGGCTTGACGGCTCTGGCCAGAACAGCCGCGGTCTTGGCTGCGATGGCGCTGGCGGCCTTTGCCTTGGCCCTCCTCTCCTCCTCGGCTCGAGCTTCCTCGGCGGCGTTCGCCGTGGCGATCATCTCATTCAGGATGCGCTCGGTGTACTGGCGTTCAGTCTCCTGATTCGGCATTCAGCTTTCCCTTGAGATGGCGGGCGAGATCGGAGAACGGATCGGCTGACGGGCGGTCCCTGGGCGATTGCGTCAGCGCCTCGTAGATCAGCGGTACCTGGCGCACGGCGATGTCGAGCTCGGCGTCGGCGCCGCCCTGATAGGCGCCGAGCAGGCGGATGTCGCGCGTGTCCTCGAAGCGGGCGATCATCGACTTCAGCCGCGTCACCAAAGCGCGCTGTTCGACGCTCCAGGCCTTGCCGGCCAGGCGCGATATGGACGACAGCGGATTGACCGGCGGATAGCGACCCTGTTCTGCGATCGCGCGGTCGAGCACGACATGGCCGTCGAGGATGCCGCGCACGGAATCGGCGACCGGATCATTGTGGTCGTCGCCGTCCACCAGCACGGAAATGATGGCGGTAATCGACCCCTTGCCTTCGGCCCCCGGTCCGGCGCGCTCGAGCAATTTGGGCAGTTCGGTGAAAACCGAGGCGGGATAGCCGCGGGCGACCGGCGGCTCGCCGGTTCCCGTCGCCACCTCGCGCAAGGCATGGGCGAAGCGGGTGATCGAGTCCAGCACCAGGAGCACGCGGTGGCCCTGGTCGCGAAAGTGCTCGGCGACCCGCATGGCGGTGTCGGGCGCGCGCCGGCGCATCATGGCGCTCTCGTCGCTGGTTGCGACGACGGCCACGGTCTTGGCCATGCTGTCGCCGATCGTGTCCTCGAGGAATTCGCGGACCTCGCGGCCGCGTTCGCCGATCAGCGCCACGACGACGGTGTCGAACGCGTCGGCACCGGCGAGCATGGCGAGCAGCGTCGACTTGCCGACGCCCGAACCCGCAAAGACGCCCATGCGCTGGCCGAAGCACAGCGGCGTGAAAATGTCGATGATCTTGACGCCGGTCATGAAGGCGGTACCGACGCGCTGCCGCGCCATGGCGCCTGGCGTCGTGGCGCCGCCCGACAGGTCTTCGCCCCTGATCAGCGGCGCACCGCCGTCGATCGCCCGGGTGAGTGCGTCGATGGTGCGGCCGCGCCATGATTCGTGCGGCGCCACCGCGAGTGGACCCCTACGGAACACCGCATCGCCGATCCCGGCATCGGCGCTGCGTTCGAAGGGGGCGACGACGACTTCGTCGCGGCTGATCTTGACGATCTCGCCGCGGCGGGCGCCGGACTGGCCGCGCTGCTCGACGATGTCGCCCAGCCTGGCAAAATCGGAAAGGCCGCGCACCTTGTAGTGCGTGGACGTGACTTCGGTGACGAGACCGCCACGCTTGACCAACCCGTCGGTGTTGCTGAAACGCCGCATTACCCGTTCCAGTGCGACGAGCCGATCTTCGGGCGCCGGCTGGAGCGGTCTTTCGGGTGCACGGATGGAGGACCGGTCGAGCGACATGCTACGACTTCGAGCCGAGCGTCTTGATCGCCTCATCGGTGGAAGAATCCGTCTGCCGCATCAGGGCGGCAGTATTCTCGAAGGCGCGCTGGACCATGATCAGCCGGGTCATCTCCAGCACCGGATTGACGTTGGATTCTTCGACGAAACCCTGGGCGATACCGACATCGGAGCGGTCGGTGACCGGTTCGGGGGTACGCGCCGGCACGATGCCGGAATTGCCGTAGCGCACGAGATTCTCGCCCGGGTCGAAATTATAGAGGCCGATCGAGCCGACAAGCTGGTCGTTCTGGCGCAGCGAGCCGTCGGCGCCGGCCTTGGGCGGACCGTTGCGGGGGTCGAGCTGGATCGGCGCGCCGCCGGCGTCGAGCACCGGATGGCCTTCGATCGACATCAGTTCGCCATTCTCGGTCATCGAGAAGCGGCCGTCGCGCGTCATGACGGTGCCGGCCGGTGTGTCGATGGCGAACCAGGCGTTACCCTGGATGGCGAAATCGAACGGATTGCCGGTCTCGGTCAGGGAACCGTGGGCGCCCGAAAGATAGGTCTTGCCCGACGAGGCGAAGGACACCGATTTCTGCCCGGTGCCCGACACCATGTCCTCGAATTTCACGCCGGTGGCGCGAAAGCCGACGGTGTTGGCGTTGGCGACATTGTCGGCGATGGTATCGAGCCGGCGCTCGAGCGCCATCTGTGCGGAAAGGGCAACGTAGAGACTGTCTTGCATGATCAGAACTTCAACTTCTGCATGGCCATCATCAGGTCGGTGGAGATGCCCGCCGTGACCGGCTGGGCAAAGAGCACGCTGACTGACGTCACGGCCGTCGAGGTCGGATTGTTGATCTCGTACATGCTGGTGAAGCGGGTCAGGAACTTGCCGAGTTTCACGGGGTCGGTGAAATCCGAGATGTCGAGCTTCTGTTCGAAGAGCTGCGCCTGCTTGTCGATGTCGGCGGTGGCGAAGGAATCGGGGAGTCCCAGCGCGGTGCGCACGACGCTGGCAAGGGCCGTATCGGCCAGCACGTCGTACCAGCTGGTGATGTCGGGCGCCTTGCGCTGGAAATAAAGCGCCAGCCGCACGCCCTCATTGGTCTTGCCGGCATCCTCCTCCAGCGTCTGGCGCATATACTTGTCGACAGTCGGCTGCTGCGCCGGATTGATGGTGGTTGCGGCTTCGCCGTACTGCTCGAAGTTGAAGGCCGAGGCCAATGCCGCATAGGCCGGGTTCGTCTGCTTGTTGGCGACGCTGTTGGGGTCGCGCACGCCACCCTGCAGAACCTGTTTGATGAGGTCCTTGTTCTCCGTCGCCGAATCGAGACCGAACGCGGCCAGCGCGTAGGTGTAGAGCCGGCTGTTCGACATCAGGTCGTCGACCGATTTCACCTTGGTGATGTTGGCGAGGTAGTAGGTCGTCTCGCCCTTCACATAGTCCGAATTCGGATCAAGGCCGGCGATCTTCGCCTGCGTGGCGTAGTTCTTCGTCACCAGCTGCTGCGCCTTGTTGTAGATGGTGGCGTCGGCACCATTGGCGGCGAAGTTGAAGGCGCTGACGAACTGGGCGTAGCGCTTGTCGGTCAGCTTGTTGGCGAAACTGTTAGGGTCGGTGACGCCTTCCTTGAGCGCCTTGACCATGAAGGCCTTGGCGTAATCCATGTCCTCCAGCCCGTAGGCCTTCATGGCATATTTGAACAGCCGGTCATTGTTGACGAAATCGTCGATCGATTTCACCTTGGTTATGTTGGCCAGGTAATATTTGGTATCGCGATCGACAGTCGGCTGCTGCTCGATGCGGTCGATCGACTTGTTGATGTCCTTGGAGATCAACTGGTAGCTGGTAAAGGTATTGAGCAACGTCATGCCTCCGGCCGAAGCTTAATGTCGCGACAATAACCTCACTTCCTTGCGCGAAACTGAATCGCCCAACATTCGGTTCCGTGGCAGCCCGGATTCAAGCCTCACACAAGGCACGAGGACTATCCCTTGGATCTGTTATGAAATGCGGAAGGATCTGTCGTGGGCATTCTGATTGGACTTGTGGTGACGCTCGGCTGCGTCCTTGGCGGATTCATGGCCATGGGCGGGCATCTGCACGTGCTGGTCCAGCCGTGGGAAGCCGTGGTCATCTGTGGCGCAGCACTGGGCACTTTCCTGGTCGCCAACCCGATGAAGACGGTCAAGGATACCGGCAAGGGCATTATCGAGGCCTTCAAGCAGGCGGTGCCGAAGGAACAGGATTATCTGGAAACGCTCGGCGTGCTGCACAGCCTGATGCGCGAATTGCGCTCGAAGTCGCGCAGCGAGGTCGAGGCGCATATCGACAATCCGGAAGAATCAGCCATCTTCCAGGCCTTTCCGACGGTGCTCAAGAATCACGATCTGATGAATTTCATCTGCGACTACTGCCGCATCATCATCATCGGCAATGCCCGCTCGCACGAGATCGAGGCGCTGATGGACGAGGAGATCCAGACCATCAAGTCCGACAAGATGAAGGCCTATCACGCGCTGGTCGCGGTCGGCGACGGCCTGCCGGCGCTGGGCATCGTCGCCGCAGTGCTTGGCGTGGTCAAGGCGATGGGCGCACTCGACCAGTCGCCGGAAATCCTCGGTGGCCTGATCGGCGCGGCGCTTGTCGGCACCTTCCTCGGCATCTTCCTGTCCTACGCCGTGGTCGGGCCTGTCGCCACCAAGATCAAGACGGTGCGCGAGAAGAAGAACCGCCTCTACATCATCGTCAAGCAGACGCTGCTCGCCTACATGAACGGCGCGCTGCCGCAGGTGGCGATCGAATTCGGCCGCAAGACCATCTCGTCCTATGAGCGGCCGACCATCGACGCCGTCGAGCAGAGCACGATGAACACCGGCAGCGCCGAGAAGAAGGCCGCTTGAGCGATGCACGACAGATCGGTGCCGGCACGGTCATGACCAGCCCAGGCAGCCCCGCGCAAGCGCGCTCGCTGATCATCGAACGCCTGGTCGGCGACAGCGGCGAGGCCGATCAGGTCATCGACGCCGGCCGCGCCATGGCCGAACGCGCCGTGCCGCTGCTGCAGAAGGGCCTTTCGGGCGAACTCGGCGTTCCCGTCATCGTCGACCTCAAGGCCGTCGAGGTCAGCCGCGTCCCCGAGGCGCGTTCGCGTGCCGGCGACAATTTCGCCATGACAGTCGTTGGTTCGACGGCATCCTCGGATGCGATGACGCTCGTCATCGACGCTGCCGCGATCGCGATCGTGGTCTCGACGCTGTTTGGCGGCGATCCGGATATGCCGGCGTCGCCGATCGAGCGCGACCTGTCGCCGATCGAGGCCGATGTCTCGACCATGGTGTTCCAGGAGGTGGCGCAGGCGCTGAACGGATCCGGGCGGCGCTCGCTCGACCTGCGGCTGCCCGTGCCGCGGGCGATGTCGGGTACCGAGGCGAAACGGCATGTGCTGCGCGACGGTGCCGCCATCCGCATCGTCCTTGGCATCTCGACGCCGATCGACAGCGGCTCCATCACGGTGACGATGCCGCAGCGTGTCGTCCTTGCCGGCCGCGACGGCACCACCGGCATCGGCGAGGACGATCATGGCACCAGTTGGCGCGCACGCTTTTCGGAAGAGGTGATGCGCTCGACGGTGGCGCTCGAAGCCACCATGCCGCTGACGCGGCTGACGCTTGGCGACCTCGCCAATCTCCAAGTGGGCCAGGTCATCGACTTCGACGAAACAGCGCAATCACGGGCTCGCCTCAGCGCGCGCGGCCAGACGCTGTTCGTATGCGAGTTCGGCAAGCTGGGGCAGAATTACACCGTCCGAATCAAGCATCCCTTCGATGCCGGGCAGGATTTCATCGATGGGCTCATGCCGGCTGGTGCCGGGCGCGCCTGAGCTTTTGGAGACGATTCATGGCCAAGACCAAAGTGGAAGCAGAACTCGACCAGCCGGACGAGCAGCTCGACCGCGCCATCGAAGAATTGCGCGGGGTCCTGCATGAAGAGGAGCAACGCCCAGATACGGCTTTCAGGGCCGCCGCGGGCGCCAATTCGAACGTCATCATGAACATCCCCGTCGATGTCCAGATCATCCTGGGAAGCACCGAGATGGCGGTGGCCGACCTGATGACGCTGCAGAAGGGCTCGACGGTGGCACTCAACCGCCGCATCGGCGAACCGGTCGACGTCGTGGTCAATGGCCGCAAGATCGCCCGCGGCGAAATCACGGTGCTCGAAAGCGATCCCTCGCGCTTCGGCATCAGGCTGACCGAAATCATCGCCGGCACGAAGGGCGCCTAGACATGGCTGGTGGGGCTTGCCGGTTGCAGCGAAGGCGAGAGGCAGCATGACGCCGCTGACGACCCTGACGCGCGCGCAGAAGGCGGCCGCCATATTGGTGGCGATGGGCAAGCCGTCCGCCAGCCGCCTGTTGAAATTCTTCAAGCAGGAAGAGCTGAAGGCGCTGATCGAGGGCGCCCGGCTGCTCAGGACCATTCCGCAGAACGATCTCGAGCGCATCGTCGCCGAGTTCGAGGCCGAGTTCACCGAGGGTGCCGGCCTGCTCGATTCCGCCGACAGGATGGACACCATCCTCAACGAATCGCTGTCGCCCGAAGAGATGAACGCCATCATGGGCAACAAGGGGCCGGAGGCGGCGCCCGAAGGGCCGCCACCGATCTGGCCCGATCTCGAAAAACTCGAACCTTCGCGGCTGGGCACCTTCCTGGCCGGCGAACATCCGCAGACGGCGGCCATGGTGCTGTCGAAGCTGGCGCCACAGGCGGCGGCGAGCGTGCTTTTGACGCTGACCAAGGAGATGCGTGGCGAAATCATCAAGCGCATGGTGACGATGGCCAATGTTCCGGCCGCGGCCACCAGGATCGTCGAGAACCGGTTGCGCACCAGCGTGCTTTCGGAAACCTCGACCAAGGACACTTCGGCCGGGCAGGCGCGCGTCGCCAGCGTGCTCAACGAGCTGGACAAGCCGCTGCTCGAGGAGGTCATGCAGGACCTAGAAGCCGCCGGCACGCCCGACCTCGACGGTGTGCGGGCAAGACTTTTTGCCTTCGACGACCTGCCGCTGCTCACCCAGAAGGCGCGCGTGCTTCTGTTCGACGGACTGTCGACCGAGCTTGTCACGCTGGCGCTGCGCGGCACATCGGCGGCACTCGCCGAAGCGGTGCTCTCGGCAATCGGCGCGCGGTCGCGGCGCATGATCGAAGCCGAACTTGGACAAGGGTCGGAGGGGGTACCGGCCGCCGACATACTGGCGGCGCGCAAGACCATCGTGACGACGACGATCCGGCTGTCGCGCGAGGGCGCATTCGAACTTCCCGCGACGCAGAACGCCGCCTAAGGCATGTCCGACGCTGCCGACAAGGACTCTAAAACCGAAGAGGCGACGGAAAAGAAAGTCCGCGACACCATCGAACAGGGCAAACTGCCCCACTCGAGGGAAACCGCGATCCTCGCCTCCTTCGTCGCCATACTGGTGTTCACCGTCTTCTATGCCAAGGACGCCGTCATCAACCTCGGCATGTTCCTGTCGATGTTCCTCGAGAAGCCCGAGGCCTGGCCGATGAACACCGAGACCGATGTCATCGATCTCTACAAGATCGTCATGCTGGAAGTGGGCCGCGCCGTCGTCAGCCTGCTGGTGCTTTTGACCGTCGCCGGCATCGGCGCCTCGGTGCTCCAGAACATGCCGCAATTCGTCGGCGAGCGGATCAGGCCGCAGCTTTCGCGCATTTCGATCACCAAGGGCTGGAACCGGATGTTCGGCGCCCAGGGCTGGGTCGAGTTCCTGAAATCCCTGGCAAAAGTCGGCTTCGCCATTGCCGTGCTCACCTTCACGCTGTCGGAGGATCACCGCAAGCTGCTCGCCGGGATGATCACCAATCCGGTCGCTTTCGGCCTCGTCATCCGCGGCATCGCGGTCGACATATTGGTGGCGATCGTCTTCGTCATGGGGCTGATCGCGGCGATCGACATCGTCTGGTCGCGCTTCCACTGGAAGCAGGACCTGCGCATGACCAAGCAGGAGGTGAAGGACGAGTTCAAGCAGTCCGAGGGCGACCCGATCGTCAAGTCGCGGCTGCGCTCGCTGGCACGCGACCGCGCGCGCAAGCGGATGATGACGGCGGTGCCGCGCGCGACGCTGATCATCGCCAACCCGACCCACTTCTCGATCGCGTTGAAATATGTGCGCGACGAGGATTCGGCGCCGCTCGTGGTGGCCAAGGGGCAGGATCTGGTGGCGTTGAAAATCCGTGAGATCGCCAAGGAGCACAACATTCCGATCTTCGAGGACGTGACGCTCGCGCGCTCCATGTACAAGCAAGTTTCGGTCGATAATGTTATCCCGTCGCAATTCTACCAGGCCGTCGCCGAACTGGTGCGGATCGTCTACTCGAAAAAGGCTGAGCGCAGACAGATTTCATGAACCGCCAACCACACGCAAAATCCCGCGAGATCATCGTCGCCAGCGCCATCGAGCAGGTGGTCGGCGAACTGAGATTGATCGATGTCGCCGACTACATCGCCTTCATCCGGCTGGAGCATTTCGCCTGCCTTTCGGATCTGGTCGATTCAGCGGTGGAGCTGTTCTTCATGCCGGGCACGCTCAAACTCGGTCATGGCGGCGAGGCGCATGTCGACTGGAGCGGCAGTCCGCGTATCGTGCTCGACCTGGAACTCAGGCCACCCGGTGTGACCGTCTATTTCCAGCTGACGCTGAGCGAGGCCGGCAATTCGGTCGTGGTCAATTACGTGTCGTTCGAAAAGCCCGGCGAGGACCCCGAGCACAATACGGCGCTGCTGGAGGCGGTGATCGAACAGGCCCGGATCCGCAAGGTCGAGCCTATGGCGTTCTGAGGTCCGTTGATATTCAGGTGAGGCCGGCCTGCAAATGGCTGACACCTGCGCTTCCGGTGCTCACGTACGAAAAGTACGCTCCGCTCCGGTTCTCGGTATCAACCATTTTCGACTCGGCCTGACCTGAATCTCAACAAACCTAAGCGGCTCATCGTTTGGTTACTCGATCAGGCCCAACCGCAGCGCCTTGGCGACCGCTTGGTTGCGGTTGACGGCGTTGAGCTTCTGCGTCGACTGGGTCAGGTACTGGTTGGCGGTATGCACCGACAGCTTCAGGAGCCGCGCGATCTCCTCGCTGGTGTTGCCGTTGGCGGTCAGCTTCAGGCATTCGAGTTCGCGCTTGGAGATGGCTCGCATCCTGCCGGCATCGCTCGGACGGATGTGCGCGACAGCGGCGAACAGGGAAAAGCAGCGGGCGTGGATTTCGTAGAGCATATCCTGCGGCAGCGCGATCGCCGATCCCAGGAAGACGACAAGGCCGCACTGACCGCGATCGGCGTGGACGGGAAAGGCAATGCCGCTGGTGCCGGGCGCCAGGGGGGATATTTGCGCGGTCCAGGCGAGGTTGCCGAACATCTCGGCCATGGCCGCGACGCCGTCATCCGTCCACCAGCGTGGTTCCGTCGAGTTGTGGGTGTGGCGCACGATCTCCTCGCCATTGGCGCCGGAGATGAACTTCGTCGCCATGGCAATGCCTGGATAGTCGGAATCGAAGCACGGCACTAGCCGCGCCCGTTCCGGCGACGGGCTGACGAAGTACAGGCCGAAGGCCGAGGCGTTGATGTCGACCGATACCCAGCGACAACGGCGCACGGCATCGGGAATGGTGGCGGCGTGATGTGTCTCGGAGCTGAGCGAGAAGGCGCCGAAGGGGCTGCCCTGCTCGTTGAAAAGGGCCTCCGCGGCGTCCTTGATGTCGGCGTGTTTCAAATGATGCCACTCCTGATTGCCGTGGCGATGGCCATCGCGCGGTTGCTGGCCGCGAATTTCTGGATGGCGTGGGTGATGTAGCTGTTGACGGTGTTGGAGGAGACGCCAAGGATGACCGCCACCTCATCGGTGGTCTTGCCTTCCGAGACCCAGAACAGGCATTCGCGCTCACGGTCCGACAGCGGATCCTGCATGGCGGCGGCGGCGATCAGCTGCGGGATATGCGAGAGCGCGTAGCAGCATTTCAACTGCGCCTTCATCAGCGCCGGCTGGTCGATATGGCCTGCTGTCGCCGCCGAGAACAGGGCGAACAGACGCTGGCGGCCGACATTCAGCCGCAGCGAATAGATCTCGGCATGGCCGAGCACGTCGAGGAGGCGGGCCTCTTCCCCGGAGACCAGCCCGTCGGCATCGGGCGCCTGCGCGGCCACCAGCGGTCTAGGCTGGATGCCGGGCGCGACCGTGAGAGCCCCTTGGGCAAGGCTGGCGATCAGCCGCTTGCCGATCAGTTCGATGGCGTCGAAGATCCAGTTCGAGGAGACGATGCGCGCGTCGTTGCGGTCCTGGTCGTGGACGATGGCGACCAGCATGTAGCTGTCGGCGCCGATCTCGGCGGTCAGCTCCATGAAGAAGCTGGTCAGATCGCCGCGCGACGTCAGGCGCGAGCCCAATGTGTCGGATTGAAGAAGCGCGGCGGAACTGCTCATTTGCTGCTTTTGGCCGGAATCGTTTCTGCCGTCCGGATGCTGGAGGCCAGCCGCCGAACCCGAAAACGCGTTACTTTTACGAGACACACACGAGGCGCGGGGCCGCGCCCAACCAGACGGAATCCATTCAGGGAACGCGAAAACATCCGCGTCTGGCGCCGGAAAAATTCCGGAACGTGAGACTTTGGGTGGTCGCCGCGCCCCCCGAGGACCGGCTGATTCGGGTCTAATCTACCCGCAGATGAATCCGACATCAAACGCGATTTGACAAAATCGAATCCGACGGACTCGCGTGCGACTCAGAGGTCGATTTTCGCCGCCTTCGAGCGTGCGAAAATGCCGGGACTGCGCAAGCCGGCCATATCCGCGCGCTGTCGGTTGCGATAGATTCGCAAGTGCCGAAGGGGTGGGCACCTTCGGCAAGGGAGTTCGTAGCTGCATCACGGCCGCGGTCATTCGCGGCAGTGCCATGCGGGCTCCTGGCATGTTCTGTTTCGGGGGAAACGATGAGCGATTCAACGCCGACAGCTCGGCCCGATCGGCGTGATCCTCGACGTCATGCCGTTCCTCGGCAGCATGGCGCGGATGGGAACAGGCATCATCGCCTTCTTCCTGGCGATCCTGGTCGGCACGACGACGATCGCGATTGCCTGGTTCTGGTATCGGCCGGTTCTGGCGGCAGGCATACTGGCGGCTGGCGTCATCGCGGCAGCGGCGGTCTATTATCTCGGCCGCTCACGCAAGGCAGCCGCACCGATGGCCGCGCCTAGCGCCGGCGCCGCAACGTAGCTTGCAAAAAGGGCTGATATGCCGCCCTTTTTTCTTTCCTACCTGTGTTGTCCGCTCCGGCTTTGTGGGCGGGCTTAGCGGTCCTCGAAGCCGGTCAGCACGCCGACGGCGTTGATGCCGATCTCCTCGACGGCATAGCCGCCTTCCATGACGAACAGGGTCGGCAGGCCGAGCCTGGCGATGCGGCGACCGATCTTGGGATAGTCGGGGCTTGTCAGCTTGAATTGGCTGATCGGGTCCTTCTCGAAAGTGTCGACGCCGAGCGAGACGATGACGATGTCGGGCGCGTAGGCGGTGAGCCTGGCGCAGGCATCCTCAAGCGAGGCGTTCCAGGCGTCCCAGCCGGTGCCGAACGGCATGGGGTAGTTGACGTTGAAGCCCTCGCCGGCCCCGGCGCCGCGTTCATCGGCATGACCGAGGAAGAAGGGATACTCGACCAGGGGATCACCATGCAGGTTGAGGACCTGCACGTCGGCACGGTCATAGAAGATTTCCTGCGTGCCGTTACCATGGTGGTAGTCGACATCGAGGACGGAGATGCGTTTGGCGCCCTGGTCGAGGAACCACTGCGCGGCGACGGCGGCGTTGTTGATGTAGCAATAGCCGCCCATGAAGCCGGCGCCGGCATGGTGGCCTGGCGGGCGGCAAAGCGCGAAGGCCGACCTCTCGCCGCCCTTGACCAGGCTGGCCGCGGTCAGCGCCACGTCATAGGACGATTTGATCGCGGCCCAGGTGCCTTCGACGAAGGTGGCGCCGGCATCGAAGGAATAGTAGCCGAGCAGCGCATCGACACGCTTTGGCGGCACGTCGCCGCGCAGGCCGCGCGTCGGCCAGGTGAAGGGCATGGCCGTGCCCTCGTGACCGGAAGCCACCCATTGCGGCCACACCGTTGGCAGGAAGTCGATATAGTCTGATTTGTGGATGCGCTTGGCGGCGGCAAGATCGTGATCGAGCGGCAGGACGATCGGACCGAGCTTCTCGCTTTCGACTCTCGCCTTGATGAATTCGGCCCGCGAGGGTTTTTCAAAACCCGGCACGATGGCCGAGGTGACCAGTTCCATCTGGCCTGCATGGCCAGCATGAAGCGGCGAATAGACAGTCTTCATGAAATTCCTCTCGAAATGCGCAATCAGTCAAGGTTGAGATAGGGGCTCACCAGAGCGAGCCACATGGCTTCGACATCGTCCTCGATGAGGTTGTACGTCCTGCGATCTCTCTTCAGTGCGACCAGCCGGCAGGCGTGCCCGACCTCCATCATCACAAGGCCGAGCCGTTTGGCGATCTTGTCTTCGAGAGCAGGATTCACATGCCGCAGCCAGCCGGCGTAAAGCGCGATGATCTGCTCGTCATACTCGTCCTGGATAGGCCTGAGATCGGCGTTGCCTGAAATGGCCTCGATCACCGGCATCAGGGTGGCGTTTTCGAGATAGATACTGGACGTGTCGATGAAGAGCTTGCGCACTTCGCGCCGGAATTCGTCGCGGTTGGTGGGCCTGGGGGCCTTGATGCGCTTCTCGATCACTTCGGGAAAGGAGGACAGCCAGCGCCGGGCGAGGTCCAGAAGAATGGCTTCCTTGTTGGGAAAGTATTGATAGACCGAACCGACCGACAGGCCCGCGCGCTGCGCGATGGCGAGCGTCGTCGGCGTCCTGGTTCCTTGCTCCCGCGTCAAGATCAGCGCCGCGTCGAGAATGCGGTCGACCACCTTGCTCGACCGTTGCTGCCGAGGCTGCTTGCGCGGCTCGAGCGCTATCCTGGTTTTGCGGTCGAGACTGCGCTTCACTGCTCTATGTCCTCGTCCCCGCCTGGTCCCAACACGAGCGCAGGGTGCTGTCCACAATACATTCTAAATTCCGCATGTTGACAAACGCGAATGATCAGTCGCATTCTTTATCCACGCTGTCCCTCGGGATAACAAGGGGAATTTCGAAGGCAGCGGACTGGCATCGGTTTTTGTTCCGTGGCGCCGCTCCGGTGGAGTTGGCAGGTCGTTGAGCGCAGGGCTGTCGGTCTCAGTCGGTCATCAAAAGCGCGGAGTCGCGATGTCTGTTACGGGTGCGGGTCACAATGCGGATCTGATCGTCATCAATGGTCGTGTGCTGACCATGGACGATGGCAATCCCGTAGCCGAGGCCGTAGCCGTCAAGGACGGCGAAATCATCGCGGTTGGCAGCCGTGCCGCCATCGAAGAACTCAAGGGAGCGGCCACACAGGTGATCGACGCCAAGGGCGGTTCGGTCGTGCCCGGCTTCATCGAAGCCCATATGCATCTGTTCTCGGGAGGGGCCGAGCTCGCGCATCTTCAGCTTGGCGGTGTCCATGGCTTCGAGGCGCTGAAAAAGGTGATCCGCGACTATGCGTCGACCAAGCCCGACGCGAAAATGCTGGTCGGGCAAGGCGTCGACTATACCGTGCTCGGCGACGAGCGGGTGACGCGCCACCATCTCGATGAGATCCTGCCGGATCGCCCGTTCTGCATGGCCGCGCCCGATCACCACACGATGTGGGCCAACACCAAGGCGTTGGAGATGGCCGGCATCCTGCATGGCCGCGCTCTTGGTCCGGGCAATGAAATCGTCATGGGCGAGGATGGCCTGGCAGCCGGCGAATTGCGCGAGGGCGAGGCCTTCGGCCCGGTGCTCGATCTTGCCGGCGAGGGCCGGGTGCGGTTGGGGCTGGCGACCGGCGGCGAGCCGGATCCGATGCCGTCCGCGGCCGAACGCGCCGCCGACCGTGACATCATGCGGCGCGGCCTCGCCTGGTGCGCGCGCCACGGCATCACCTCCATCCAGAACATGGACGGCAATCTCTACCAGCTCGAACTGCTGGCCGAGATCGACGCCGAGGAAGGTTTGCCCTGCCGTGTGCAGATACCCTTCCACTACAAGAATTTCATGACGCTCGACATGCTCGACAAGGCATCCGTCATGGCCGAGCGCTACAACAGCGCGTGGCTGTCATCGGGCATGGTCAAGGTGTTCTATGACGGCGTGCTCGATTCCTGGACGGCTGTGATGATCGAGCCCTATGCCGACCGCCCGGACTGGGTGGGCGAGCCGCTGTTCACACCGCAGCAGTTCATCGATCTCGCCGTTGCCGTCGACAGGCGTGGACTGCAGATCGCGGTGCACTCGATCGGTGATGGCGCGGTGCGTGCGGTGCTCGACGGCTACGAGGCGGCGCAAAAGGCCAATGGCAAGCGCGACAGCCGTCACCGCGTCGAACACATCGAGGTCACCACCACGTCGGATGTGCCGCGCTTCGCCGAACTCGGCGTCATCGCCTCGATGCAGCCGCCGCATCCGCCCGGCGCCATGGATTTCCCGCTCGAACCGACCGTGTCGCGCATCGGGCCGGCCCGCTGGCCGCTGAGCTATGCCTGGCGAACCCTGAAGAATGCCGGCGCGCATGTCGTCTTCGCCTCGGATTGGCCGGTGTCGCCGATCGACCCGATCCTGGGCATTCAGGCGGCAGTGATGCGTAAACCATGGGCAGACAGCGACCCGGACCAGAGTTTCTCGCTGCAGGAATCGATCGCCGCCTACACGGTCGAGGGCGCCTATGCCGAATTCGCCGAACACCGCAAAGGCACGCTGAAATCAGGCTATATGGCCGACCTGGTGGTTCTGTCGGCGGATATCGAGAAGACGGCGCCGGCCGATCTGCACAAGGTGCGTCCGGTGACGACGATTTGCGGCGGCAAGATCACGTATCAGGCCTGACAATGGCATGAGGCTTGCTGGCTAAAGACGGACTGAACTGTGATTCAATGCCGGGCTTGCCAACCTACCGGGCGTGTGGTCACATCGAACAGGGGAACAGCTCCGCCAGCAAGAGCGGGGTCAACAGTGAGGCGTAATCGTGCCGGACAAACCGGATCGGAATGCGATTGAAGTAGTAAACGTCAGTAAAATTTTCGGATCGGGTGAGGGGCAGGTCGCTGCCCTCGACAAGGTATCGGTATCCATTCGCGAGAACGAGTTCTTCACGCTGCTGGGACCGTCCGGCTGTGGCAAGACCACCCTTCTGCGGCTGATCGCCGGCTTCGACTTTCCAACCGCCGGAGAAATCCTGCTCTACGGCCAGGACATCGCGCCGCTGCCGCCCTTCAAGCGGCCGGTCAACACCGTCTTCCAGTCCTACGCGCTGTTCCCGCACATGACGGTTGCCGACAATATCGGCTTCGGCCTGGAGATGCTCGGCAAGCCCAAGGGCGAGATCAAGGCGCGCGTCGCCGAAATGCTCAAACTGGTCAAGATGGAGGCGCTTGCCGGTCGCCGCACGGCCCAGATTTCCGGTGGCCAGCAGCAGCGCGTGGCGCTGGCCAGGGCGCTGGCGCCGCAGCCGAAAGTGCTGTTGCTCGACGAACCGCTCTCGGCACTCGACTACAAGCTGCGCAAGGAGATGCAGATCGAGTTGAAGCGGCTGCAGCACGAGACCGGCATCACCTTCATCTTCGTCACCCACGACCAGGAAGAAGCGCTGACCATGTCGGACCGCATCGCGGTGATGTCGTCGGGCAAGATCCTCCAGGTCGGCTCGCCCTGGGATATCTACGACAAGCCGGCGGAGCGCTTCGTCGCCGACTTCATCGGCGAGACCAACTTCCTCACCGCCGCCATATCGGGCACCGGCAACGGCAAGGCCCGCGCGACGCTCAAATCCGGCACGACCATCGAGGCGACCGTCGCCGAAGGGTTCCAGCCGAAGGGCAACGCCACCGTGGTGGTACGGCCCGAGCATGCCAAGCTGACCAAGGACAAGGGAGACCTGTCGGGCACGGTCGAAAACATCGTCTATTTCGGCACCGACACGCATATCCATGTCCAGCTCGACGGCGGCGAGGCCTTTACCGTGCGCCAGCAGAACACGCGCAGCGCAGGCTGCGGTTTCGAGCGCGGCGACAAGGTCGGCATCCTGATCGGCAACGACGCCGCGCAAGTGCTGAGGGACTGATGGCCACCGCGGAAGAAGTCGCCAAGGCAGCTGAACGGCGTGATGTCCGTGACCGCTGGCTTTTGTCAGCGCCGGCGCTGCTGGTCATCCTGCTCGCCGCGACCGGCCCGCTGCTGATCGTGCTCGTCTACTCGTTCCTGACGCCCGGCGCCTATGGCGACGTGAAATGGCAGTTTTCGCCCGACGCCTGGATATCGGTGTTCATGGAACGTGACATTTTCGACGACACGCTTTCGCTCGCGGCGGCGCATGTCACCATCTTCTGGCGCTCGATCAAGCTTGCGGTGGTGACGACGCTGGCCACTTTGGCGCTCGGTTTCCCGACGGCCTATTTCATGGCGACGCGCAGCGAGAAGACCAGGGATCTCTGGCTGTTCCTGATCACCATCCCGTTCTGGACCAACCTCCTGATCCGCACCTTCGCGGTGCTGCAGATCATCCGCAACGAAGGCATCATCAACACGATCCTGCTCAAGCTCGGCATCATCTCGGCGCCGATCCAGATCCTCTATACCGACACCGCGATCCTGATCGGCATGGCCTATGTCTACCTGCCGCTGATGGTGCTGCCGATCTACGCCAGCATGGAGAAGCTCGATTTCCGCCTGGTCGAGGCCGGCTATGATCTCTACGCGACGCGCTTCAAAGTGCTGCGGAAGATCATTTTCCCGCTCGTCAAGCCCGGCGTCATTGCCGGCTCGATCCTGGTCTTCATTCCGGCACTCGGCGCCTATGTGACGCCGGTCGTGCTGGGCGGCGGCAAGAACATGATGCTGTCCAACCTGATCGAATTGCAGTTCGGACAAGGCCGCAACTGGCCGCTTGGCTCGGCGCTGTCGATCACGGTGATGGTCATCGTCATGCTGGCGTTGCTTGCCTATGTGCGCAACGCCGGCAAGTCAGGGGTGCGTCATGGCTAGCAACTTCTCCATCAAGCACCAGCCGGGCTTCACGGCGATCGCGGCGACCTGTTTCGTCGTGCTCTATTTGCCGATCATCGTGCTGGTCGCCTACGCCTTCAACGCGGCCAGCTCGACATCCGAATGGGGTGGCTTTTCGCTGCGATGGTTCCAGTCGGCGTACCAGAACACGCAGGTCATCGACGCAACGCTGCGCTCGTTCCAGATCGGTGCCATCGCAGCGGTGCTGTCGACCATCTTCGCCACGATGGCGGCACTCGCCACCACGCGCACCGCCCCCTATCCCGGACTCACCTTCAAATATGCGGCAATCAACCAGCCGCTGATGGTGCCCGAGATCGTCACCGGCGTGGCGCTGCTGATCTTCTTCTCACGCATCAAGATCTTCACCGGCTATTCCGGCCTCGGCTACCTGATCGCCGCGCATACGGCATTCTGCATTCCGTTCGCCTATCTGCCTATCCGGGCGCGGCTGGAGAATATGGATCTGACCCTCGATCGCGCCGCGGCCGATCTCTACGCGACCCCGTGGAAGACCTTCCGCCGCATCACGCTGCCGCTTTTGTGGCCCGGTATCCTGGCCGGCCTGATGCTGGCCTTCGTCATCTCGCTCGATGACGTCGTCATCACCGAGTTCGTCAAATCGGGCGGCCAGGACACGCTGCCCACTTACATGCTCGGCCAGATCCGCCGTGGCGTCACACCCGAGATCAACGCGATATCGACCGCTTTCCTGCTGCTTTCGGTCGCGATCGTCACGTTGTTTTTCTTCGTCAGCAGGAAACGAGACTGAATCTGAAAATGGGAGTTAGAACGATGAACTGGAAGACAATGGCGACCGCCATGGGGTTGGCGCTGCTCGCTTCGACGGGCCTGGCCCGCGCCGAGGGCGTGCTCAACATCTACAATTGGGGCAACTACACAAGCCCCGACGTGATCAAGAAGTTCGAAGACAAATACAAGATCAAGGTGACCATCACCGATTACGATTCCAACGACACCGCGCTCGCCAAGGTCCGGCAGGGCGGCACCGGCTTCGACATCGCCGTGCCGTCGCAGACCTACGTGCCGATCTGGATCAAGGAAGGG
This sequence comes from Mesorhizobium sp. B2-4-19, assembly GCF_006441315.1. Lineage (NCBI taxonomy): Bacteria > Pseudomonadati > Pseudomonadota > Alphaproteobacteria > Hyphomicrobiales > Phyllobacteriaceae > Mesorhizobium > Mesorhizobium sp. B2-4-19. The sequence goes on along the minus strand of NZ_VFUV01000015.1, from coordinate 50,577 downwards.
CTCCTGCTCGAGACCGATCCGGGCAAGATGGAGAATTTCAAGAACGTCGCCCCGGAATGGGCCAATCCTGAATTCGATCCGGGCCGCAAATATTCCGTGCCGTGGGCCTGGGGCACGATCGGCGTCGTCGTCAACACCGATGCCTACAAGGGTCCCGCCGATACGTGGGGCATCGTCTTCAACACGCCCGACGAGCTGAAGGGCAAGGTCAACGTTGTTCCCGAGATGGGTGACGTCATCTTCGCGGCGATCAAATATGTCGGCGGCCAGCAATGCACCGACGACAAGGCGGTGCTGAAGAAGGTGCGCGACCTGCTGGTAGCGGCCAAGCCGAACTGGATCGCGATGGACTACAACACCATCGAGAAGATGGGGGCCGGCGACTTCAAGGCAACCAGCGACTGGAACGGCTCGGCGCTGCGCCAGCGTCTGGCCAATGCCGCCATCCATTACAACTATCCGAAGGAAGGCTTTGGCCTGTGGAGCGACAATGTCGTCGTCCTGAAGGAGGCCAAGAACGTCGAGAACGCCAAGCTGTTCCAGAACTTCATCATGGATCCGGAAAACGCGGCCGGCCTCTCGGCCTTCCACCGTTACGCCAACGCCATCACCGGTTCGGACAAATACATGCCGGCCGACATGAAGGACGCGCCGGAAGTCGTCATTCCGGCCGACGCCAAGCCGAAAGGCGAATTCCAGAAGATGTGCGCGCCGGAAACACAGGAACTCTACACCAAGATCTGGACCGAACTGCAGAAGTAATCGCTGAATGCCAGACCCGGCGGCACACACCGCCGGGTCTTTTCTTTTCCGGGAATGCCTTTCATGGACTCCTATCGCAACAGCGATCCGCGGCCGCCGATCATGCGGGGCTCGCCGCCCGCCATGGTGCCGCCGAAGCTCGACTGGGACCGGCCGCCATGGAACCGCTGGGCGTTCCAGCACATCCGGGAAATCCTGCCGACCGCCGAAGTCTGGCGCGGCAACGGCCACCGCCATCGTCTCGAACGCGCCGAGGTCGATCTCGACGGGCTGGCGGTCGAGGACAGCGCGGGGAGGCCCTCGACGCTCGCCGGGTTGCTCGACGAGACCTATACGGACGGCTTCCTGGTGCTCAAGCACGGCAGGGTCGCCTATGAGCGTTACTTCAACGACATGGACGTGCGCACGCTGCATCTGTCGCAGTCGATGGCCAAGTCCATCACCGGCTCGGTGTTCGGCATATTGGCCGGGCGCGGCCTGATCGATCCGGCCGGGCCGGTCACGGATTACCTGCCTGAACTTGGCGGCACAGGCTGGGCCGGCGCCAGCGTTCAGCATGTGCTCGACATGACGACGGGCGTGCGTTTTTCCGAAGAATATACCGACCGCTATTCCGATATCGGCCAGGTTGATGTCGCCACCGGCTGGAAGCCAGTGCCGCCGGGCAGCGATCCGGACTTCCGCTGGCCCTCGCATATGTTCGAGCTGATCCTGGGCTTGAAGGACACGGTCCGGCCGCACGGTGCGGCGTTCGAATACCGCTCGATCGAGACCGACGTGCTTGCCTTCATCATGGAGCGGGTGACGGGCAAGCGGCTTGCGCAGCTGGTGTCGGAGGAACTCTGGCAAAAGCTTGGCGCCGACGAAAGCGCCTGCTTCACCGTTGACGGCGCCGGCTATGCGCTGGCCGACGGCGGCTTCAACGCGACGCTGCGCGACTATGGCCGCTTCGGCCAGCTGATCCTCGACAATGGCGGCGGCATCGTGCCGGCCGAATGGATCGAGGCGACACGCAATGGCAGGCATGGCGCTGATTTCTCCCCCAGTCTGCCTGAGGGCAGCTACCGCAACCAGTTCTGGATCGAGAACCCCAGTTCGCGCGCGCTGATGTGCCGGGGCGTGTTCGGGCAGATGATCCATATCGGCTGGAACACAGGAACGGTCGTGGTGAAGCTTTCGACCTGGCCGGATTTCAGCAATCTCGCCTACTCCACAGCGACGCTGAAGGCCGTGCACGCCATCGCCGCCGCACTGCTCTAGGCCCCCACAAGAAACGACCTGGAAGGAAACGCCATGACCGGCAAGACCGCGTTCGAGATTCGCCACGGCTTCCGCCGCAATGAGGTGCTGCTTTCCAACTGGCGCGAAAGCCCGTTCAACCGATGGTCGTTCCAGAACCTTGGCGAACTGGTGCCCACGGCGCGCGTGGCCGCGGCATCGGCTGGTGCCGAGGCGCCGGCGAAGGATTTCGGTGGTTTGCTCGGCGAAAAGGTTTCGCTGGCCAGCGCGCCGGAGACGGTCGCCGAATTCCTCATACGCTCCAGCACCGACGCGCTGACGGTGATGAAAGGCGGCAAGGTGATCGGCGACTGGTTCGCGCCGCAGATGGAATTCGGCGCCCGCCACATCGTCTTCTCGATCAGCAAGTCGGTGACCGCGATTATTGCCGGCATATTGGAAGGCGAGGGGGTGTTCGATCCGAAAGCGCCGGTCACGACCTACATTCCGGAAGCCGCCGGCTCGGCCTATGGCGATGCGAGCACACGGCATGTGCTCGACATGAGCGTCAGCCTCGATTTCGAAGAGGCCTATCTCGATCCGGAAAGCGCCTTTGCCCGCTACCGCCGCGCCACGCTGTGGAATCCGGGTGGCGGCACGGAAAGCCTGCGCGAATTCATCCTGACCCTGCAGCGGCTTGCCGAGCCGCATGGCCGGACTTTTCGCTACCGCTCACCCAATTCCGACCTGCTCGGCCTGCTGCTGGAGCGCGCATCGGGCCAGCGCTTCAGCGACCTGATGCGCGAGAAATTGTGGCTCCCGCTTGGCGCTGTCAGCGAAGCCTCGATCGGCGTCGACATGGAGGGCACGGCCCGCACCGCCGGCGGCATTTCGGTGACGCCGCGCGACCTGGCGCGCATTGGCGAGATGATGCGGCAAGGCGGCACCGCCAATGGCCGCCGCATCGTGACGGAGGCCTGGGTGCGCGACACGGTCAGCACCGGCGGCAGTGCGGAAGCCTGGCAGCGTGGCACCATGCTGCCGCTGTTCCCGCAAGGCCGCTACCGCAACAAATGGTATCAGTCAGGCAAGCCGAACGGCGCCTATTGCGGCATCGGCATTCATGGCCAATGGCTCTATGTCGATCCCAGGACCGAGGTCGTCATCGCCAAGATGTCGTCGCAGCCGGTGCCGGTCGACGATCCGCTTGATCTCGAAATCGTCGCCTTCTTCGAGGCGCTGACCCAACTGGTCTGACCCGTCGGTCGCGGCCTCGTTGCCGCATGCTTTCCTGTGGACCGCCCGCGACGGTTGAAAACGTCGCGGTTGGCGAGACAGGCGTCTGCGCCTATGGTCGCCGCTCTTTTTGATGAGAGCAGGAACGACATGGCATCCGACACCAAGCGCATCGCAGCCATCATCGCGGCCGAGATCAAGGCGCGGCCCGAACAGGCGGCGGCGGCGATCGAACTGCTCGACGAGGGTGCGACCGTGCCGTTCGTAGCGCGTTATCGCAAGGAGGTGACCGGCGGGCTGGACGACACGCAACTGCGCGACCTTGCCGAGCGGCTCGCCTATCTGCGCGAGCTCGACGCCCGCCGCGACACCATCCTCGGTTCGATCCGCGAGCAGGGCAAGCTGACCGAGGAACTGGAAACCAAGATCGCGGCGGCGGCCACAAAGGCGGAACTCGAAGACATCTATCTGCCCTACAAGCCGAAACGCCGCACCAAGGCCGAGATCGCCCGCGAGCGTGGGCTGGGACCGCTGGCCGAGGCCATCCTTGCCAACCGTTCGCTCGTGCCCGCCGAACTGGCGCTCGCCTATGTCACCGAGGAAGTGGCCGACGCCAAGGCAGCCCTTGAAGGCGCGCGCGACATCCTGTCGGAGCAGTTCGCCGAGAATGCCGATCTGGTCGGCAAACTGCGCACCTACATGAAGGACCGCGCCTTCATGCGCGCCCGGGTGGTCGACGGCAAGCAGGAGGCGGGCGCCAAATTCTCGGACTATTTCGACCATGTCGAGCGCTGGGCAAACGTGCCGAGCCATCGCGCGCTGGCCATGCTGCGCGGCCGCAACGAAGAGGTGCTGTCGCTCGACATCGAGGTCGATGCCGACGACGCGTCGCCGGTGAAACCGGTCGAACGGATGATCGCCAACGCTTATGCTATCGGCGCCAGCCTGCCCGGTGACCGCTGGCTGATGGAGGTTGCCGGCTGGACCTGGCGCATCAAGCTTTCGCTGCACCTGACGCTCGATCTGATGCGCGATCTGCGCGAGCGGGCCGAGGAAGAGGCGATCCATGTCTTCGCCCGCAATCTGAAGGATCTGCTTCTGGCCGCACCCGCCGGTTCGCGGCCGACGATGGGGCTCGACCCCGGCATCCGCACCGGCGTCAAGGTGGCCGTGGTCGACGGCACCGGCAAGCTGGTGGCGACGACGACGGTCTATCCGTTCCCGCCGAAGAACGATGTGCGCGGCACGCAGGCCGAACTCGCCAAGCTCATCCGCTTGCACAAGGTCGAGCTGATTTCGATCGGCAACGGCACCGGCAGCCGCGAGACGGAAAAGCTGGTGGCGGACATGCTGTCCGACATGCCTTCCGACGGCGGGCCGAAGCCGCTCAAGGTGATCGTCAGCGAAGCGGGCGCTTCGGTCTATTCGGCATCGGCGACGGCGGCCGCCGAATTTCCCGGCCTCGACGTTTCGTTGCGCGGCGCGGTGTCGATCGCGCGGCGCCTGCAGGATCCGCTGGCCGAGCTGGTCAAGATCGAACCCAAGTCGATCGGCGTCGGCCAGTACCAGCACGATGTCGACCAGTACCGGCTCGGCCGCTCGCTGGAGGCGGTGGTCGAGGACGCGGTCAACGCGGTCGGCGTCGATCTCAACACCGCCTCGGCGCCATTGCTGGCGCGGGTTTCGGGCCTCGGCGCATCGGTCGCCGACGCCATCGTCGCGCATCGCGATGCGACCGGCCCCTTCGCCAGCCGGAAAGATCTCCTCAAGGTGCCACGGCTTGGACCGCGCGCGTTCGAACAATCCGCCGGCTTCCTGCGCATCGCCAATGGCAGCGAGCCGCTCGACGCCTCGTCGGTGCATCCGGAAGCCTATGGCGTGGCCAAGAAGATCGTCGCCGCCTGCGGTCGCGATGTGCGCTCGCTGATGGGCGACAGCGTCGCGCTCAAGGCACTCGACCCACGCGTCTTCGTCGACGAGCGTTTCGGCCTGCCGACGGTGCGCGACATTCTGGCGGAGCTGGAAAAGCCCGGCCGCGACCCGCGTCCCGGCTTCAAGACGGCGACCTTCGCCGACGGCGTCGACGACATCAAGGACCTCAAACCCGGAATGCTGCTGGAGGGTACCGTGACCAATGTCGCGGCCTTCGGCGCCTTCGTCGATATCGGCGTCCATCAGGACGGGCTGGTGCATGTCTCGCAACTGGCCGACCGTTTCATCAAGGACGCGCATGAAGTGGTCAAGGCCGGCGATGTGGTCAAGGTGCGCGTCGTCGACGTCGACATCAAGCGCAAGCGCATCGCGCTCTCCATGCGCAAGGACGGCGGTGAGGGTGGTGCGCCGCGTGGTGGGCCGCGCGACAATGGCGGCGGCAGGCCGGCGCCGCGCTCGCCGGCGCCGCAACGCCAGCCGGAACGGCCGGCCCAGCAAGGGGCCTTCGGTGCGGCGCTGGCCGATGCGCTGAAGCGGAAGTAGCTACCAGGCCAGAACAGCCGGCTCCTTCTCAACCTGCTCCAGCAGCCAGTCCCGAAAGCTGGCCGCCGGGGGATGGTCGCGTTTGTCGTGCGGGACGACGAGGTAATAGGCGCTGCGGCTTTGCATGGGTTGGCCGGGCGCCGGCACCAACTGGCCGCGCTGCAATTCGCCCGCGATGAGGAGCAGCGGCAACAGCGCGACACCAAGCCCCGCCATACAGGCCTGGGCGGCGGTGCCGAACTGTTCGAACTGCATGCCGGGTCCGGCCGGCGCGTTCAGGCCCTGATGCTCGAACCATTCGGTCCAGGCGCCGGGGCGCGTCGCCATGTGCAGCAGCGGCAGGCGGCCGATATCGGCCGGCGTGGCGATGGCACGGCCGGCGAGGAATTCGGGCGACGCCACCGGCGCCACGGTTTCGCGCACCAGCAGCGTCGAATCGGCCTCCGGCCAGTCCGGCAGGCCGTAATGGATGGCGGCGTCCAACCTCTCCCTGGCGAAGTCGAAGCGGCCGACGCGGGTGACGAAGTTGATGGTGATGTCGGGATTGTTCGCGACGAAATCCGGGATCATCGGCATCAGCCAGCGCGTGCCGAAGGTCGGCAAAATGGCGAGGTTCAAGATGCCACTATGCCGATTGCTCATCAGTCCAAGGGCTGCGTCGCGCAACTGGCCGAGGGCTGAACGCACCGCTTCGGCGTAGATTTCGCCTGCCGTCGACAGCCGGACATTGCGGCTGTCGCGCTCGAACAGCCGGCGCCCGAACTGGTCTTCCAGCAGCCTGATCTGCCGGCTGACCGCGCCCTGGGTCAGGTCCAGCTCCTGGGCAGCGGCAGTAAAAGACCCAAGCCGGGCCACCGCCTCGAAGGCGGCGAGGGCGCTGATGTTGGGCAAAAGACGACGCTGGACACTCATGATCCATTCCTAACGCTCATTGATCCGTGAAGCAATTTCGTTTGATTTTTTAAGACCACGGGCCGATAAGCCAGGCTTCACCCGTTTGAGGATCGACAAGCCATGGCCGCCGACAAGAATGCATTCGTCTGGGAAGACCCGTTCCTGATCGAGGACCAGCTTTCGGAAGAAGAGCGCATGGTGCGCGACGGCGCGGCGGCCTTCGCCGCCGACAAGCTCGCCCCGCGCATCGAGGATGCCTATCTCAATGAAAAGACGGATGCCGGCATCTTTCGCGAGATGGGCGAGGCCGGCCTGCTCGGCATTACCATCCCGGAAGAGTATGGCGGCCTCGGCGCCAATTATGTGACCTACGGGCTGGTCGCGCGGGAAGTCGAACGCGTCGATTCCGGCTATCGCTCGATGATGTCGGTGCAGTCGTCGCTGGTGATGTATCCGATCCACGCCTATGGCTCCGAAGAGCAGCGCAAGAAGTACTTGCCCAAGCTCGCCAGCGGCGAGTGGATCGGCTGTTTCGGCCTGACCGAGCCGGATGCCGGCTCCGACCCCGGCGGCATGAAGACCCGCGCCGAAAAGACCGCCAGCGGCTACAAGCTCTCCGGTTCCAAAATGTGGATCTCCAATGCACCGATCGCAGACGTCTTCGTCGTCTGGGCCAAGCTGAAGGGCGAGACGGGCAAGGACGAGATCCGCGGCTTCGTGCTGGAAAGGGGCATGAAGGGGCTGTCGGCGCCGAAGATCGGCGGCAAGCTGTCGCTGCGCGCGTCGATCACCGGTGAAGTGGTGATGGAAGGTGTCGAGGTCGGCGAGGACGCGCTGCTGCCCAACGCCAAGGGCCTTGGCGGCCCGTTCGACTGTCTCAACCGGGCTCGCTACGGCATCTCCTGGGGCTCGATGGGTGCGGCGGAAGATTGCTGGCAGCGCGCACGCCAGTATGGTCTCGACCGCAAGCAGTTCGGCAAGCCGCTGGCCGGCACGCAGCTGTACCAGAAGAAGCTCGCCGACATGCAGACCGAGATCGCGCTTGGGCTGCAGGCATCCTTGCGCGTCGGGCGGCTGCTCGATGCAGGCAAGATGGCACCGGAGATGATCTCGATCGTCAAGCGCAACAATTGCGGCAAGGCGCTCGACATTGCCCGCCAGGCCCGCGACATGCATGGCGGCAACGGCATCCAGATCGGCTACCACGTCATGCGCCACGCGCAGAATTTGGAGACGGTCAACACCTATGAGGGCACGCATGACGTGCACGCGCTGATCCTGGGACGGGCGCAGACCGGGATACAGGCGTTCTTCTAAGCCGTGCCTTAAGCCGGCTTCGGCTGCTTAAATTAGGTGCACCGCAACATCTGTGCTTGGAGAATGGCCAGCAGATGTGCCAGGGTTCGGCGAATTCGTTTGAAACGCCGATCTCCGGGGCCCCATGGCAATTCTGGCAGCCGTCTACCACCTGACCCACTATAAATACGACCGGCCGGCGGTTCTCGGGCCCCAAATCATCAGGCTTCAGCCGGCGCCGCATTCCCGCACCAAGGTGTTGAGCCATTCGCTCAAGGTCGAGCCGGCCAACCACTTCGTCAATCTGCAGCAGGATCCCTACGGCAACTTCCTCGCCCGTTTCGTCTTTCCCGAGCCAGTGACGGAACTGAAGATCGAGGTCGACCTCGTCGCCGACATGACGGTCTACAATCCGTTCGACTTCTTCGTCGAACCGTCGGCGGAGGCGTTCCCGTTCGAATATCCGGAAGAGATCAGGGATGATCTCGCCATCTATCGCATACCTGAGCCGGCGGGGCCGCTGCTTTCGGCCTTCCTGAGAACCATCGACACCAGCGCGAAAAACACCGTCAATTTCCTCGTCGACCTCAATGCGCGGCTGCAGCGCGAGATCGCCTATATCGTGCGCATGGAGACCGGCGTCTTCTCGCCGGAGGAAACGCTGGCCGCCGGCAAGGGCTCGTGCCGGGATTCGAGCTGGCTCTTGGTGCAGATCCTGCGCAATCTCGGCATCGCCGCGCGTTTCGTCTCGGGCTATCTGATCCAGCTGAAGCCCGATCTCGTCACGCTGGACGGGCCGGCCGGCACATCGGTCGATTTCACCGACCTGCATGCCTGGTGCGAGGTCTATCTTCCCGGCGCCGGCTGGATCGGCTTCGACCCGACCTCGGGTCTCCTCACCGGCGAGAGCCATGTGCCGCTTGCCGCCACGCCGCATTTCCGCAATGCCGCGCCGATTTCCGGCATGGCGAGCTTTGCCAATGTCGAGTTCGGCTTCGACATGCGGGTCGACCGCATTGCCGAGCATCCGCGCATCACCAAGCCGTTCTCCGACGAAAGCTGGCAGGCGCTCGATGCGCTCGGCAACAAGGTCGATGCGACACTTGCGGCAGGCGACGTGCGGCTGACGATGGGCGGCGAGCCGACCTTCGTGTCGATCGACGATTTCGAGTCCGCCGAATGGAACACCGCCGCCGTCGGTCCGACCAAGCGCGAAAAGGCCGATGCGCTGATCCGCAGGCTGCGCGAGCGCTTCGCACCGGGAGGCTTCCTCCACTACGGCCAGGGCAAATGGTATCCGGGCGAAAGCCTGCCGCGCTGGACCTTCTCGCTCTACTGGCGTGCCGATGGCCAGCCGGTGTGGAGCGATCCGTCGCTGATCGCGCGGGAGAAAAGCGAAGCCAAGGTTGGCCCGCAGCAGGCCGAAAGCCTGCTGACGGCGATCGCCGGCGAGCTCGGCATCGACAAGGCCATGGTCAGCGAAGCCTATGAGGATCCAGCCGAATGGCTGCTCAAGGAAGGCAAGCTGCCGGAGAATGTCGATCCGTCCAATTCGAAGCTCGAGGACCCGGAAGAGCGCAGCCGCATGGCAAGAGTGTTCGAGCGCGGACTGACCAAACCGTCGGGCTATGTGCTGCCGGTGCAGCGCTGGAACAGCCAGGCTTCGGGACCGCGCTGGCGTTCGGAGAAATGGAAGACGCGGCGCGGCCGGCTGTTCCTGGTGCCGGGCGATTCACCGGTCGGCTACCGCTTGCCCTTGGGCACGCTGCCCTATGTGCCTCCGGCACAATTCCCCTACATCGTGCCGGTCGACCCGTCACTGCCGCGCGGCCCGCTGCCGGCGCGCGAAGCGATCCTGCCCACGGCGGCGCCGGCCGAGCTTGAAGGCGCCGACGAAATGGCGCGCCGCCAGCCGGCGGCGTCGTTCGCCGCCGCGACCGGTCAGCAGGACCGGGTCGAACAGGAGATCACCGAGATCGGCGGCGCCGTGCGCACCGCACTTTCGGTCGAACCGCGCGACGGAAGGCTGTGCGTGTTCATGCCGCCGGTCGAGGCGCTGGAGGATTATCTCGAACTGGTCGCCGCCGCCGAGAATGCGGCGCGTGCCATCGGTCTGCCCGTGCATATAGAGGGTTATGGGCCGCCGCATGACCCGCGCCTCAACGTCATCCGTGTGGCGCCGGACCCCGGCGTCATCGAGGTCAACATCCATCCGGCTTCCAACTGGCAGGACTGCGTGGCGACGACCACGGCGATCTATGAGGAAGCGCGGCTGACGCGGCTTGGCGCCGACAAGTTCATGATCGACGGCCGTCACACCGGCACAGGCGGCGGCAACCATGTCGTCGTCGGCGGTGCGACGCCCAATGACAGCCCGTTCCTGCGCCGGCCCGATCTGTTGAAGAGCCTGGTGCTGCAATGGCAGCGGCATCCGTCGCTGTCCTATCTGTTCTCAGGCCTGTTCATCGGCCCGACCAGCCAGGCGCCGCGTTTCGACGAGGCGCGTCACGATTCGCTGTACGAACTTGAAATCGCCATGGCGCAGGTGCCGCATCCGGACCAAGGCGCGGCACCCTTGCCGTGGCTGGTCGACCGGCTGTTCCGCAATTTGTTGACCGACGTTACCGGCAACACGCACCGCTCGGAAATCTGCATCGACAAGCTGTTCTCGCCGGATGGCCCGACAGGGCGGCTGGGACTGGTCGAATTCCGCGGCTTCGAGATGCCGCCCAATGCGCGCATGAGCCTGGCGCAGCAACTGCTTGTCAGGGCGATCATTGCCCGTGCGTGGAAGAACCCGCTCGATGGCCGCTTCGTACGCTGGGGCACTTCCCTGCACGACCGTTTCATGCTGCCGCATCATGTCTGGGCGGATTTCCTCGACGTGCTGGACGACCTCAAGCTCAATGGCTTCGAGTTCCGTCCCGAATGGTTCGATGCGCAGCTCGAATTCCGGTTCCCGTTCTGCGGCGAGGTTCAGCATGCCGGCATCAAGCTGGAGCTGCGGCAGGCGCTGGAGCCATGGCATGTCATGGGCGAACAGGGCGCGATCGGCGGCACCGTGCGCTTCGTCGACTCCTCGGTCGAGCGGTTGCAGGTCAAGACGGAAGGCCTCAATCCGGAACGCCATGCCATCGTCTGCAACGGACGCATCGTGCCGATGAAGGTGACGGATAACCGCGAGGTCGCGGTGGCCGGCGTGCGCTTCAAGGCCTGGCAACCGGCTTCGGGCCTGCATCCGGCGCTTCCGGTCAACACGCCGCTGGTGTTCGATATCTATGACCGCTGGTCGGGAAGGGCGGTGGGCGGCTGCGTCTACCATGTCGCGCATCCCGGCGGCCGCAATTACGACACCTTCCCGGTCAACGGCAACGAGGCGGAAGCGCGGCGGCTCGCCCGCTTCGAGCCGCGCGGCCATACACCATCGGCCTATGTGCTGCGCGAGGAACAACCGGCGGAGGATTTCCCGATGACCCTTGACCTCAGGCGACCGGCAAGACTCTGATCAGCGATGGCAAAGGGGAATCACAAAAGGATACGCGGCAAGCCGCAGATCCATAGCCTGCTGGAGCACTACCAGCCCATCGACGGCGTCGTCGACGAGATGGTCGACGCCGCAGGCAATCCCCGTCCGGTCTGGAAGCATTTCATCGAGGCGCTCGACGATCTTGGCGCCGAGAAGCTCGGCCAGCGTTTTGCCCGCGCCGACCAGTATCTGCGCGATGCCGGCGTCTACTACCGCGTGTATGACAAGGCCGGCGCCAATGAGCGCGAATGGCCGCTGGCGCATGTGCCGCTGCTTATCGAAGACAGCGAATGGGCCGCGATCAGCGCCGGTCTCGTGCAGCGGGCCGAACTGTTCGAGGAAACCATCGCCGATATCTATGGGCGCAACCGGCTGATCGAAAAAGGCATCCTGCCTGCGGGATTGATCGCGTCCAGTCCCGAATATTTGCGGCCTGTCGTCGGTACGACGCCGGCCGGCGGCCATTACCTGCATATCTGTGCCTTCGAGCTTGGCCGTGGGCCTGACGGCCAGTGGTGGGTGCTGGGCGACCGTACGCAGGCGCCGTCAGGCGCAGGCTTCGCCCTGGAGAACCGCGTCGCCACGACGCGCGCGCTGTCCGACATCTATGGCGAGATGCATGTGCATCGGCTCGCCGGCTTCTTTCGCCGTTTCCGCGATGCGCTGATCGGCATGGCCAGGGAAAGCGACGGCCGCGTCGCCATTTTGACGCCGGGGCCACTCAACGAAACCTACTACGAACACGCCTATATCGCCCGCTATCTCGGCATCATGCTGCTCGAAGGCGAGGACCTGACCGTTTCAGGCGGCAAGCTGATGGTGCGCACCGTTTCCGGCTTGATGCCGATCAGCGTGTTGTGGCGGCGTCTCGACGCGGCTTTTGCCGATCCGCTCGAATTGCGGTCGGATTCGCAGATCGGCACGCCGGGGCTGGTCGAGGCGATCCGCCAAGGGGCGGTGGCCACCGTCAATGCGCTCGGCTCGGGCCTGATGGAAACGCGGGCGCTGCTCGCCTTCCTGCCCAAGATCGCACGCGAATTGCGTGGCGAGGAGCTGCTCTTGCCGAGCGTCGCGACATGGTGGTGCGGGCAGGCGACCGAACGCGCCCATGTGCTTGCAAATATCGACCGCATGGTGGTCGGCCCGGCGCTGTCGACGAGACTTGCCTTCGAGGATGATGGCCAGACCACGCTCGGTTCGGCGCTGTCGGCAGGCGAACGGGCCGAGCTGGTGGCGCGTATCGAACGCGATGGCGGCGCCTTCGTCGGCCAGGAAGCTGTGACGCTGTCGACCACACCGGTCTTTGTCGGCGGCTGGCTGGAGCCGCGGCCGGCGAGCCTGCGCGTCTACCTGGCGCGCACGCCCGATGGCTGGACGGTGATGCCGGGCGGGTTCGCCCGCGTCGGCCTGTCGCTCGACCCAACGGCGATCGCCATGCAGCACGGCGGCCAGGCGGCCGACGTCTGGGTGGTCAGCGACAGGCCCGTCGAGCGCGAGACGCTGCTGCCGCAGGAGGGTGACAGCTTCACCCGCACCAGGCCGGGCAGCCTGCCAAGCCGCGCCGCGGAAAACCTGACCTGGCTCGGCCGCTATATCGAGCGTTCGGAAGACACGGTGCGCATCCTGCGCGCCTATCATGTGCGGCTGGCCGAGACATCCGATCCGGACATGCCGCTGCTGGCCGACATCAGGGACTATCTCGAACCGTTCGGCATCGACGTCGAGACGGCGATCCCGTCGGGGCTGATCGGCACGCTCGACAGCGCGGTCTACAGCGCGGGCCAGATCCGCGACCGGTTTTCTCCCGATGGCTGGCTGGCACTCAAGGACCTGTCGAAGACCATCCACCAGTTCGCGACGACAGTGGCGCCGGGCGATGACGCGACGCGGGCCATGACGGTGATCCTGCGCAAGCTCGCCGGTTTCTCCGGCCTGCTGCATGAGAACATGTACCGTTTCGCCGGCTGGCGGTTCCTTGAGATCGGCCGGCGGCTGGAACGCGGCATCCAGATCGCCCGGACGCTGTCCCGGCTGACCAGTCCCAACGCGCCGGACGGCGCGCTCGACATGATGCTGGAGATCGGCGACAGCGTCATGACCCATCGCCGGCAATATCCGGTGCAGGCCGGCCGGCGCACGGTGATCGATCTTCTGGCGCTCGACCCGCTCAACCCTCGCTCGATCCTGTTCCAGTTGGAAAGGCTGAAGGCCGAGATCGGCCTGTTGCCGTCGGTCGGCGGCGAGGGGCACATGTCGCCGGCGGCGAAGGAGATCCTGCAGCTCAACACGGCCATAGCCATCAAGGAGCCTTCGGACATGACGGCAAAGGCGCTGGACGAACTCGCCTATGAAATCGGCGGTCTCTACAACAGCCTCGCCAAAGCCTATTTCGGCTAGTCCATGCTCTACGACATCAGGCTTCATCTCCATTACGACTATGCAGCGGCGGCGGGCGGCGGCCGCCACCAGATCCGCGTGCTGCCATCGACGATATCGGGTGTGCAGCGCGTCATTGCCGCATCGCTGTCCTTTGCCCCGGCGCCCAATGAACGGTCGGATTTCTCGGATTTCTTCGGCAACAACGTCACTTCGATTGCTTTTCGCGATGCGCATGACGCGCTCGACATCAGGATGAGCGCCCGCGTTTCGGTGTCGCGGCCCGAGCCCGGGCTCGACGTGTCGCCCGATATAGGGCGGCTGCGGCAGGAACTGGCCGCGGTGCGGTCGTTGGCGTCTGACTCGCCGCACCATTTTCTGGCGGGAAGCGCTCACTCCGGCATCGACGCGGCGATCACCTCTTATGCGCAGGACAGCGTCGGTACCTCGGCCGCCGGCACGGCAATGGATCTGTGCAACCGCATCCATCGGGATTTCACCTATGACGGCGAGGCGACCACGGTGCGGACCCGGGCCAGCGACGCCTTCAGGCTGAAGCGCGGCGTCTGCCAGGATTTTTCGCACATCATGATCGCGGGCTTGCGCGGGCTCGGCATTCCGGCCGGTTATGTCAGCGGCTTCCTGCGCACCATCCCGCCCAAGGGCAAGCCGCGGCTGGAAGGCGCCGACGCCATGCATGCCTGGGTCAAGGTCTGGTGCGGACGCGACGCCGGCTGGCAGGAATTCGACCCGACCAACGGCATGCGAGCCAGCAACGATCATATCACCGTCGGCTACGGCCGCGACTATTCCGACGTCGCGCCGATCGTCGGTGTGCTGAAGACCACTGGCGGACAGGTCGGCGAGCAGGCCGTCGACGTCATTCCGGTTGCGCTCGAGAAGGTATGAAAGCGAGCTGAAAAGCGCGAAGCGTTCCGCCACAGCAATTGTGGGTGGACGAAGCGACTTCTCAAACATCGCAATTGGCCTTGCCGCTGCGCGTGCTGCCGGCCGAATGCCGCGACGCCGGCGGCGCCCGCAACGTGGCGCTGGCGCAGGCGCTCCATCCCTGGGTGTATCTGATCGACGCAGACGATTTGCATCTTCAGGGCGGATTGCGCGCGCTGCTGCGGCAGGCGGAGAACGGCCGAAGGCCGGCATGATCGTCGGCGCCTACCGGCGGCGGGTGAACGGCCAGGATCGGCAGATCAAGATTCCGAACGGCTATCAGGCTGCGTGCCTGGCAAATGCTTCGGCCTATGTGAAAGGCGACATACGCTCCGTCGCCGTGGGCAGCGTTCTGGCGTCCCGGCAACTGATCGGCGATACAGGGTTTCCGGTGGGCCTTGCCTATGACGAGGACACGCTGTTCTGGGCGCGGCTGATGAGCAAGGCTTCGCTGGCCATGACGCCGCAACCCGTCATGGTCTATGAGGTTTCGCCGGCCCGTTCCGACGACCGCTTTGCCATCAACCCGGTGCGGCGCTTCCTGGAGTGGCGCCGGGAATCGCGCACGCTCACCGATTGCGGCATCCCGGTCTCGGCGCTCAAGACCAGGGAGGGGCTTGTCGCCCTCAAGATCGCCCGCGTCCACTATGCGCGCGGCGACCTGGACATTGCCGCGCGCTTCCTGGCAGTGGCCGCTGCCGCGCCAAAGCGGCGGTCAGAAGCCTGGCGCTGCCTGCGCTACAGGTTCAAGCTCGCAGTGCGACGGCGGCTGTCGGCGCCGCGGGTGGAACCGCGGGGCGCCTTGTAGTCGTAAGGTTCCGTCATTCGCTTGCCGCGGCCAGTCGACTTTCGCGCGGGGCGTGGAACCAGCTGTCGGCCAGCAGCTTATCTACGCATATTTGCGTGGAGCTTGCATGCTGCAGAGACCCGGATTGCCGCCCTGCCGGTCAACCGACGGCGACGCCGCGCCGAAGAACGGGGCGCAAAGCGCGGCCGGGCACGCCGCACTGACCTACGTCAGCGATGCCGAGCCCGGTATACGCCGGCTAAAGACAGGCAAGGGATTTTCCTACAAAGGGCCGGACGGGAAAGCGGTCTCGGATACCGCCAGGGCGCGTATCGAGGCGATCGTCATACCGCCGGCCTGGACGGATGTCTGGATCTCGCCTGATGCCGACGGGCACATCCAGGCGACCGGCAGGGACCAGCGGGGGCGCAAGCAGTATCGTTATCATCCGCAATGGGCCGAAGAACGCGACGATGCCAAATATTCGAGCCTCGTTGCCTTCGCCGAAAGCTTGGCCAGCCTGAGGCGCACGATAGACAGCGATTTGCGCCGCCACGGCCTGCCGTTCGAGCGCGTCGTCGCCGCGGTCGTCTGGCTGCTCGACAACACGATGATCCGCGTCGGCAATGCCGCCTATGCGCGAGACAACAAGAGCTTCGGCCTGACGACGTTGCGCGACCGCCATGTCGATATCAAGGGATCGAGCCTGCGCTTCGCCTTCGAGGGCAAGTCCGGCAAGGAATGGAAACTGAAGCTGGTCGATCGCCGTATCGCCCGCATCGTGCGGGGTGCGCAGGACCTGCCGGGCCAGAAACTGTTCCAGTATCTCGACGAGGAAGGCAATAGACGCCCGATCCACTCCGACGACGTCAACCGCTACATCAGGGATGCCGCCGGCGATGCGTTCAGCTCCAAGCATTTTCGCACCTGGGGCGGCACCATCCATGCCGCGTCGCTGTTTGCGCAGACGGAGCTGCCCGAAACCCAGGCCCAGCAAAAGCGGGTGATGAACAGCGTCATCGACAAGGTGGCCGAGCGGCTGGGCAACACGCGCGCCGTCTGCCGCAAATGCTATATTCATCCGCTGGTTTTCGAGGCCTGGTCGCAGGGACGGCTGCTGGCAGAAATGGCGGAAGCCAACAAGCGCAAGCGGCCCATCGAGGGTCTCGATGACGAGGAAGCGATCGTGCTGAGATGGTTGAAGGCGCATCAACGGTGACTGGCGGCGATTGACGGTCGCTCAATCCGTGTTTTTTTGTCGACGTCGTGTCGGGATCGGTCATACTGTTTCGTCCTTTGATACAGAAAAGGACCAGCCCATGCTCTACGCCATACTCTGCTATGCCTCCGAAGACGTCGTCAGCTCCTGGAGCAAGGCGCAGGACGACGAAGTCATGGCCAATCTCCTCAACGTTCAGGACAAGTACGCCAAGGCTGGCCGGCTTGGCCCGGTGGCGCGGCTTTTGCCGACGACGGCGGCGACGACGCTGCGGAAAGTGAAAGGCGAATCGGTCGTCATCGACGGGCCCTTCGCCGAGACCAAGGAGCAGTTCCTGGGTTTCTACACGCTCGAATGCACCGATCTCGACGAGGCTGTCGAATTCGCCCGTGAGCTCTCCGAGGTCAACCCGAGCGGCGGCTCCTACGAGATCCGGCCGGTCTCGGTGTTCAATCCCACCGGTGTTGCCGTATGACCGAACTTGCCTGGATCAGCTCCGCGATCAGCGCCGCCCGCCCGCAGGCAATGGGCGCGCTGCTGCGCTATTTCCGCGATCTCGATACGGCGGAGGAAGCTTTCCAGGATGCCTGTCTCAGGGCGTTGAAGAACTGGCCGCAGAACGGGCCGCCGCGCGACCCGGCGGCCTGGCTGATCTTCGTCGGCCGCAACAGCGGCATCGACGCGGTGCGCAAGCGCGCCAAGCAGGCGCCGATGCCGGAAGAGGACCAGATCTCCGATCTGGAAGATGCCGAGAGCGACATCGCCGAGCGGCTGGACGGCGCGCACTACCGCGACGACATATTGCGGCTGCTCTTCATCTGCTGCCATCCGGACCTTCCCGCAACGCAGCAGATCGCGGTCGCGCTGCGCATCGTCTCCGGTCTCACCGTCAAGCAGATCGCTCGCGCCTTCCTGGTCGGCGAGAGCGCCATGGAGCAGCGCATCACCCGCGCCAAGGCGCGCATCGCCGACGCTGGCGTGCCGTTCGAGACGCCGGGCGCGGTCGAGCGTTCCGAGCGGCTCGCCGCGGTGGCGGCGATGGTCTACCTGATCTTCAACGAAGGCTATTCGACCAATAGCGGCGAGGCGCCGGCCCGCGCGCCGCTATGCGAGGAGGCGATCCGCCTTGCCCGGCTGTTGCTGCGGCTGTTCCAGACCGAGCCGGAGATCATGGGGCTGACGGCGCTGCTTTTGCTGCAGCATGCGCGCGCGCCGGCCCGCTTCGACGAAGACGGCGAGATCGTGCTGCTGGAGGACCAGGATCGCGGCCTGTGGAGCCGCAAGATGATCGACGAGGGGCTGGCGCTGGTCGACAAGGCGTTGCGCCATCGCAAGCCCGGTCCCTATCAGGTGCAGGCGGCAATCGCCGCTTTGCATGCCCGGGCAGAAAAGGCCGAGGACACCGACTGGGTGGAGATCGATCTGCTCTACGGCCTGCTCGAACAGATGCAACCGTCGCCCGTCATCACGCTCAACCGCGCGGTGGCGGTCTCGAAAATACGCGACCCGGAAGCCGCCCTTGCCATGATCGAGCCGCTGGAAGAAAGGCTTTCCGGCTATTTCCACTTCTTCGGCCTCAAGGGCGGGCTGCTGATGCAACTCGACCGGGGTGAGGAGGCGCGGGTTGCCTTCGACCGGGCCATCGCGCTGGCCAACACGGCGGCGGAGGCAGCCCATATCCGCATGCATATCGACCGTTTGATGAAGGACGGCGCCGTGCGCGTGCCGGCGAAAAAGGCCAACTGAGCCGCGTTTGCCCATCTGGCTCAATCGTGTCGCCCGGGCTTAGACCATGCCGGGGTGGCGATTTTCCCTTGAAACGAGTAAGGCCACGCCATGACTGTGCCCGAAGTGCCTTTTCGGCACGCGGGCGAGATGGCGCGAGGCTTTGACCCGACGCCAGATGATGACGACGGGATCTGAAAGGGACAAAAATGACCATAGCGAAGGAAACGGCCGAGCTTCTGGCGAAACTGGGTGTGGCCAAGGACGCGCTGTCCGGCGGCGATCTCATCGTGCGCAGCCCGGTGACGGGCGAACAGATCGCGGCGCTGAAGACCATCTCGCCGGCCGATGCGGCCAAGACCATCGATGCCGCGCACAAGGCGTTCCAGTCCTGGCGGCTGGTGCCCGGCCCGAAGCGCGGCGAACTGGTAAGGCTGCTCGGCGAGGAATTGCGTGCGCACAAGGCCGAGCTTGGCCGGCTGGTGTCGATCGAGGTCGGCAAGATCCCGTCCGAGGGCCTCGGCGAAGTGCAGGAGATGATCGACATCTGCGATTTCGCCGTCGGTCTGTCCCGGCAATTGTACGGTCTGACCATCGCCACCGAGCGTCCGGGCCATCGCATGATGGAAACCTGGCATCCGCTCGGCGTGGTCGGCGTCATTTCCGCCTTCAACTTCCCGGTCGCGGTGTGGTCGTGGAATGCGGCACTGGCACTGGTCTGCGGTGACGCGGTGGTGTGGAAGCCATCGGAGAAGACGCCGCTGACGGCACTTGCCTGCGAGGCGATATTCAAGCGCGCGGTCAAGCGTTTCGGCGTCGACGCGCCGCAGGGGCTGGCGCCGGTGCTAATCGGCGACCGCGCCGTCGGCGAGATCCTTGTCGACCATCCCAAGGTGCCGCTGGTTTCGGCGACCGGCTCGACCCGCATGGGCCGCGACGTCGGCCCGCGCCTGGCCAAGCGCTTTGCGCGTGCCGTGCTGGAACTCGGCGGCAACAATGCCGGCATCGTCTGCCCCACCGCCGATCTCGACATGGCGCTGCGCGCCATCGCGTTCGGCGCCATGGGCACGGCCGGCCAGCGCTGTACGACGCTGAGGCGCCTGTTCGTGCATGAGAGCGTCTATGATGCGCTGCTGCCGCGGTTGAAGAGGGCCTATGAGAGTGTTTCGGTGGGCAATCCGCTGGAGACCTCTTCGCTGGTTGGGCCGCTGATCGACAAGGCCGCCTTTGACGCCATGCAGAAGGCCTTGAAGGAAGCCACCGCCCATGGCGGCAAGGTGACCGGCGGCGCGCGCGTCGAGAACGGCCACCCGGACGCCTATTATGTGCATCCGGCGCTGGTCGAGATGCCGAAGCAGGTGTCGCCGGTGACGGAAGAGACCTTCGCGCCGATCCTCTATGTGATGAAGTATTCGGATTTCGACGCCGTGCTCGACGAACACAACGCGGTGGGTGCGGGCCTGTCGTCGTCGATCTTCACCCGCGATCTGCAGGAATCGGAGCGTTTCCTCGGTGTCGACGGTTCGGACTGCGGCATCGCCAACGTCAATATCGGCACGTCGGGTGCCGAGATCGGCGGTGCTTTCGGCGGCGAAAAGGAAACCGGCGGCGGCCGCGAAAGCGGCTCCGATGCGTGGAAGGCCTATATGCGCCGCGCCACCAATACGGTGAACTATTCCAAGGCGCTGCCGCTTGCCCAAGGCGTTTCGTTCGACATCGACTGAGAACGCCGAGGTCTGTCCAAGATCAGAGGCGATTGATGCTCGGAGAGCATCAATCGCCTCACGCTTTCGCCAAAATCGGCCCCTGTGCAGGGCGCTGCTCAGTCACCGCCTTGCGGTGGCGGGAAACAAGCCTTGAAGGCATTGTCGACGACAGCCAGCTTGGCGGCCTGCACGGTCATGTATTCCTCGTAGAACCCGTGCGACACCCACATCACCGAATGGCCGCGTTGGCCAAGCCAGCCAATGCTGCCGAGTTCCTCGGCGGTGCGCAGTTTGCGGCCAAGATGGGTCCGCGACAGGTTGAGCCATTTGGCGAAATCGCCGATCGAAACGACGCTGGTCGGAATCCGCTCCAGGCCGGCATGATCCGGATCGATGCCGGACATCAGCCAGTCCATGACGATGCCGCCATTGTTGAGCCAGATGAAAAGGGAAAAGGTCTGGTTGGGTTCGCGCACCGGCTTTGAGGCCAGCAGGCCGTCAGCGATCAGTGGCTGCAGCGTGGCAAGCATGTCAGGCCGTTCCAGATATCTGCCCAGCCGGTCGCCGCCATCGATATGGTCAAGCGTGCGCAGATGGGCGGTCACCCAGCCGGTGAACCTCTCGATGGTGGCGGGCGTCGGTTGCAGGGGATGCGTGCGGCCGTCCCCGCCCGCCACGTACTCGGCGATGTTGTAGTGCAGCATCTCCTTGATGAAAGCATCCGCCGTATTGCGGCTGGCCACGGCGTTCTTGTACACGATCTCGGTGAAACGCGAGACGGTCAACTCCTTGCGGCGGTCGTTCGGGTCCCGCCGGAAATGCATGGAAAGCCCGACATGAGCCATCAACCAGCGTTGCTGCGTGGCAAAGATTGAAGCCAGTCGCGGGGTTTCCTCATAGATTCGGATCAGGGACTGCGACTGTTCCTGTACGTAGCGGTGCAAGGCCGGATGGGAGGCTATCTCTTCCAGATTCAGCGCGAATCTCCCGATCTCTTGAATCAACTCGGATAGCGACGTTACGTTCCCTATTTTTCAGCCTTCAACACTTGTGTCCAGACGTACCATTTGCGGACAACAGGGCCAGCCGAGGCACGGATCGACAGCGACGGGTTCGTGGCTCAGTCCGCTAACTGATTGGAAAACCCCTCGCAACGATAGTCGGCCGAACGGCTGCCCCGTTGAAGGGCGACCTGCGGGTCCTGGCCCTCTTTGAAATTCACCTGGATGAGCGGGCAGGTGACCATTTCCAATTGCTGGTCCACGGCGGCATCATCCCATCCACCAATATGGCCGAAGCCCGACGAAGTCGTATTAACAATTGGTCAGGTTTGGCGCGGCCTCGCGGACCGCTCAAGTCGCACGAGATTGCGGCTCACTCGGCCGCTTGAACGCGGCCAGCCTGGATGAGGGCGCGGATCTCGGACCGGCAGGAGCCGCAATTGGTGCCGGCCTTCAGCACGCCGCCGATGGCTTCGACGGTGGTGCAGCCGGCCATCACCGCAGCCACGATCTGGTTGGCCCCGACGTTGAAGCAGGAACAGACGGTCGCGCCGGCATCCGGCCGTTCGGCACAGGCGCGGCCGGCGACGATCCTGAAGCGCTCGCGCTGGCTGGCGTGAACCTCTTCGAGCTGTTCGGCGGCCCAGCCGCGCGACACCGCGACCGGACCGGGCGCGACGAACAAAGCACCCGTGAGGTGCTCACCGTCGAAGGCGGCGATGCGGTGCTGACCGGCGTCGCGGTCGTGATAGGCAAGCATTTCGGCCGAAGGAGCCTCGAAGAGCGAACCGGCGAAGGCTGTCCAGTCGGCGTCGTCGTCGGCAAAGGCAAGCTCGACCCGCCATCCGCCCCTGCAACGAGCGACCGCCCAATAGTCGGCAGCAATCGCCTCGGGACGGCGGCGCATCACGGCGAAACCAAAGGCCTTTGCGGCAAATTTCTCGATACGGGCGGCGACATGTTTCAACGCCGGCTGACCTGAAACCGGATCGATGAGCGGTGCGGTCAGTGCGTCGAGCCGGCCTTTTGCCGCGAACTGATCGGTCCAGTGCATCGGCGCGAAGACGCTGCCTTGGCGCTGGCGTGACGTGATCAGGGCGCGGACCAGGACGTCGCCGCGCGGGCTGGAGATACGCACGATGTCGGCGTCGCCGATGCCGTGGTGCTGCGCGTCCACGGGATGGATTTCGACAAAGGGCTCGGCGATGTGCTGGGACAGACGCGGGCTTTTGCCGGTGCGCGTCATGGTGTGCCAGTGGTCGCGGATGCGGCCGGTGTTGAGGACGAGCGGGAAGTCGGCGGTGGTGCGGGTTTCCGTGGTGGCGCGGATGGCGATGAAGCGGGCTTTGCGGTCGGGTGTGTAGAAATGGCCGTTGGCGAAGAAACGCGCGGGTTGCTGCTCCGTCGTGCCGTTCGCTTGTTGCGAATGTCGAGCTTGATCGCCCCCCTCTGTCCTGCCGGATATCTCCCCCTTGATGGGCGAGATCGACAGCTTCGACGCCGGCTCTCCAGTTGCAACGTTGGAGACTGGCGAAAGCCGAGGCAACAGCTGATCTCCCCCACTGAGGGGGAGATGGCCGGCAGGCCAGAGGGGGGCGCCTCGGGCCGGCGCTGGCCATTGGAACGGCGCCAGTTCTTCATAGGCCTCTGCATTCATTCCGCCATGAGCTCCAATATCAAAATCCCGCGCACCGTCATTCTCAAACCCAGACAGGGCGGCATGCTCGCCAAAAATTTCCGCAGGCGTCTCATGGGCAAATACCTCGCTAAAACCCATCCGCCGCGCCACCTCCGCAATGATCCACCAGTCGGGCCTCGCCTCGCCGGGCGCCGCCAGAAACGACCGCTGGCGCGAGATGCGGCGCTCCGAATTGGTGACGGTGCCGTCCTTTTCGCCCCAGGCGGCGGCGGGCAGCCGGACATGAGCATGACGCACTGTGTCCGTGCTGGCCAGCACGTCCGAAACCACAACGAACGGGCAAGCCTTGATTGCCGCTTCGACGGCGTCTGCGTCAGGCATCGAATCGACCGGGTTGGTGGCCATGATCCACAGCGCCTTGATGCGCCCGTCAGCCACGGCTTGAAACATCTCGACGGCCTTCAGCCCGGGCTTTTGCGCGATGTCAGGCGCATTCCAGAAGCGCTGCACGCGATCGCGGTGTTCGGGATTCTCGATCTCCATATGGGCGGCGAGCATGTTGGCCATGCCGCCGACCTCGCGACCGCCCATGGCGTTGGGTTGGCCGGTCACCGAGAACGGGCCGGTTCCCGGTTTGCCTATGCGGCCGGTCGCGAGATGGCAGTTGATGATGGCGTTGACCTTGTCGGTACCGGACGACGACTGGTTCACGCCCTGGCTGTAAACGGTCACCGTCTTCGCGGTCGCGGCGAACAGGCTGTAGAAGCGGGCAAGCTCGTCTTCGCTCAGGCCTGTTGCGGTGGCAACACTGGCGAGATCGAGCGCCGATGCCGCAAAAAGAGCTTGTCCGAAGCCGGTCGTGTGCGCCGTGATATAGGCGCGGTCGAGCGCATTGTGCTGGCCGAGCCAGGCGAGCAGGCCGGTGAACAGGGCGACGTCGCCATCGGGCGCGATCGCCAGATGCATGTCGGCGATATCAGATGTCATGGTGCGGCGCGGATCGACCAGCACGATCTTCATCTCCGGCCGCTTTTCCCGGGCCGCCGCGATGCGCTGATAGAGCACGGGATGACACCAGGCGAGGTTGGAGCCGACCAGCACGATCAGGTCGGCGCGTTCCAGATCCTCATAGGTTCCCGGTACCGTGTCGGAGCCGAAGGCGCGGCGGTGGCCGGCGACGGACGAGGCCATGCAGAGACGCGAATTGGTGTCGATGTTGGCCGAGCCGATGAAGCCTTTCATCAGCTTGTTGGCGAGGTAGTAATCCTCGGTCAGCAACTGGCCCGAGACATAGAAGGCGACCGCATCCGGTCCGTGCTCGGCAATGGTGCGCGAGAAGGTCGAAGCGACGATGTCGAGCGCCTCGTTCCAGCCTGTCCGGCGGCCGTGGATTTCTGGATGAAGCAACCTGCCGTCGAGACCGATGGTCTCTGCCAGGGCGGAACCCTTGGAGCAGAGCCGGCCGAAATTCGCGGGATGATCGGGGTCGCCGCGGACGGACACTTGCCCGTCCGCGGCGACCTTCGCCAGCACGCCGCAGCCCACCCCGCAATAGGGGCAAGTGGTCCTCACCTCGCGTGCTGCGTCGATCTCCATGGTCAGGCAGCGCGGCTGGCCAGCGCTTCCAGCGCCAGGAACAGGCGCTCGCCCTCGACCTTGACCGGGATGGTGCGTACTGCGCCCTCGTCGGCGCCGAGCGCCTTGCCTGTCTCCAGCGAGATCACCCAATTGTGCAGGGGGCAGGTCACCGCCGCGCCATGGACGATGCCTTGGCTCAGCGGCCCGCCCTTGTGCGGGCAATGGTCGTCGATGGCGTAGACCTGATCGTCCTGGGTGCGGAAGACGGCGACCTTGCCTTGCGGGGTGGCGACACAGCGCGCACCACGGCGGGGGATGTCGGAGATGGTGCCGATGGCGATCCAGTTCATTGGGCTGCCTTTGCTTGATAGGATTGCGCCAAGGCACCCCCCTCTGTCCTGCCGGACATCTCCTCCTCAAGGGGCGAGATTGGCAGCCTCGATGACGGCGACCGTCCTGCGACGTTGGAGATTGGCGAAAGCCGAAACGACATTCGATCTCCCCCCTTGAGAAGGAGATGGCCGGCAGGCCAGAGGGGGGTGCTTCGCGCAAACATCTCCATCACTCCGCCGCCTGCGCGAACCCGACCGAAGCCATCGGCCGAAACTCGTGCTTGTCCTTGCCGGAGACGCGTTCAGACCACGGGTCGACCTGGGCGAATTTCTGGGAGAAGACGAAGCGGTCGTAATAGGCCTTGCGCTTGGCATCGTCGTCCATGATCTGGCGCTTGATCTCGGGGATGCCGATGCGCTTGGCCCATTTGTAGATGCGTTCGAGATAGCGGCCCTGCTCGCGGTACATCTGCGTCAGCGCCACGATATGCTCCAGCGCCTCGTCCTCGGTCTTCACAAGGCCGAGCACTTCGGTGCCCTTGATGTCGAGGCCTGCCGCCCCGGCGAAATGGATCTCGTAGCCAGAATCGACGCAGATGACGCCGACATCCTTGCAGGTCGCCTCGGCGCAGTTGCGCGGGCAGCCCGACACCGCCATCTTGACCTTGGCCGGGGTCCACGAGCCCCACATGAATTTCTCGATACGGATGCCCAGCCCCGTCGAATCCTGCGTGCCGAAGCGGCACCAGTCGGAGCCGACGCAGGTCTTCACCGTGCGCAGGCCCTTGGCATAGGCGTGGCCGGAGACGAAGCCGGCCTGGCCGAGATCGGCCCACACCGCCGGCAGGTCCTCCTTGCGAATGCCCAGCATGTCGATGCGCTGGCCGCCGGTGACCTTGACCATCGGGATATCGAACTTGTCGACGACGTCGGCGATGGCGCGCAGTTCGGCGGCATTGGTGACACCGCCCCACATGCGCGGCACCACCGAATAGGTGCCGTCCTTCTGGATGTTGGCATGCACCCGCTCATTGATGAAGCGCGACTGGTAGTCGTCGGCGTAGTCGTCCGGCCAGTCGCAGACGAGGTAGTAGTTGAGCGCCGGCCGGCATTTGGCGCAGCCGCAGGAGGTCTTCCACTCCAGTTCCTGCATGACGGCGGGAATGGTCTTGAGGTGCTTTGCCTTGATCAGCCGGCGCACCTCGTCGTGGCCGAGCGTGGTGCAGGAGCACATGGGCTGCACGGCCGCAGGGTTGTATGTGTCGCCGAGCGTCAGCACCATCAGTTTCTCGACCAGCCCGGTGCAGGAACCGCAGGAGGCGGACGCCTTGGTGTGCGCCCTGACATCGTCGAGCGCGGTCAGGCCCTTGGCCGTGATAGCGCCTGTGATCTTGCCCTTGCAGACGCCGTTGCAGCCGCAGATTTCCGCATCATCCGGCAAGGCTGCAACGGCCGCCATAGGGTCCAGCGGGGCACCCCCCTGATAGGACTGGCCGAAGATCAAGGTATCGCGCATCTCCGATATGTCGGTCTGCTTCTTCTTCAGGTCGTTGAACCAGGCGCCGTCCGCCGTTTCGCCATAGAGCACCGTGCCGATGATGCGGTCGTCCTTCAGCACAAGCCGCTTGTAGACGCCGGCCGAGGCGTCGCGCAGCACGATTTCCTGGCGGTCCTCGCCCTCGGCAAAGTCGCCGAGCGAGAACAGCTCGATGCCGGTGACCTTGAGCTTGGTCGGCGTGTCCGAATGGACAAAGGCGGCGGCCTCGTTGCCGGCAAGCTGGTGGGCGGCGACGCGCGCCATCTCATAGAGCGGCGCGACCAGCCCATAGACCATGCCGTTGACCTCGGCGCATTCGCCGAGCGCGTAGATGTCGGGGTCGTTGCTGCGCATGCCGGCATCGACGACGATGCCTCTGTTGACGGCGATGCCGGCATCCTTGGCCAGCGCCGCGTTCGGCCTGATGCCGACGGCCATCACCACCAGCGTCGCCGGAATGACGGTGCCGTCGGCGAGCTCGACCCGCTCGACCTTGCCGTTGCCGGTGATTGCCTGGGTGTTGGCCTTGGTGATGACCTTGATGCCGCGTTGCTCCACCGCGCGCTGCAGTAGGTAGCCGGCGGCCGGATCGAGCTGGCGCTCCATCAGCGTCGGCATGACATGCAGCACGGTGACGTCCATGCCTTGCGCGTTGAGACCCGCCGCCGCCTCCAACCCGAGCAGCCCGCCGCCTATGACGACCGCCTTGGCCCGCGACTGGGCGGCCAGCATCATGGCTCGCACGTCGTCGAGATCGCGGTAGGTCAGCACGCCGGGCAGGTTGTGGCCCGGCACCGGAATGATGAACGGCACCGAGCCGGTGGCGATGACGAGCTTGTCGTAGGGCTCGGTTACGCCATGGTCGGAGGTGACGGTTTTCGCCTGCCGGTCGATGGCAACGATCTTGTGACCCTTGTAGAGGGTGATGCCATGCTTGATGTACCAGCCGTCACCATGGATGATGATCTCCTCATAATCCTTTTCGCCCGACAGCACCGGCGACAGCATGATGCGGTCATAATTGACGCGGGGCTCGGCGTTGAAGATGGTGACGGCGTAGCGGCCCGGCGCTTGCTCGAGGAGGTGCTCCAGCATGCGCCCGGGGGCCATGCCGTTGCCGATGATGACGAGTTTTTCTGTCATGTCCGCTCTCTCACTCAGCCGCGTAGGAAAGGGGTGAAGTTTCGGCGGATGCCGCGCGCTCCATGCGCCGGATGGAGACATGCATCCAGGCAAGGCAGGTGGCGACGATGACGAACAGCAGCATGAAGCAGCTCGACCACACGCCTGTGAGGTCGTTGAGCGCGCCGAAGGCGATCGGCAGGATGAAGCCGCCTAGCCCGCCGATCATGCCCACCACACCACCGACCGCGCCGACATTCCGCGGATAGTAGGCCGGGATGTGCTTATACACCGCGGCCTTGCCGAGGCTCATGAAGAAGCCGAGCACGCAGGCGACGGCGATGAAGGCGAGCGGGCCGATCTCGAAATGGAAGGCGATCGGCCCGCTAATGCCGCGCACGACGTAGTCTGCCGAGGGGAGAGACAGAACGAGAGTCGCGACGGCACTGACGGCGAACGTCGAATAGAGCACGGTGCGGGCACCGATCCGGTCGGAAAGCACGCCGCCATAGGCGCGGAAGACACTTGCGGGAATTGAATAGGCCGCGCCTATCATGCCGGCGGTCGCAAGCCCGAAGCCGTAGACGCCGATCAGGTAGCGCGGCAGCCAGAGCGACAGCGCCACGAACGCGCCAAAGGCGAAGAAATAGTAGAAGGCGAAGCGCCAGACCTGCACATTCTTGAGCGGCGCGAATTCCTGCCAGAAATTTCTGGTGGGTGTTGCCTTGCCGGCGCGGCGCTCGCCGATGACGGGATCATCGCCGGTGGTGAACCAGAAGATGGCGGCCATGACGACGAGCGCTGCGGCCCAGATCAGCGCCACCGACTGCCAGCCCCAGGAGAGAAGCACGAAGGGCGCCAGGAATTTGGTGACCGCGGCCCCGACATTGCCGGCACCGAAGATGCCGAGGGCGGTACCCTGCCTGTCCGCGGGGAAGAAGCGCGAGACATAGGACACGCCGACGGCGAAGGAGCCGCCGGCGAGCCCGACGCCAAGCGCGGCAACCAGCATCTGCCCGTAGGTATGCGCGAAAGCCAGCAGGAAGGTCGCCACCGCCGCCGCAAGCATGGTCGCGGTGTAGACCAGCCGTCCGCCAAAGCGGTCGGTCCAGACGCCGAGCACCATGCGCACGAGCGAACCGGTGAGGATCGGCGTGCCGACGAGCAGGCCGAACTGCGTCTCGTTCAGCCCGAGATCCTGCTTTATGCGAACGCCGATGATTGAAAAGATCGTCCACACCGCGAAGCATACGGTGAAGGCGATGGTGGACATCACAAGCGCCTGCCGGGGGGCACTGTCCTGGCTGGGCGGGGCTGGGAGATTTGCGGTCAATGTCTGGCTCCGATCTGCGGCGTGGGAGGCACCATGGATATTTTGTGGGTGAATGATCAGCGGCGCGGCATCGATGGATGCAACGAGACCGAGTTCGCGACGGTCAGGTCCTTGCCTTGAATCTTGGCGCCTATCGGAAACAGCAGGAGCGCGGCGGTGAAAAGTGCCGCCGTCAGCGCGCTGCTGGCCAGAAAATCGCGCCGCGTGAAGTCCGCGAGGGACGCGCCAGTTCCGATCCGTTTCGTCATCGTTGTCTCCGTTTTGGCGCCGCTTGGACCAGCGCCGTCGATCGAGCGAAAAACAAAAAAGCCGCCGGCCAGGTCTTCGCGCGTCCGTCCATCCGGGATCGCGCATGACCTGAGCGGCAGCTTTGCCTGTGGCGCCCGCCATTGGACGCCGTTATCACTTGGCCCTTTGCGGACCTACATTCTGAAATGCAGGAAGCGTGCCAATTCGAGAGCTGCCTGGATTATCGAATGAAATCAATGTGAACCGCAGCCGAACGATTTTCGACCAAGCGCGGTAGCGGATCAAAGATTAGTCAGAATGCCTTGCGCGGCAGCATAATATTTGTGCAGTGCGGTAGGCTGCCTATTACCGATGCACATTGCCAATTGCCGATGATCGCGCTTTTCGGTCATGGCCTTACCCGGCGGCTGCGACGAAGCGGTGGCGTTCGTAGAGGAACTTCAGCACCGCCTCACGGCAGCGCAGGAAGGTCCGGTCGGAGGAAAGTTCGACGCGCCGGCGTGGGCGCGCCAGCGGCACCGCAAGCACCTCGCCGATGGTCGCTGCCGGACCGTTGGTCATCATGACGATGCGGTCGGAGAGCAGCACCGCCTCGTCGACATCGTGATCAGGCTTCCGTGCGGGCCGATTTCTGGCGCGCTATGTAGGCGTCGATCTCGTCGGGATCGAAGATCTGGCCGTCGAAGAAACCGTCCGGGCCGAGCACCAGGCCGGCGCCGGTCGCGCCGACCGCGGTGGCGACCTTGAGCGCGCCCTCGACCTTCGCATTGGCCCCGGGGAGCGCGACACCGAGCGGCTTCAGCGCCGAGCGGTAGAGGTCGGGCCGATAGCAATCCCGGGCGATGGCGAGATTATCAGGCGTGTGCGCGACATGACCCCAGCGCACCATCTGCGTGTAGAGCCACAGTGCATGGCTCTTCCACGGAAAGTTCGCCGCCTTGTCGAAGGGCAAGAAAAAGTCGTCGACATCCAGCTCCGCTCCGCCGCCCAATTGCAGATGGCCGGTCAGGATCGGCATCTGCACGGCCGGCGTCAGGCCGAGGAAGCCGGGCTGCGCCATCACCGCGGCCAATTCGGCGTGGTTGGCCGGATCCTGGCACCAGCGCGCCGAATGATGCAGCGCGCGCAGCAGCGCCGCCAGCGCCTCCGGTTTCTCGTCGGCCCAGGCCTTGCGCACGCCGATCACCTTCTCCGGGCTGTTGCGCCATATCTGCGCCTTGACGGTGACGATATGGCCGGTGCCGGCGGCGACCGCAGCGCTGTTCCAGGGTTCGCCGACGCAGTAGCCGTCGATGCGTCCAGTGGCGAGCGCGTCGGCCATGAAGGGCGGCGGCACGATGACGATCTCGATTGCGCGGTCGGGATCGATGCCGCAAGCGGCAAGCCAGTAGCGCAGTTCGTAATTGTGCCCGGAATGCGGGTGCACCACGGCAAAGCGCAGCGGTTCGCGGCGCGCGGCCGCTCGATCGCGAATGAATGCGCGCAGGGCCGCGCCTGCGCACGCGGGATCGAGATCGGCTTGGGCGCCATGCGCCGCCATGCCGGCCCAGACAGCGTTGGAGATGGTGACGCAATTGCCGCCGAGCCCGAGCGAGAACGGCACGATGGTCTCGGAAGCGAGCGGCGTCAGCCCGAGATTGCAGGCGAGCGGCATAGGCCCCAGCATATGCGCAAGATCGAAATGGCCGATGGCGATGCGGTCGCGAATGTTGGCCCAGGAGGTCTCGCGGTGCAGCGTCAACTCAATGTCTTCGCGGGCGGCGAAGCCAAGCTCGCTCGCGGCGACCAGCACGGCGCTGTCGAAAAGCGGCATGAAGCCGGCGGTGATCTGATGCCTCATGCTCATTCGTCCTCCGCCGGCCCCAGCAGCCCGGCCGCGGTCACCAGGCTCTGGGCGATGTCACTGATCTTGCGGTTCTGGTTCATCGCCGTCTTGCGCAGCAGCGTGTAGGCGGCCTCCTCCGAGAGGCCGCGCGACTTCATCAGTATGCCTTTGGCGCGATCGATGACCTTGCGGCTCTCTAGCTCGCTGCGCGCCTCTTCCAGTTCGCGCGCCATGCGCGAGAAGGCATTGAAGCGGCTCACCGCCATGTCGAGGATCGGCTTGACACGCTCTTGCCGCAGACCGTCGACGACATAGGCCGACACGCCGGCATCGACCGCGGCCTCGATCGAGGCCTGGTCGGAGCGGTCGACGAACATGGCGATCGGGCGCTTCACGGCGCGCGACAGCTGGAACATGTTTTCGAGCATGTCGCGGTTGGGGTTTTCGAGGTCGATGACGATGACGTCGGGTTCGATCTCGGCGATCCGCCGCGCAATGCCGGTTACGTCATGGATGACGGTGACAAGCTGATGGCCGGCTTCGCGCAGGCCGGCCTCGATGATCGAGGCGCGGATGCGATTTTCATCGATCACCAGGACGGCTAGGGAGGATCGGACCATGCCTGCATTGTGGGGAAGGCCGAGAAATTGTGCAATGCGGCATAGCCACGTCCTTGAAAGGAATATGGCTATGCCGCCGCCGAGGACTACGTCCTGTCAGAACGGGGTAAGGCGCGGGTTAGCCGCAAACGCGAACGTCTTCGACCACCCTATGGTGGTGGCGCCAATGCACGACTGTTTCCACATGGCAGCGATGGTGCCGGTGGTAACGCCGATACTGGCCATAATTATCGTACTGAACGCTCTGGTCGTCCTCATATTGGTTGTCATAGCGCCGGTCATGATGCCGGCGAATAACGATCCCGCCATTGTCGGAATCGTCTGGTGAATATTGGTTGCCGTCGTCGGACTGGATAGTCACACTTGCGGCCTGCGTCGGCGCAATGACCGATGCGGTTGCGGCCAATGCCAAAAGGGACGCTAAAATCAAGTTTTTCATTTTGTCCTCCTGTGCGTTCAGCACATATAAACTTGACACATAAACTCGCGGATGACCCGGAGCGTTCCACTGCAGATCTACACGCTTTGCGACGCCGGGGACATCATGGCGTTATCGGCGGAAACCATGTGGTCCAGGCGAACGAAGGCCGTGAGCGGCAGATGGTCGGAGGCGACGCGCGAAAGCGGCGTGTCATGGGCTTCGACCGCTGCGATCATTCCGTGCCGATTGGTCATGATCCGGTCGAGCGCCAAAAGCGGCAGGTTCGAGGGGAAGGTGGGCACCGCCGGCGGCTGAGGCCCGAACGTCGCGTGCAGCGTGTTGAGCGCCGAGCGGTTGCCGAGCCGCCATTCGTTGAGGTCGCCGAGCAGCAAGGTCGGCTTTTCATCGGCGCTGCTCATGATGTCCAGCACGACACGGGCCTGCTGCGAGCGCGAATGGCGCAGCAGGCCGAGATGGGCGGCGATGATGCGCAAGGTACGGTTTCCGTCGAGGTCGATCTCCGCCACCACCGCGCCGCGCGGTTCCAGGCCCGGAAGCCTGATCTGATGCACGTCACGGACGACGCCCTTCTTGAACAGAAGGACATTGCCGTGCCAGCCATGGCCCTTGCCGGTCGCTGAAATCGGCACCGGCACCAGGCCGGTTTCCCGCTCGAGGCGGGGCAGGTCGAGAAGCCCGTCACGGTCGCCGAAACGGTTGTCCGCTTCCTGCAGCGCGATGACGTCGGGGTCGATTTCGCGGATGACGCGGCTGGTGCGCTCGGGATCGAATTTGCGGTCGACGCCGATGCATTTGTGGACGTTGTAGGAGGCAACCAAGGTGCCCGTGGTGGCGGTTGCCTTGTGCGCAGCCGCGTTTGCCTTGCGCATCCGCCTGTCGCGAATGGACAAAAGCATGGTTGCCGGGAGGCTGCGTCCGTTTATCCGCACCGTGTGCCTGCCATGCCTGCTGGTCTCACCATGCACCTCAAATCGAGTCTTTGCGCTTATGTTCCATGGCCGACACCAACTATCCGTCAAAAACGTCGTTTTGTTAAAGCCTTCCAGAAATAGGGTGAGAGCCCATCTAGAGATAGGGTGAGAACCCATCTAGAGATAGGGTGGAAACCCATCTAGAGATAGGGCGATCCCAGCCACAGGATGCGGTCGAACAGCCGGATGATGAAGGGGCGGGCTCGCAAGGAGTCCAGCGTGACGGGAATGGCCGTTTCGATTGCCGATCCGATCCGGGCTTCGATCTCGCGGGCAAAGCCGGCGTCGAGGATCTCCAGATCGATCTCGAAGTTCAACCGCAGCGACCGGGCGTCGAGGTTGGACGAGCCGACATAGGCCCACACGCCGTCGATCGACAGCAGCTTGGAATGGTCGAATGGGCCGTCCGTGCGCCATATGCGGCAATAATTCTTCAGGATCTGGTCGAATTGCGCGGTCATGGCGCGGTCGACGAGGAAGAGATTGTTGACCGCCGGCACCACGACATCGATCTCGACGCCGCGCCGGGCGGCGGTGATCAAGGCGCTGATCAGTTCGCGGTCCGGCAGGAAATAGGGCGACATCAAACGGATCGACTTGCGCGCCACCGAGAAGGCGCCGATCAGCAGCTTGTGGTTGGTCTCATTGCTGGCATCCGGCCCGGATGCGACCGCCCGCACCAGCATCGGCTGGCCGGGTGGCGGCGACAGCGGGGCAATTCGCCAGGCATCGCCCTTCAGCGCTTCGTTGGTGGCGAAGCGCCAGTCTTCGGCAGCGACCGAGAACAGGTCGGCGACGACAGGTCCGGTGACCTTGAAATGCGTGTCCCTGGCGCTGTTGGAGCCTGCGAACTCGGCCGAAAAACCCTTGCGGATGTTCATCCCGCCGGTGAAGGCAACGGTGCCGTCGACCACAAGGATCTTCCGGTGGGTCCGGAGATTGGCGTAGGGCAGGCGCAGGCCTATGACGATGTTGCCGTTGAAGACGTCGGCGGGAATGTTGGCGCGGCGCAGATGGCCGAGGATGCTGGGAACGGAGTAACGGGCACCGACGGCATCGATCAGCACGCGAACGGCGACGCCGCGCTGGACGGCACCGGCCAGCGATTCCACGAAAAGCAGGCCGACGGCGTCATTGTCGAAAATATAGGTCTCGAGCAGGACGCTGCGCTCGGCGCCGTCGATCGCCGCGCACATGGCGGCATAGGCCTCGTCGCCAGTCTCCAGAACGTCGATGGCATTGTCCGGGTTGAGGGCGCGCCGCGCCACCCTGTCGCCCAGCGTCCGCAGGCCGGTGAAGCGCTGACCGTAGCGCTCGACGATCAGGGCCTCCTCGGCGGCGATGTCGCGCTCGTGCTTGGCGGATACCGCGTCGCCGGTGAGCGGACGCTGCGCCGTGATCGTGGCGCGGCGGATGCGGTTGATGCCGGCCACGGCATAGATCAGCACGCCAAGGATCGGTGACAGCACCATCACGCCGACCCAGCCGGTGGCGGCGCGCACATCCTCCTTGGTCATGACGGCGTGGGCGATGCCGACGGTCGCCATGACCACCGAGATGATCGCCAGGATTTGGGTCCAGTGAGTCGCAATGGTCTCGAACATTGCCGGGACTATCCAGCGAGCGGTTGCAGAACGCAATGCGGCCGGTTCATGCCTCGCATTCGGTGGATGGCGGTTGCCGCCTGGCCAAGGAGATCTAGTCCCAGGCAGGGTTTGGACAATGAATTCTCCCTGAACGCCCGCCTGGGAAAATCAACTTGACGCGAGGGAAAGCAAAGAGACGGCGTGATCCTGCATCGCCCTGTGCTGCCCTTGTGGTCCAAGGCTTCCTGTAATTTGGCATCACATCTGTTGTATATCAGTTGGAACGAAATTAGCGGTATAAACTTTGATCCGAGGCGGGGGGACGCCGAATGACGAAATTCAACTTCGAGGGGCCTCCCGTGGGGGACGGCGACCTGTCTGCCGAATGCCAGCGCCAGTTGCTGCCTCCCGTCCGTGAGATCGTCCAGGCGGCGGTCGCGGCCGGCTGGAACCGCGACGATGTCCTTCTGGCCTTTGTCGAACTCACCTGGGATCTGTACGAGAAACGTCGCGGTGATCTGTAGCAGCCGCTCGTGACCGGCCGGCTTGGCGCCCCGTCGTGCCTGGCTGCCGATGCCGGCGCCAAAAAACGAAGCAATGGATTCGCCGAAGCCGCGCCCACGGGCGATAAATGGATCTCTGGGATGGCGAAAATCGGCCATCGCCCTGAAATAGAATGCTCGCCAATTTCGATGACCGGTCATTTTTTCTCTCTTTTCGCGAATAAAAATTTTTCTTTGCGCATGGGAGTTCTTCCCTAGCCGAGACGCCTGCGTTACTTTGGTTCCGGGTTCGGGCAAGGGGATTTCAGGCGGCGGCAAGGCGGCTGAGGCGACGCGAATGAAAAATGCGGGCGAAGCTCGGGAAAGCGGCGTTTCCCGGGGCGTCGATCGGGTAGCCCGATATGTCCTGGACATCATTCCAGAAAGTGCCGGTCCCAGAAGAGCCACCGCGCGTGGCAGCGTCATCTATTCCGTCCGCGGTCCCGGGTCGCAGACGTTCCTGGCCAGGGAACATTCCGCGGGCATCGTGCTGAGACCTGGGCGCAAATTCAGAGCCTCGCTCGGCAGCGACAAGATCACGCAATACGATGCGCCGGTCGGATGCCTCGTCATCAATCCCGCTGGAGTCGACAGCACCTTGGCTTGGTCGCAGACCAGGGAAAACGCCGTCATTTCCATCTCCCCCGAAGCACTATCGGAGCTGGCCGCGCACGAGTTCGATCGCTCCGACTTGGAGCTTGAGCCGCCTGCGTTCGGCAAGGTCGACCTGAGGGCGTTCAACATCGCCCAGATGATCACCGCGGAGCTGACCGGCAAGCTGCCGCCGAACGAGCTCTACCTGGACTCGCTGCTCACCGTGTTCGGCGTGCATCTGCTGCGCACCTACACTGGCCGCAGCCGGCAGACCGCGTCGCCCAAGGGCGGGCTCTCCGCCGCCGGCGCCCGACGCGTGCGCGAATATCTCGACGAGAATTTCGTGCGGAAGGTCATGGTCGCCGAGCTGGCTTCGGTCGCGGGGGTTTCGCCCAATCATTTCATAGCAAGGTTCGCCAGCACGTTCGGCATGCCGCCGCACCGATACCTGATCAACCTGCGCCTGGACTTCGCGGAAAAGTTACTCGTTGACGGCGAGCTTGCAATCGCCGAAGTCGCCTACCTCGCAGGGTTTTCGGATCAGAGTCATCTGGCCGCAACCATGAAGAGGTACAGGGGCAGAACACCGACCATGACCGGATATGCGCCGGGCAGAAACTGAAAGCTCGGGATGGCAAAGTGGCAACACCTGCCTTCCGATAATCCAAGACCGGAATTTCCTACTAAGCTTCCGGAGTTTTCCAAAATACGTCCGCCACCACTGTGCCGCAGGCATTACGGGAGTCATTCGAAGTAGCATGCAGCCTGTGCACTATTCGCCATCTGGCCGGACTGATCGAATGAACCGGAGCGACAATGCAGCCACAGCTCGATCAATCACGAATTGTTTTTGGGGGGAACGGGGAGGGCGGTCTCGGGTTGAATTCCATCTGCGAAATATCAAGGGACCGAAAGATGCGGTCTGATGATGGCCCTCCGGGATCGGCATCCGGACCCGGTCCGGCGCGACAGCCGGCGCTGAACGTGAAAGGCGGGCTTTCCGCCCACAGCGCGCGCAAGGTGCGGGATTTCCTGGATCAGAATTTTACGCGCAAGATAGCGCTTGCCGAAATGGCGGCGGTTTGCGGGCTGTCGTCCTATCATTTCGTGCGGGCTTTCTCGCGGACGTTCGGGGTGCCGCCGCATCAATATGTGCTTGATCTGCGGTTGGGCTTCGCCGAAAGACTGCTTGCCGAAAGCCGCATGACGATCGCCGATATCGCCCATTTGAGCGGCTTTTCGAGCCAGAGCCATTTTACTACCGTGATGAAGAAATACCGGCGATCGACGCCTTTGCAGGCTCGCTTCGGCAAGCTTGATTCGAAGCTTAAGTGATATATTGGTCGCGTCGTTGTTTTAGTCTGCATTATTAAAGCTCTAACTAAAGTAACTATCCGTTAACTCCCGCGAAGTTGCCGCGATTTTTTCTGACAAAACAGCAATTTCCTGAAATACGGCAAACCAGAATCATGGCTTTCTGCGACTGCTGGAATTGTCGGATATTTCCTGACGGCTGGCGAACGGAGAGGGACCATGACCGACAATTACATTTCGAGTGGCTCGTTTGTTCAGCACCGCACGGCGCATTTCGCCAGGCATTGGATTGCGGGGGCCGATCCCCGCTCTCGCTCGGTTCGCCGCCGGCTGATGGCGGTGCTGCGCATGGCGCACCGCGTGCTCGGCATGCGGCGCAACGGATCTGGACTCGGCATGCTCGGCATCGGCAAGATGGTGGCGGCGGCGCTGGGTGCGATCGCATTGGGCGGCATCGCCACGCCGGCATCAGCACAGGTTTTCGGCGGCGGCGGCACGGCGAACGGGGTACGCGGTATCGCGTTTGGATCCGGAGCCGTGCAAAACGGAGCCGACTCGATAGCCGAGGGCACCAATGCCAGTGCGGGTGCCCAGAATGCCGTCGCGATCGGCTTCGGCTCGATCGCCTCCCAGATCAACTCCATCTATCTTGGCTCACGAACAGTCGCCGGAACAGGCAGTACTGCGACGAGCGCAATCGGCATCGGTACGGATGTCACGGCTTCCCAGGCCGACGCCATCGCGGTCGGACGGTCATCCCTTGCGTCGGCGCAATACTCGGTGGCTCTTGGCCTAAACGCCAAAGCCACAGGCGCGGGTGGCGCGATGGCGCTGGGCCAAGGCACGATCGCAAGCAACGTCAATTCCGTAGCGCTCGGTGTTCAGGCCCAAGCCACCGCGGCTGGTGCCAACGCCTTGGGTACCTTCTCCGTCGCTTCGGGAGGGAATTCCACTGCCGTCGGCACCAGTTCCTTGGCTAGCGGCGCTAGTTCGTTCGCCGGAGGCTGGTCATCGGTCGCCAGTGGCGCCAATTCCACCGCGCTCGGCATCGGCTCCAATGCAAGCGCAATGTCTTCCGTTGCCATCGGCCAGAGCTCGCAAGCCTCGGATGTATTTGCGGTGGCGCTTGGGCGCGAGGCGAATGCATCGGGCAGCAGTTCCGTGGCATTGGGTCGGCTCAGTCAAGCGAGTGCGCTCAACGCCATAGCGTTGGGTCAAAGCTCCAACGCCAGCGCCAACTATTCAATGGCGCTCGGGCGCGCAGCGCTGGCGCCGGGCGTCGCTTCCACCGCCATCGGAAACGCCGCGCAATCAGGCGGAGACTTCGCAAACGCGATCGGTTCCGAGTCCAATGCTTCGGGCGCTCGGTCGCTTGCGGTCGGAGCCAATGCGACTGCGTCGGCGGCCAGCGCCATCGCCATCGGCACGACCTCAATTGCGAGTGGCACCGCCAGCACAGCGGTCGGTAACGTCGCTGTAGCCAGCGGCGCAAACGCCTCCTCGTTCGGGTCCGGCGCGAACGCGACAGGAGACAATTCCCTCGCCGCCGGCGTCAGCGCCAACGCAGGCGGGGCAGGCAGTACCGCACTCGGCATCGGCGCCAATGCGTCGGCGACGAGCGCCATCGCCGTCGGCAACAATGCCAAGGCCAGTTCGGCCGAAGCGGTCGCCATGGGCACCAATGCGGTGGCGACCGGCGGCAAGGCCGTCTCCATCGGTTCCGGCAACACCGCCTATGGCGACGGCGCGGTTTCCATCGGCGATCCCAGCTATGCCAGCGGCACCGGCGCCTTCACCGGCGGCGCCAACAACATCGCCAACAGCGACGGCACGGCAAGTGCCTCCGCGGCCAATATGGCGGCGGGCGCCGTCGCCATCGGCAACAGCAACAAGGCGATCGGGCAAGGCTCCGTGGCGCTGGGCAACGGCTCGACGGCGGGTGCCGCCGGCCTCGCCGGCAATGTCGCGCTGGGCGACGGTGCCACCGCGGCGGCAAGCTCCGGCGACGTGGCGCTCGGCTCCGGCTCGGTGACGGTCGCAGCGGTCGGCACGCCCAATGCCGTGATCAACGGCACGACCTATGCCTTCCAGGGCACCAATCCGACCTCGACGGTCAGCATCGGCGCGCCCGGCGCGGAACGCACGCTCACCAACCTGGCGGCTGGGCGGATCAGTGGCTCCTCAACGGATGCGATCAACGGCTCGCAGCTCTTCGCCACCAACCAGGCGGTCGACGCCATCGGCGCAACGCTCAACAACATCAATGTCGGCGGCGGCATCAAGTATTTCCACGCCAATTCGGCCCTGCCGGATTCCCAGGCCCTTGGAACGAATTCCGTCGCTGTCGGACCCAACGCCGTGGCCAACAATGCCGGCGATGTGGCGATCGGCCTGAATTCAGCATCGGGCGCAACGACAAATGTCGGCGGAGCGACGATCGGCGGCGTGAACTACACCTTCGCCGGTGGCACGCCGGCGGGCGCCTTCTCGGTCGGGTCGGCTGGCGCCGAGCGCCAGATCCAGAACGTCGCGGCCGGACAGTTGAATGGCGGCTCGACCGACGCGGTCAACGGCTCGCAGCTCTTCGCCACCAACCAGCAGGTCACGCAGAACACGACCGATATCGCCAATATCGGCAGTGGCGTCACCAATCTCGGCAACACGATCAACAACATCGCCGGCGACACCTCGACCGCCTATACCGACGCCAATGGCATAGGCATCCGCTACGCCCGCACCAACGAGGCCGGACTGGCGCAAACCGATTCCTTCGCGCAAGGGGTCGGCTCCACCGCCGTCGGCTACCAGGCGACCGCGACCGGCGTCAGCGGGCTGGCGCTCGGCCGCGACACACAGGCCAGCATCGACGGCAGCGTGGCGCTCGGCTCGGGTTCCGTCTCGGATCGCGCGATCGCTCCGGCTTCCGGGCAGATCGCGGCCGGGCCGTCCAACTTCATCCAGTACAACACCACCGACAAGGCGCTGCTCGGCGCCGTGTCGGTCGGCACCACCTCGGCGTACCGGCAGATCACCAACGTCGCCGACGGCACGCAGAATCAGGACGCGGTGACGGTGCGCCAGCTCGCCGGCGCCATCGCCGCCGTGTCGGTCACCTCGACCAAGTACTTCCATGCCAATTCGACGGCGGGCGACTCGCTGGCGGTCGGCGCGGAATCGGTCGCGGTCGGCCCGACGACGGTCGTCAACGGCGATAATGGCGTCGGCATCGGCAACGGCGCCGTCGTCGACCAGACCGCACCCGGCGGAACGGCCATCGGCCAGAATGCCCATGTGATGCTGGCCGACGGATTGGCACTCGGCACCAATTCGCTGGCTTCCGGCATCCAGTCGGTGGCGCTCGGCGCCGGCGCCCAAAGCACCTTCGTCAACAGCGTCGCGCTTGGAGCGCAATCCGTCACCACGGTCGGCGCGCAGGCGAACTACACGGCCTACGCGCTGTCAGGCTCACAGACCTCGGTCGGCGAAGTGTCGATCGGCGGCGCTGGAGCCGAACGCAAGCTCACCAATGTAGCGGCGGGCTCGGCCAACACCGACGCCGTCAACGTCTCGCAGCTTAAGGGCGTGTCGCAAAACATCAGCAACCTGTTCGGCGGCGGCACCACGGTCAATCCCGACGGTTCGATCACCGGCCCGACCTATACGATCCAGGGCAACAATTATTCGACCGTCTATGACGGGTTCACGGCCGTCAACAACGCGCTGACCAACATCAGCAATGGCGGCGGCATCAAGTATTTCCACGCCAATTCGACGCTGGCCGACTCCACCGCCAGCGGCACCGACAGCGTGGCGATCGGGCCGGCCAGCGTGGCCAGCGGCACCAACAGCCTTGCCGCCGGCAATGGCTCGACAGCCACGGGACAAGGCGCGGTCGCGCTCGGCCAGGGCGCCAAGGCCAACAACGCCAATGACGTGGCGCTCGGTTCGGGCTCGGTGACGCAGGCCGCGGTCGGCACCTCCAGCACCGTCATCAACGGCAAGACCTACGCCTTCGCCGGCACCACCCCGACCGGGACCGTCAGCGTCGGCGACGCCGGTGCCGAGCGCACGATCACCAATGTCGCCGCCGGACGGGTCAACGCCGGCAGCACCGATGCGATCAACGGCTCGCAGCTCTACGCCACCAACACGGCGGTCGAGGATTTGAAATCGGGCCTCGGATCGCTCACCCAGAATGCCGTCACCTATGACACCAATCCGGACGGCAGCAAGAAGAACAGCATCACGCTGCAGGGTGGCGACGTCAACGCGCCGGTGGTCATCTCCAATGTCGGCCCCGGTGTTGCCGGCACCGATGCGGTCAACGTCACCCAGATGAACAACCGCGTCGATTACGCCATCAGCACGTCCAACAGCTACACCGACAAGGTGGCCGCCACGACCTTGCAGCAGGCCAACAACTATACCGACCAGAAGCTCAGCCAGCTCAATACCGACATCGACGGCATACGCGACGAAGCCCGCCAGGCGGCGGCGATCGGCC
Source organism: Mesorhizobium sp. B2-4-19 (assembly GCF_006441315.1). Lineage (NCBI taxonomy): Bacteria > Pseudomonadati > Pseudomonadota > Alphaproteobacteria > Hyphomicrobiales > Phyllobacteriaceae > Mesorhizobium > Mesorhizobium sp. B2-4-19. Next base: position 9,220 of record NZ_VFUV01000015.1, on the reverse strand, counting down.
TTGCCGCGGCCTCGCTGCGGTATGACGACCGTCCCGGCAAGCTCAGCGTCGCGGCGGGCGGCGGCTTCTGGCGGGATTCGAGCGCCCTGGCCTTCGGTGCGGGCTACACGAGCGAGGACGGCCGCATCCGCGGCAACGTGTCGGGCACGGCCGCCGGCGGTCATGTCGGCGTAGGCGCGGGCATCAGCTTCACCTTGAACTGAGGCAGGAATGAAAGGACTTGCCGTACTGACTTGCCTGGTGCTCTGCGGCGGCCTCGCGCCGGCCGCGGGACAGGTGACGTCGCCCTACAGGATCAAGCCTTCGGATGTGGTGCTGCCGCCCGACGTGAAGCTGGGAACCTATCAGCGCACGATCCGTCCCTTCGAAAACTGGACGCTGATCTGCGACGAGAACCTCAAGGCCCGCAAGAAGGTCTGCAATGTCTCGCAGGTGATCGAGGATTCCTCGGGCAAGATGGCCTTCAGCTGGTCGCTTGCCGCCACGCAAGACGGCAAGCCCTACATGATCGTTCGCACCGCGCCGAACGCCAGGAGCGACGGCCTGGTGTCGCTGAAATTCGACGGGCGGGACCAGGCGATCGACGTCCACCTGAACGGCTGCAATGAGGTGGTCTGTGTCGGCATGCTGCCGGTCGGCCCCGTCATGCGCCAGCAGATCACGCAGAATGCGACGCCGGCGATTTCCTATCCGACCGTCGACGGCAAGACGATCACCGTGACCGCAGCAACACTCAAGGGGCTGTCGGCAGCCCTTTCGCCACTCAAATGACCGGGGCAACACAATGAGCCAGCAGGACCAGTTCATGTCCGCAAAACGCAGCAGCCCGGCCGTCGAGGCGGATCGGCAGCGGCTCGTCGAAACGAGACCGCGGCGGTGGCCGCGCGTCGTCGGATTTTCATTGTTGGGGCTCGCCGTGGCCGGCCTTGGCTTCGCCGCCGGGAACTACGCCGCGATCGCCAATCTGGTCGGCAGCGCGACGGCCGCACAGGCTGAGACCGCCAACCCGGCGCTTCCGGACACGCCTTTCCTCGAGCATGTCAAGCAGGCCGGGGTGCAGGCCTGTTCGACCATCTATCCGGTGCTCGGGCAGATCTTGACGACAGGCACGAAATACAGCGTCAAATCCTTGTGGAACGACCAGGCCGCAGACAAGCATGCGGTCCAGGCCTTCGTCGGCATGGACTATGCGACGGAACGCTATAGCGGACCTGCCGCGGGCGTCGTTTTCGCATCGCCCACCGCTTCGGGTTGCGAAGGGACGATGGTGCGGGTGGCGCCGTTCGCCAGCCCATGCGCCGATCTCCAGTCCATTCTTCCGCAAGGCAGCAAGATCACCGACCATCTCGGGCAGGTCGAGGTTTACGAGCTCGGCGGCAATGCCGGTGAGGCCCTTCTCTTGCCGACAGGCAAAAGCTGCGTGGTGATCTCCGTCGCCTCGGCGGCGAAGTAGGTAAAGCGACCAGGATCAAGGAAAGGGGTGCCGACCATGAGATTACGGGCTTTGGCAGTTTTGGGCTTGACCTTGTTGTGGAGCGGACACGTCGTCTCGGCCGACCTGGTGGCACCTTCGGAACCGCAGCAGGAGGAAAAAGGCATCTGGGCGGCCATCGCCTATTCGCAGTCCGACAGCAAATACGGCTTCTTCTGGGGCGCCGACAAGCGGCAGGAGGCGAAGGACATCGCGCAGAAATATTGCGAGAACGCCGGCGGCAAGGCCTGCAACGTCGTCTCCGTCTTCCGCAACCATCGCCATTGGACTGATGACGACGAGACCGGCTTTCCCTACAAGCATTGCGGCGCGCTCGCCATGGCCGACAAGGTCGAGAACCGTTTCACGCCCTGGGGCGTGAATTCGGCCGAGACCCGCCGGGAGGCCGAAGACCTTGCCTTGCAGACCTGCGAGGCGTCAGGGGCCAAATGCAAGATTCGCGAATGGGTCTGCACATGAAGCGTGGCCTCAAGGCCGCCTGCGCATACGGGACAATCGCATTCTCGTTGATGTCGCCAGCGTCGGCTCAACAAAAGGCAGCGGCTGCTCCAGATGGACCGTCATCGTTGCGCGAAGTCTATCAGGACTGGAGCGTGGCTTGCTCTGTCCAGGAGAATGCGAGGGTTTGCTCGCTTTCACAGGACCAGGTCCAGAAGAATGGCCAAAGGCTGCTTGCCATGGAGATACAGAGGCGCGCGGACGGGTCGACGATGGCCACCCTGCTTCTGCCCTTCGGCATCTTGCTCGATCCGGGCGTGACGCCGCAGATCGACGATCAGCCGCCATTGTCCCCGCAGCGCTTCAGGACCTGCCTGCCGACAGGCTGCATCGCGGTGTTTTCCATTGACCGATCCGTGCTCGGAAAGCTGAGGGTAGGCGAGGTGCTGAAGCTCAATGTCACGACAGATGCGGAGACGCCACTGACATTCCCGGTGTCGCTGCATGGCCTGACCGCGGCGCTCGACCGCATGGTCGCGTTGAGCGCACGGTAGGGACGAGGAACTGCGTGCCGGCCGCCTTTGCCGGGTTCCATGGAACGTTGGCGAGCCGAGGTCGTTTAGTCCCGGCTCCGCCGTCACCGGATCGTGATGATGAGGAACCTATGTCAAACCCACGCTCGTGAAACGTGGAAAGCTGACCGAGCGCACGGCACAAATCGTGGCTCGGCCGGGATACATCATCTCTCTCTGAACGCCTCGGAAGCTACCTTGGCGAGCGGCGACAGCAGGTAGTCGATGACGCGGCGGCTGTCGGTTTTGATTTCCACGCTCACCGTCATGCCCGAAGTCAGAGGGATCATCCCGCCGTTTATGTTTATCGCCTGTTCCTCGAGCGCGATGGTGACCGGGAAGACAAAGCTCTGAGGCTGCCCCGCCTGGCTGGCGGGCGCAGCAGTCGTATTGGCGGCGGCTACCGCGTTGGCGAGCCCGCGCTTGGCCTCCTGCTCCTCGACCGCTTCGGAGGCGATGCGCGTCACTCGGCCGTGCAGCACGCCGAAACGAGTGAAGGGAAAGGCGTCGACCTTGATCGCCGCGCTCTGGCCAAGCTTGATAAAGCCGATGTCGAGGTTGGCGACGAGCGCCTCAACCTGCAGCGTCCCATCCGTCGGCGCTACGACCAGGAGCTGCTGCCCTGTCGTCACGACTTGACCGACCGTGGTCACGGCGATCTGCTGCGCGACGCCGTCAGCCGGTGAATAGAGCTTGGTACGTGCGAGGCGAGCGTCCGCCTTGACGACCGCCTGTTTGGCTTCGTCCGCCTTGCGCTCGGCGTCGGCGAGCTTGTTGTCGTTGTCGGCTACGAATTGCGAGAGCGTCATGATCTTCTCGCTCCCAAGCTCCTTCAGGGCGGCATCGGTCTCGATAAGTTGCCCTTCGTCCGACGCCAGCGACGATTGCGATTTCTCCAGCTGCTGCGTGGAGTCGTAGAGATTGATCTTGCTGCCGACTTCACGATTGAGCGCCTCCTGGCGGGTGCCGACGAGCTGTGTCAGTGTTTCGATCAACTTGTTCTGGTAGGCGATGCTCATATTGAGGCGCTGACGCGTCGCGTCCTTCTGCAGGACCTGCTTGTCGAGGCTTTGCAAGGCGCCGATGAGCTGGTCGAGGTCGGCCATCAGTACTGAAGCCTCGCGCAGGCGGGTCGCTTCCGGCAACTCGATGTCCCAGGCAATCCTCGGCTCGGGGTCAGCGGCGGCTTGCGCCAGTTGCGCGACAATGACCTCGCCCGCATTTGCTTCGCTCGATTTCGCTGGACCGTCGAGCACCGCGCGCGCCGTCGCGATGGCAAACCGCCGCCGTGCGATCTCGGCGAGGTTTGCATCAAGTCCGTCGCGTTGCGCGTTTTCCTCAGCCGCCGGCTCCGCGGGGTCCATCTCCAGCAGCAGGTCTCCCGCCTTCACGCGCTGCCCGTTCTGAACATGTATTGCCGCGATCTTGCCGGGGTCGAGCGGCTGTATCACCTTGGCGTGCCCGGCCGTGTCGATTCTGCCGGGCGCCACGGCGTGGACGTCGAGCCGGCCGTAGAACGACCATGCGAGCGCGGCGGCGAAGAAGGCGCAAATCGTCAGCATCGTGATGACGGACAGCGGCGGCGCCGGCGTTTCCAGTATTTCAATCGCCGCAGGCAGGAATTCGCGATCGCGACCAGATATAATGGCCACGGATTGGCTGACTGGACGCGGCGATGGCGAAGGCAGCGGCGGCAAGGTTCTCTCATTCATGGCTCGGCCCTCGCCTGATCCGATTGCAGCGCCCAGAGCCGGGCGTAGAGGCCGCCTTTGCGCGCGAGGAGTTCCTCGTGGCTTCCGATCTCGACGATCTCGCCCCTTTCCATTCCGACAATGCGCGTGCATGGACGCACCGCCGCCAGGCGATGGGCGATGATCAGCACCGTGCGGCCGCGCACGATTGCACGCATATTCTCCTGGACGATGCGTTCGCTCTCGTAGTCGAGCGCCGAGGTCGCCTCGTCGAAGATGAGGATGCGCGGATTGGTGGCGAGCGCGCGGGCAATGGCGATGCGTTGGCGCTGTCCTCCCGAGAGATTGGCGCCGCGCTCCTCGATGATCGTGTCGTAGCCTTGCGGCATCTGCGCGATGAACTCGTCGGCGCCGGCGAGCCTGGCTGCCTGGATCACCCACGCCCGCGCCACGGCGGGATCGCCGAGTGCAATATTTTCGTGGATTGACCGGTTGAACAGGATGTTTTCCTGCAACACGACCCCGATCTGACGGCGAAGCCATCCCGGATCGAGCTGGGCGATATCGACGCCGTCGAGCATTACCTGCCCAGCCTGCGGCGAATAGAGCCTTTGCACCACCTTGACCAGCGTCGACTTGCCCGAACCCGACGCACCGACGAAACCGATGACTTCGCCCGGGGCGATCGACAGCGTGACATTGCGCAGGGCCTCGGCCGCATCGGGCCGATAGCGCAGCGACACGCCGCGCAGTTCGATCGCTCCATTCGGGGGCGGCAGCGTCAGCAGATTCTGAGGCACGGGTTCTGGTGGCGTGTTCAGGATGTCGCCGAGCCGCGCCACCGAAACCTGGACCTGCTGGAAATCTTGCCAGAGCTGCGAGAGGCGAAGGATCGGCGCAACGACCTGGGAGGCGATCATGTTGAACGCGATCAACTCGCCGACCGTCATAGCGCCGTCGATCACCGCTTCAGCACCGAAGAGCAGGATCAACGCCGTCGTCACCTTGCTCACATATTGGATGAGGTTCAGGCCGAGCGCGCCGGTGATGCCGGCGTCGAACGAGGTGCGGACGTACGCGGCAAGCCGCTCCTCCCATTGCGCCTGCATCATCGGCTCGACGCTCGCCGCCTTCAGGGTCGGCGCGCCGACAATCGATTCAACAAGAAACTGCTGCGACCGCGCGCCGCGGTTGAACTTTTCATTGATCTGCTCGCGAAGAACCGGGCGGATCAGCACCGCGATCAGGAGATAGACGGGGATCGTGCCGAGCACGACCAGCGTCAGTCTTTCCGAATAGATGAACATCACGACGAAGAAGACCAGCGTGAAGACGAGGTCGAGCAGCGCGGTAAGCCCCTGTCCGGTCAGGAAGTTGCGGATCGTTTCGAGCTCGCGCACGCGCGCGACCGTCTGGCCGGTCGCGCGCGTCTCGAAATAGGCGAGCGGCAGGCGGAAGAGGTGATGGAAAAGGCGCCGGCCGAGCTCGACGTCGATCCGGTTGGTGGTGTGGCTCAGCGTATAGGCGCGCAGGAATTGCAGGACCGAGTCGAACAGCCCCAGCGTCACCAGGCCGACGATCAGCACGGTGAGCGTCGACACCCCCTTGTGCACCAGCACCTTGTCGACGATGAGCTGGAAGAACACCGGCGTGATCAGCGCGAACAGTTGCACGAAGAGCGACGCGAGCACGACCTGGGCGAGAGGCCGCCGGTAACGCAGGATCGAGGGCAGGAACCAGCGGAATCCGAAAGTTCTGGGGTTTGTGCCTGCCCCACCCAGACGACGCGTGACCAGCACAACCTCGCCCGAGGAGAGCGCCGCGATGTCCGCGATCGGCAGCTCCCGAGCAATGCGGGCGATAGGATCGAGCAGCCGTGCGAGCCCCTTAGTGGGTGAAGCTGCCAGCACGCCGAAGGTGCCGTCCTTGAGGCCGATCAGGGCGGGATAGGGAACGGCGGCGAGGCGCTTGGCCGTGATGCGGCGCAGGATTCGAGAGCGCAGCTCCAGGATGTTGGCGCCGCGCACGATATCCTCGACCGCGGCGAATCGCCCCGTCAGCGCGAGCTGATGGCGCATCTGCGCCGGATCGGCGGCGATGCGGTAGTATCCCGCGATCACCGCCAGCCCGGCCAGGCCAGAGTCCATCGGCGTGAACGGCGGCGCGGGCGCAGGTCCGACTCTGGATAGCTCGGTCGGCGCGCGCTCTGCCTCGGGCGGCTCGGCCTCTGCGGTCAGGGCGATGATGTCACTGCTTGCTTGGTCCAACGCCACGCCCCCTAAAAGAAAGGCCGAGCCGGGTTCCCGGCTCGGCCGAAGCCACCTGTCACACCGTGGGTGCCGTCAGCTTGATGTTGAGCGTGCCCGTCCCGACCTCCGTGAAGCTGGTCGGGGCGCTCGCATAGGCGTCGGCGTCCCGCAGCGCGAGGTCGAAGGCCATGCTGACGTCCGTGCCTGCGACGAAGGTTCCGGCGCTCACCGCGCCCACGTCGAACGAGTGATTGGCGTTGTTGTAAGTCGTGTCGACGTTGGTCGCCACCAGGCGGTCGAACCCGTCGGCGGTGCTGGCGAGGATATAGACGCCAGGAATGTATTTGAGGCCCTCCACATCCACGCCGTTGCCGTCCCCCGTCGGATCGAAATTGACCGTCACGGACTCGGTCTTGCCGCCGGAGGTGATCGGTTTCGTCCCACTCCCTGTGAAATCGGCGAGGAGTGTCTCATTGCCGCTGCTGTCGAAGGTGACGAGCTTGACTTCGGTGATCGCGTCCTGGTTCGAATCGCTCGGAAACGTCCCCACTCCGGGGGTGAGCGACCCTTGAGCGATGTCGTAGGCGTCGAGGCGGATGTCGACGGTCGCGTTCGGGCCGCCCGACCCATTGACTTGAGCCAGGGTGAAGCCGCTGTCGTTGACCTCGTAGTGGCCGGCATAGCCGAGAGTGCCGAGGGACTTCAGGTCGTTCGTGGTGTTGATCGAATGGACGTCGTTGACGAAGTCGATCCGGATGGCGTTGCCGTCCTTGACCGACTGGGCATCGGTGCCGGTGCCGATCGAACTGGGGTTGACCGTGTCCGTGCCGGCAGTCTTGCCGGTGAAGACCACCGACATGCCCGGGGTGACCGGCTGCTTCGTCGTCGGGTTGAACGGTAACGAGAACCAGGCGTAGTCGCCGGCCGGAACGTCGGCGAAGTCGCTGAACAGGGTATGCGAGCCGTTGCCGATCGCCTGTAGCATGTCGAACGTGTACTGGTTGTTGGCCGGATCCGTCGTGATGGTGAACACGTCGTCCGCAGCAATCAGGCCGTTGGGGTCGGTCGTCGCGGTCAGTGTGCCCGTGCCGAAGCCGAACAGGTAGATGGGCGACCCGCCCGCTGTTGTCAGGGGAGTCCCGGTCGCGCCGCTGTCGAGCTGGCCCGTGAGTTGCGAGCCGTTCGTGCCGGTGAAGGTCAGGGCGCCGAAGCCGTCGGCCCCGGCGTGGTCATCGATGTTCAGGGCGGGGTACGGATCATTCGCACCGCCAGTCAGGTATTTGGTGGCCGTCGAGCCGGCGGCGTCCTGGATGTTGTCCGCACTGGCGATCGGCACCGGCGTGAAGTTTTCCGGCACGTCGTCGACGACCGTCACCGCCAGCGCCGCGAGGGCCGCGGTGGCTTGGCTGCCGTCAGCGTCGGTCGCCTGGACGATCGAACCGAAGTCGATCTCGGTCGACTTCGAGTCGCTCGCGCCCGGCGCATGATCGACAGGCGCGTCGAGCGTGAAGGTGAAATCGCCGGCGTTCGCGCCGTTCTTGGTCAGCGCGAGCGTGAACACGGTGGTCGTAGCCGCTCCGACGGTGTAGGAGGCGGTCAAGATGTCGGTGGTGGTATCGACCGAATAGGACAACGCGTGCCCGCCCGACTCGAGGTTCTGGCTCGTCAGGCTGGATGTATCGCTTGAAAGCCCGTAGGTGAGCGGCTTGTCGACGCCCGGGTTGAAGAGCGTCGAGACCGAGCCCGTGGCGGTGGTCGCGCTGGTCGGGTCGTCCAGCGCGACCAGTCCGTCCTCGTAGACCGTCTTCGCCACCGTGCTCGTGCTGGCGGTCGGCACGCTGTCCTCGAAGATGATGTGCGCGCCGACTTCCGTGGTGTCGGTTTGGGTGCTCGACTGCGTTTGGGAGACGTTGAGGATGTCGAAGCCCGCGCCCTTGGGTGGGTTGTTGTTTTCAACCACGAACTGGTCGAACAGCGTGCTGCCGGTGAGGATTTGAATCGTCTCGTGGACGGCGAGATTGTTGACGGTCCCATCGGGGGCGCTAGCGGTGCCTCCGAAGGTGATGCCATGGTTGAGAGAGGGGGCCTGCGCCGAGTCGGCGACCAAGGTCCCGCCGACCCCGCCGGTCCAGACCTTGATTTCGGTGAGTGGCACTGTATTGACAGTGGTGTCCGCGTAAGAGCCAGGGCCAGAGCTAAAAGTGCCAGCGGACTCGTTCTGGGCGACGATCTTTACGCTGATCGTTTTGCCGGTCGGGGTCACCTGGCTGATGTCGAAGCTCGCGCCGGTGCCTTCGATGAAGGTCGAGATGCTGAGCGAGTTGTCGGTGAGGAAGGTCTTGTCCTTGGTGTTGGTGGTCGTGCTGTAGCCCGTGGTGGTGACGAAATCGAAGCGCAGGGCCCCGCCGGGCGTGATCGACTGGCTGTCGCTGCCGTCGCCGACCGAGCTGGTGTTGACCGTGTCGAGCTTGGTGGTATCGAGCCCGGTCACGATGACCGTTGCTGTCCCGGTGGTGTTGTTGAACGGCAGCCAGTAATTTTGTCCGGGCTGCTTGGTACCGATCAAGAACGACGAGGTGGTGGTGGTCGACCCGCTGACATAGACGAGGGTGGAGAGATCGAGGGTGTTCGCGTCCTCCCCTAGCGCCGGCTTCGTGTTGGCGAGAGCTTCGTACTGCACGACCCAGATCGTGGCGCCGCTGCTCGTCGGCTGCAGCAGGAGCGCGAACGCGACCGTGCCGGTGCTGTTCGTCTCGCGGCCGAGCACGATGTCGGGAT
>NZ_VFUV01000014.1:0-173792 GCF_006441315.1 Mesorhizobium sp. B2-4-19 | reverse complement strand
GAGACGATCATCCTGCCGGACGTGCCGGAAATCATCTCGCCGATCATCTATGCGCTGCCGATCCAGATGCTGGCCTATTTCGCCGCCGTGTTCATGGGCACCGACGTCGACCAGCCGCGCAATCTGGCGAAGTCGGTTACGGTGGAGTGACGGCAACGTCGATGGCCGTCATCTCGTCGAAGGGACGATCGACAAGACCCGCAGTCACTATCAATGCCTGCGGGCTCGCTCGCGGCATCTCATAGGTTCTTGTTATGCCGCGGTCTGCATGGCCGCTCTCAGCAGCATGCCATAGAGGTCGCGCGGTTCGTCCGGATCGGCCAGCAGATCGAGCTCCTCGTAGAGGCCCGTTGCCTGCAGCTGATCGCGCACATAGCGCAGCGCCGAAAAGTCCTCGATGGCAAAGCCGACGGAATCGAACAGCGTGATCTGCTTGGCGTCCCGGCGGCCTAACACCTGGGCGGCGATGACTTGCCAGAGCTCGGTCACCGGATGGTCGGGATCAAGCTGTTGGATTTCACCCTCGATGCGTGTCTGCGGCGGGAACTCGACGAAAATGTCGGAGCGCAGCAGGATGTCCCTGTGCAGCTCGGTCTTGCCGGGGCAATCGCCGCCGACGGCGTTGATGTGGACGCCGGCGCCGACCATGTTGTCGGTGAGAATGGTGGCGCATTGCTTGTCGGCGGTAACGGTCGTGATGATCCCGGCCCCTTCGACCGCTTCCTGCCCGGTTTCGCAGATGGTGATGTCAAACCCCATGCCAGCCAGGTTCTTGGCGCATTTCAGCGAGGCGGATCGGTCGATGTCGTAGAGCCTGAGCCGGTCGACGCCGGTCAGCGCCTTGAAGGCGATCGCCTGGAATTCCGATTGGGCGCCATTACCGATGATGGCCATGGTGCGCGCGCCGCGCGGTGCCAGATATTTGGCCGCGACGGCGGATGTCGCGGCGGTGCGCAGCGCGGTGAGAATGGTCATTTCGGTGAGCAGCATCGGGTAGCCGCTGCCGACATCGGCAAGCACGCCGAACGCGGTGACCGTCTGCAAGCCCTGGCGCATGTTCTTGGGATGGCCGTTGACATACTTGAAGCCATAGAGCCGCCCGTCGCTCGTCGGCATCAGCTCGATGACGCCGTCATGGCTGTGTGATGCGATGCGAGGCGTCTTGTCGAAAAGCTCCCAGCGGCGGAAATCTTCCTCGATATAGCTGGCGAGCTCGGTCAGGAAGCGCTCGACGCCGATGGTGATCACCAGCTTCATCATCCGGTCGACGCTGACGAAGGGGACGATGTTCAGCTTTGCCGTGGTCATGATCAAAAGCTCCCGGAATGGCTGCGGGTCGGGCGGTCCATGATGCGGCGGCCCATCAGGCTCGCCGTCAGATCGACCATAAGCGTCGCGGTTCGGCCACGCTCGTCCAGAAAAGGATTCAGCTCGACCAGGTCGAGACTGGAGACGAGGCCGCTATCGGACAGCATCTCCATCACCAGATGCGCCTCGCGGAACGTCGCGCCGCCGGGAACCGTGGTGCCGACAGCCGGCGCAATCGAGGGGTCGAGAAAGTCAACGTCGAGACTGACATGCAGCAGCCCGTCTTCATCAGACACGCGCGCCAGGAAGGCGCGCAGCAGCGGCGCGATACCATGTTCATCGATGGCGCGCATGTCGTGCACGGTCACGCCCGCCCGGTTGAGCGCGCTGCGCTCGGCCGGGTCGACACTGCGCAGGCCCATGGTGCAGATGCGCTTGGGGTCCACCGCCGCCGGCAGGTCCGGGAAATAGCCGCTGAAACCCGGCTGGCCGCTGGCGTAGGCGAGCGGAACACCATGCAGATTGCCGCTGGCGGTGGTGTCCAGCGTGTGGAAATCCGGATGCGCGTCGAGCCACAGCACGAACAGCGGGCGCCCAGCCTCGGCGGCGCGGCGGGCGAGGCCCGACACGGTGCCGGCCGAGATCGAATGGTCGCCGCCGAGAAAGATCGGCATGGCATCCTCGCTCGCCGCATAGGCCGCCGCGGCAATGGCGGATGTCCAGGCCGATATTTCGGGCAGGGCCTTCAGCGCCAGATTGCCGTGCACGACGCGTCTCGCCGGCATTGGCTGGACGGCACCCATATCCTCGACGGTGTGGCCGAGGCCGGACAGCACCTCGGCAAGCCCTGCCGTCCTCAGCGCACTCGGCCCCATTTCGCAGCCCATTCTGCCGGCGCCGTCCTGTACCGGCGCCCCGACGATCTTGCAAAGCATTGTTTTTCCCGCGGCCAAAGTTCGAATGGGGAGAGGAGAACACGGCAAGCCGGCAACATGAACAGGTAGAATTGGCAATCCGAGATGCATAACCTATCATAATGGCGGCAAAATTTATCAAAATGGTAATCCCGATGGATGCTTTGGACGAACGGCTCGTAACCTTGCTGCGGCATGACGCCCGGCGCAGCGTGTCGGACCTCGCCGCCGATCTCGGCGTCTCGCGCGCCACGGTTCGGGCACGCATGGAGCGACTGGAACGGTTGGGCGACATCATCGGCTACACCGTGGTGCTACGCGCCGACGCCGTCGATCAGCGCATCCGCGGCATAATGCTCATCGAGATCGAAGGCCATGCCGCCGACCGCGTGGTGCGGGCGCTGGGCGGCTTCCCGGAAGTCTCGACCATCCATACCACCAACGGTCGCTGGGATCTGGTGGTCGAGCTCGGGACGGCATCACTGACCGATTTCGATGCGGTGCTACGGCGCATCCGATTGATTCCCGGCATAACGGGCAGCGAAACGAGCCTGCTCCTGGCGACGCCGCGCACGACGCGGGCACGACTGACGTAAGCACACCTTCAATGAAGTTCTGGCGGCCGAGGAAGTTCTCCCGACGAAGCCGAGGGGAATAGTGAGGATGTTGGCGCGGCTTATGACGGCGAGCACCTCCGCCAGACTGCGGCGTGGACGCGCTTGTATTCAGCGATCGCCTTAGCCTTCAGGCCGATACACAGTCCCATTCTTCGCATGGGCTGATCGTATCCGTTGCGATCGACGGCGAGCGTCAGCCGAGAAGCTCGGCGGCGACTTCGAGTGTGTTGCGGAACGACGTCTCGAGATGGTTCTCCATCGCTTGCGCGGCGCCCTCGGCGTCGTGTCGCTTCAGCGCGTCGAGAATGGCTTCATGCTGCTCGATCGTCTGTTCGCCATAGCCAGGCTTGGGGATGGCGAGATAGCGGCCGCGGTCCATCTGCGCCTTGGAGATGTCGACCGCCCGCCAGATCATCGGCAGGCCGCAGATCTCGGCAATGCTGCGATGGAAGACGTCGTCGAGCTGGATCGCGGTGGCATACCGGCCACGTGCTATGGCGAGCTTGTGCGCCGCCATATTGTCCTCCAGCAGTTCGGCGGACGCCGGCGTCAGCTTGGCGGCGGCGCGCCTGGCGCTTTCCATCTCGAGCGCCCGGCGGATGACATAGGCCTCTTCCAGGTCGGCGCGGCTGATCGGTGCGACATAGGTGCCGGTCTGCGCCAGGATTTTCACCAGGCCTTCGTCGCTGATGCGCTTGACCGCTTCCCGCACCGGGGTGCGCGATACGCCGAGCGCCTCGGCGATGGCCACCTCGTTGATGACTTCACCCGGTTTCAACTGGCCGACGACAATCAGATTGCGGATTTTGTGATAGATTTGATCGCGCAGCGGCAGCGCCCGATTGAGTGTCGAAGGATCCAGGTCCATGGCAAATCCGTATCTTCGTTCGCCTGAGACGGTCAATAGAATGTCAATGCACCAGGGACAAGGGGCCCAGGGTCCCCCCAACAACAACGCAATAGGTCAGCGCAGACCCCTCACCTTGGTCAGAATATCTTCCGACAGCGCCGAGACGAGCGCCCTGTCGGCGCCCTTGCTGGCTGTGGCACATGTTCTCGCTGCGCGACATCGCCGTGGTCGTTGTCGCCGACATGGTGCTGCTCGGCCTGGTGCTTGCGTTGACGACCAATGGCAGCCGGCTCCTCGGCTTCGACAGGGCCGACCAGATCACGATCACCTTCTGCGGTTCGAAGAAGAGCCTGGCGAGCGGCGTGCCGATGGCCAATGTGATCTTTGCCGGCCAGGGCGTCGGCGCGATCGTTCTGCCGCTGATGCTCTTCCACCAGATACAGCTCATGGTCTGCGCCATGATCGCCCAGAAATATGCCAAGGCGGCGCGCCGGCCCGCCGTACTGCAAGCCGAGCCGACGGCCTCGGTGGCTTAGTACTGTCGGGCGAAAGTCTCGGCGATCGCGAGGACCGCGGCATGAATCGGTCCCGCGGTGAGGTTGGGCATGATCGACGCGTCCACGACAAAAAGATTGTCGAGCGCCTTGAGCCGTAGATTTGCATCGACGACGGCGTCCGGGTCCTTGCCCATTCTGCAGGTGCCGCAGGGATGGTGATGCGTGATGACCGACCGCGCGATGAAGTCGTCCATCTCGGCCGCACTGTTCAGCGCGCCTGGCAGGAGTTCGCGCTCTCGCCAGCCGGCGAGTTCATCTCTGTGCCCGATGGTCCGTGCCGCCTCGAGTGCTCTGCGAAACCGCTCGCGGTCCCGGTCGGTTTGCAAGTATGCCGGGTCGATGATCAACCGATCGCCGAGCTCAGGCCCAGCTATGCGCACGCTGCCGCGGCTCGTCGGGTGGGTGATGCCGAACAGCAGCGAGTAGGCCGTGCCTGCGGCGGGTGCCTTGAAGCGTTCCGACACGATCGGCGCGACACCGCAGCCAACGACAATTTCAGGCTGCCCGGCGGCGGTGAAGCCGTCAGCGCGCATATAGGCCATCGATTCCGAATGCTGGAGGCGCGATGGCGGCACCGGCTTGCGGGCCGCGTAAAGGTTGCCGGCGCCGAGCAGGTGATCCTGAAGGTTTCGACCGATGTCAGGCATATCGATCAGGCAGCCGACGCCCGCCGCATCGAGCACTTCGCGCGGACCGATGCCCGAACGCATCAGCAAGGCCGGACTTTCCAGCGCTCCGGCACAAAGCACGATCTGATCCGCAAACACTTGGGCCGTACCCTGTCGCCCCACGACCTCAAGGCTGCGGACCTGATTGTCCTCCAGCTTGAGCCGCCGCACCCGGGTGCCCGTGAGGATGGTCAGGTTCTTGCGGCCTCGAACCGCCTTTGTGAGCCAGGCGTCCGCCGCCGTAACCCGGCGCCCGCCGCCAATGTTCAACGAGTTCGGGGTGACGCCGATCATCTCTCCGCTGTTGTGGCCTTCAAGGCGAGGCAGACCCAACGATGCGCCTGCCTCGATGAAGGCTCGAGCAAGCGGACTGACTTCGTCCGCCGGCAAATGGATCGGCAAAGGCCCGCCCTTGCCGTGAATGCCGTCGCCACCAAGCGGGTGGTCCTCGATAGCCTGGAAAACGGGCAGAAGTTCATCCCAACTCCATCGGCGATCCTCGGTCGCGTCAACCCAAGCCTGGAAGTCTGAGGGATGACCGCGCATATAGCCCATCGCGTGCAGGCAGCTCGAGCCGCCGATCAACCGCCCGCGCGCCCAATGATGCACCCGGCCCGCGGTGCCGGCTTGCGGCTCCGTGCGATAATCCCAATCGTAGCTGCGGCCCTGAAGCGCCGGCCAGGCAGCGGGGTTCCAGATGTCCGGGTCCGTCGGCTCCTCGCCGGCCTCGATCAGCAGAACGCGGCTGCCCGGATCTTCGCTCAGCCGTGCGGCGAGCAACGACCCGGCCGACCCGCCACCGACGATGACGATGTCGCAATTCGGTGCGTACTCAACATTGGCCCTGGTCATCGTCACTCCATCTGCCAATTGCCGGTTGCGATAGCCGTCATGTCTGACGCCGGCACGGAGAAACCCGGCGCATCGATCCGCGTTTGGCCAATCCGCAACGTCATGAAGGGCTTCGAGTCTTCAGACGGAACCTCAGTCCATCGAAGAACTCAAATCCCGTTGTCCATGGATATCTTCGCTGCCGCTTTCGCCCTCAAGACGTGCTGCTTCGAGGCTTTGCGGGCGGCTTTCTCGTCGCCGGCGGCGATGGATTCGAATATCTCCCTCATCTCCGCCAGGCTGCTTTGTGCTCTGCCCTCCAGGGACATCGATCGTCCTCGAAAGAAGCTGATCCGCGCCACCAGACCGCGGTGGACTTCCTCCAGGATCGGGTTGCCGCAATTGGCGAGTATGATCGAATAGAAATCCGCGGCGGTCATCACCTGCGCCAGGCTGTCATTGCTGGATGCCGCCTCTTCGAATGCGGAAAGCGATTTCTCGAGTTCACGCAACTGTTCCGGAGAGATCCTTAGCGCGCATCGTCCCGCGGCCTCGACTTCCAGCAACTCTCGAACTTCGTAGATGGCGGTTGCCACCTCCCAGGAAAGTGCCGGTATCGACGGCCCGCGGTTGGGTACGATTTCGATCAGGCGCTCGGCCTCGAGACTGCGCAAAGCCTCCCTCAGCGAGGGGCGGCTGATGCCGAGTTGTGTGCACAGTTGACTTTCGATGAGGCGGCTTCCCGGCTGAAACAACCCGGAGAAGATCGCCAGCCGTAACTTGTCGACGGTCTCCCGTTGCACTGTTCGTGGCGAAATTCGCAAATTCAAATCTGGGGGCATAGGTAACGTCTCATGGCCTTTGAGTCGCAAAACTGAAGCAGCATACGCCACGCCGCACAAATTTGACAGCAGGATAGCCAGATTGTCAAATATGAAGATTGTCAGACAATCGGCTTGACGTGACCCCGGTCTGTATGATCCTTTTGCAGGAGACGGGCAGCGAGGCGAGGATCCAAGGATCATGGACATGGCGGCAGAGATAGCTTCCGACCACTTCATCTCGCGACGCGTCGACATTGGCCGCATCACCTTGAACGTGCGCCAGAGGGGCAGCGGCCCCTTGATGCTGTTCTTCCACGGCATCACCTCCAACTCCGCCGTCTTCGAGCCGTTGATGGCTCGGCTCTCGGACCGGTTTACGACGATTGCGGTTGATCAGAGGGGGCATGGGCTCAGCGACAAGCCGGAAACCGGCTACGAGGCGAATGACTACGCGGACGATATCGCCGGCCTGATAAGCACGCTCGATCGCGGCCATGCCATCCTCGTCGGACATTCGCTTGGTGCTCGAAATTCGGTCACGGCCGCGGCTAAATACCCGGATCTGGTGCGATCGGTCGTCGCGATCGACTTTACGCCGTACATCGAGACAGACGCCTTGGACGCGTTGGAAGCGCGCGTGAACGCGGGGAGCCAGCTTTTCGAGGATGTGAGGGCCGTCGAAGCATACCTCGCCGGCCGCTATCCGAACATTCCCGCCGACGCCATCAAGATCAGGGCTGAAAGCGGCTATCAGCCGGTCGACGGCGGATTGCGTCCATTGGCATCGCCCGCGGCCATGGCGCAGACCGCCAAGGGCCTGCGATCGGATCTGGTGCCCGCCTACCGCGACGTGACGAAGCCCGTCCTCATCGTTCGGGGCGAAGCGAGCAAGTTGGTTTCGGCGGCGGCACTGGCGAAGACAAGCCGGCTGCGGCCTGACCTGCCCGTCGTCGTCGTGCCGGGCGCCGACCACTACGTCAACGAGGTATCTCCCGAGATCACGTTGAAAGCCATCACCAACTTCATAGACGCTTGACGGCCAAGCGCCGTCTTTCTTGCGCGCAGCATCAGGATAGAAAATGGCCAATGTAAACAAAACTCCGGGCAAAACGCGTCGTGCCGAGGTCGCCGGCGGCGGCTTTGCCGGCCTGACAGCCGCCATCGCTCTCAAGCAGAATGGCTGGGATGTCAGGCTGCACGAAAAGAGCTCGGAACTGCGGGCATTCGGCGCGGGCATCTATCTCTGGCATAATGGCCTTCGCGTGCTCGAAGGGCTGGGCGCCCTTGACGATGTTCTCCAGGGCTCGCACACGCCTCCGACCTACGAGACCTGGATGCACAACAAGTCCGTTTCCAAGGAGACGTTCAACGGTCTCCCCTGGCGCATCATGACCCGCAGCCACCTGCACGATGCGCTGGTCAACCGGGCCCGTGCCCTGGGTGTCGACATCCGCGTCAATTCCGAAGCGGTTGCCGCCGATCCGGAAGGGCGCTTGACCCTCCAGACCGACGAGGTTCTCGAAGCCGACTTGATCGTCGGCGCCGATGGCGTCGGCTCCAAGGTCAGGGATTCCATCGGCTTCAAACAGGATCGCTGGGTTTCGAAAGATGGTCTCATCCGGCTGATTGTCCCGCGCATGAAGAAAGAGCTCGGCCATGGCGAGTGGGACAACACCATCGACATGTGGAACTTCTGGCCGCGTGTTCAGCGGATTCTCTATTCGCCCTGCAATGAGAATGAACTCTATCTCGGCTTGATGGCTCCGGCCGCCGATCCTCGCGGATCGAGCGTGCCGATCGATCTTGAAGTTTGGGTCGAGATGTTTCCTTTCCTGGAGCCCTGCCTGATCGAGGCGGCCAAGCTGAAAACCGCCAGGTACGACAAGTACGAAACGACCAAGCTGGATAGCTGGACAAGAGGCAAGGTTGCCCTCGTGGGGGATGCCGCGCATGCCATGTGTCCGGCTCTTGCCCAGGGCGCCGGTTGCGCGATGGTCAACGCCTTCAGCCTTTCGCAGGACCTGGAAGAGGGCTCTTCGGTCGAAGATGCGCTTGTCGCATGGGAGACGCGCATTCGCCCGATCACGGATCGCTGCCAGGCCCTGTCTGGCGACTATGCGGCGAACCGCTCGCTCTCGAAGGGAAACATGTTCACGCCGGCGGCGCTTGAAGCCGCCCGCTACGACCCGCTGCGCCGTGTCTACTCATGGCCGCAGTAGCGTTGGGCGTGCCGGTCGAAGAATTAATCGGTGCGCGCGGAACGGCGCGCGCCTTTCAGGAGATAAAGATGAATTATTCCAGTGAAGTCGAAAGAGATTATGATGTCAGGGGATGGTACTCCTCGGTCCAGGAAAGCCGGCATGACGGCGGCACGCCTGGCGAAACCCTCGTCAAAGTCGCGACCGGCGTTGTCTTACGCAATCCCTTCGCCGGAAAGTTCGTCGCCGAACTGTCCGATCTGACCAATCCGAGTGCGGCGATCGGTCATGCGCTCGGAGAGAGGGCCGTGGCGCTGCTCGGCAACAGGCCGGTCGAAAGCTATGGCAAGGGCGGTATCGCGGGTACATCAGGCGAACAGGAACATGTCGTCGCCTGCATCACCACGGTGTTCGGAGATCCGCTGCGGCAGCAGGTGGGGGGCGGCAAGGCCTGGATCTCGTCGGTCAGCAAGGTCGCTGTCGCCGGCACGACCATCGATATCCCGCTTGCCCACAAGGACGAGCTCTACATTCGTTCCCACTACGATGCCGTCACCTTTTCCGTGCCGGATGCCCCGCGCCCGGACGAACTTCTGATCTGCGTCGCCGTCGCATCGGGTCCGCGCGTGCACCAGCGCGTCGGCGGCAAATCCGTCGCCGACCTCAAGGCCGGCGCCTAGTTCGATCGAATTGCTGAAAGGACGAAATCATGCCTCTGAACATCAAGGACCTCAAGATAACGTCAGCGGATTTCCAGCCGCTCGGGAAAATGCGAGACGAGCATGCCGGCGACAAGGGCAATGTAGTGCCCAGGCTGAGGGTCAGCGGCGTCCCGGCAGGGACGAAAGAGCTCGCGGTCATCTGCCACGATCCCGACGCGCCCTTGCCCCACGGCTTCACGCATTGGGTCGTCTACGGCATCGATCCGTCGACCACGGATCTTTCTGGAGCACAGGAAAAGTTCCGCGTGGGACCCAACGGCGCCGGCGGCAAGCAATATTACGGGCCTCAGCCGCCCGCTGGCCATGGAGAGCATCACTATTACTTCTGGGTCTACGCCCTGGACACGAAGGTCGAGGGGACGCCCACCAGGGAGGAGTTCCTGCAGAAATATGCCGGCAACATCATCGAGCAGAATCGGATCGTCGGCATCTACGAAAACAAGTGAAATCCGCGGCCCTGGCGACCGATAACAACAACAAGAATGGTCGCCATCGCCGCAATGGGAGAATTTGGAAATGACAGACAACAGCCCAGCACGTCAGAAGGTCTTCGAGGAACTCGTCACGGCAACGAAGATACTTCTGAACGAAGGTATCCTGGATACGTTCGGGCATATCAGTGCCCGTGACCCTGAGGATCCCCAGAGTTTCTTCCTGGCTCAGAAGCTTGCTCCGAGCCTGATAACGGTCGATGACATCCTGCGTTTCAACCTCGATGGCGAGACCTCGGACAACAGGCCGTCCTATCTGGAGCGTTATATTCACAGCGAGATCTACAAGGCGCGGCCGGACGTTCGGTGCGTGCTCCACAGCCATTCGCCGGCCGTCCTGCCCTATTGCTTCACCGACCAGCCGCTGCGGCCCGTGACCCATATGGGTGCTTTCCTTGGCGACGCCGTCCCGGTCTATGAGATACGCGACAAGCAGGGGGACGATACCGATCTTTTTGGCGGCAGCCGGAGCGTCTGCGGGGACATCGCCGAAAGCCTCGGGAACTATCCCGTCGTGCTCATGGCACGCCATGGCGTCGTGAATGTGGGCAATTCCGTCCGCGAGGTGGTCTTCCGGGCCTTCTATCTCGAACAGAACGCCGCGGCGCAGACAGCCGGCCTGCAGATCGGCAACATCAAATATCTGTCGCCGGGCGAGATCAAGACGGCGGGAAAACTCGTCGGCGCCCAGATCGATCGCGGGTGGGATCACTGGTCGCAGCGCCTCAGGCAAGCGGGTCTCGCCTGATGTCCATCGGGTTTTGAGCATCAGCTGGAAAAGCTTGGTGCCGGCCAGGCTTTTCCAGCGTCAATCGCAATAGTTATCTGACGCCGGGCGTCGGACGAAAGCAATGAAACCATGCCGCACGCGGAAAGTTACGATTACATCATCGTTGGAGCCGGATCGGCCGGTTGCGTGCTCGCCAACCGGCTGAGCGCCGATCCGAGATGTTCGGTTCTGCTGTTGGAGGCCGGCGGCTGGGACCGCGATCCGATGATCCACATTCCGCTTGGCTGGGGCAAAATCCTGACCGAGCGCCGCCATGACTGGATGTATTTCTGCGAGCCGGAAGACAATGTCGGCGGACGCAAGGTCGAGTGCGCGCGCGGAAAGGTCATTGGCGGATCATCGTCGACCAACGCCATGGCCTATGTGCGGGGAAATCGCGGCGACTACGATCGCTGGGCGGCCACGGGACTCAGCGACTGGTCGTACGACAAGGTGCTGCCGTATTTCCGCAAGCAGGAAAGCTGGGAAGGGGGTGCGGACCAGTATCGCGGCGGCAATGGCCCGGTCAGCACCCAGTTCTGCCGCTACAAGGACACGCTGATCGACGCCTTCGCGCAGGCGAGCGTGCAGGCAGGCTATGAGCAGACGAAGGACTACAATGGCGAGCGGCAGGAAGGTTTCGGCCGCCTCCAGATGACGATTTCGAAAGGTCGGCGCGCCTCGACCGCGTCAGCCTATCTGCGGCCGGTGCTGAAGCGGCCCAACCTGACCGTTCTGACGGAAGCGAGCGCAACCAGGATCGTGCTGGAGGGTGCGCGCGCCACCGGCGTCACCATCAACCATCGCGGCGGCGAGCGCACGATTGTCGCCCGCAAGGAAGTGCTGCTTTCCGGTGGCGTGATCAACACGCCGCAACTCATGATGCTGTCGGGTATCGGGGCGCAGGATGAGCTTGCCGCGCACGGTATCCGGACGCGGATCAACCTGCCGGCGGTCGGCAAGAACCTGCAGGATCACGTCTCGGTCATTCTCATGTACCGGCGCCGCGCTCCGGGCGGCCCTTTCCTGCGCAACATGCGTGCCGATCGGATCGGCTTCGATTTCGTCAAGACCTACCTGACGGGACGCGGTTTTTCCGGCGACGTACCCGGCGGGGTTGTCGCCTTCCTCAAGAGCGGTCCGGCGCGACCCTTGCCGGATGTGCAACTGCTCTTCACGGCGGCGCCGCTCGCGGCATGGCCATACTTCAAGCCGTTCAAGGCGCCGTTTGCGGACGGCTTCGCAACGCGCATCGTGGCGACACAGCCCGAAAGCCGGGGAGCGGTGAAACTGGCCTCGGCCGATCCTTCCGCGGCGCCCCTGATCCACCAGAATTTTCTCGCCTCGCCAAAGGATTGGGAGTCCCTGCGGGCCGGCTTCCGGGTGGCAAGGGATCTGGCCGCGCGGCCCTCCATGCGGCCCTTCATCGAGGCGGAGTTCTTTCCCGGTCCGAAGTGCCAGAGCGACGACGAGATCGACGAGCATATCCGCAAGACCTCCATCACCGTGCATCATCCGGCCGGGACCTGCCGGATGGGGGCCGATGCGGCCTCCGTCGTCGACCCGCAACTGCGGGTTCGCGGCGTCGACGGGCTTAGAGTGGTGGACGCTTCCGTCATGCCCGACCTGGTCTGCGGAAACATCAACGCGGCAGTGATCATGATTGCCGAAAAGGCCGCCGACCTCATCACGAGCTCAAAAGAAAGCAGGGCAGTGCAATGATCCGAAATATCGCCATCATCGGCCTGGGTACGATGGGACCGGGCATGGCCGCCCGGCTCGCCAGGGGCGGCCTGCAGGTGGTCGCCTACGATGTTGCCCCGGCAGCGATAGAGCGCGCGCGATCCATGCTGAGCGTGGCCGAGACCGTTCTCGACGCCTTGGGCATCGCGCCGCCGTCGGCCGGCGTCGGGACGGTTCGCTTCACCGATGATATCGGCGATGCGGTATCCGGCGCCGACCTCGTCATCGAGAACGTTCCTGAAAACATTTCGGTCAAGGCCGATGTCTATCGCACCATCGACAGCCTGATTGCCCCCGACACGATCGTCGCGTCCGACACGTCGGGTATCCCGATCACCAAGCTGCAGGCGCATATCTCGCATCCCGAGCGGATGGTCGGCATGCACTGGTCGAACCCGCCGCACATCATCCCGATGATCGAGGTGATCGCCGGCGAGAAGACCGCGCCGCAAACCGTGGCGACGATCCGCGACCTGATCCGCTCGATCGGCCTGCTGCCGGTGGTGGTGAAGAAGGATGTCCCCGGTTTCGTCGAAAACCGCGTGCTCTATGCGCTGCTTCGCGAGGCGGTCGACCTCGTCGAGCGCGGCGTCATCGATCCGGAAGATCTCGACACATGCGTGTCCTGGGGCATCGGCTACAAGATCGCCGTGATCGGGCCGATGGCGCTGCTCGATATGGCGGGGCTGGATATCTACAAGTCCGTCTCGTCCTTCCTCAACGCCGATCTCTCCAATCGCGACGATGTCGCGCCCATGGTGCTGGAAAAGACCAACGCGTCGAAGTTCGGCATCAAGTCCGGCGAGGGCATGTTCTCCTATACGCCCGAGCAGACCAAGGCGCTGCAAGGCGAAAGGGCGCGCAAACTCGTCGCGGTGCGACGCATCCTGGAAGGCCGGGAGTAGCCAATGGTTTATCGAGTTCACAAAGCCGGCTGGGTTGGGGAGGTCGTAACGGCGGCCGCTTGTGCCAAGGGCGCCTTCGCGGACCGGACGGTGCGGCTGCGGTTGACGCCAGCGCATGGGGTGGCAAGCCATGCGCGTTGAAACCATTCGAGCAGCCGGCGGCCGGCCCGCCCATATCCGTCATGACGACCTGATCTCCGCCAAGGGTATGTCGGTGGTCATGGCCAAGCAACTGGTTCTGCAGAATATCGATCTTTCGGTGCCGAAGGGGTCGTTTGTCTCCCTCATCGGTCCGTCCGGTTGCGGCAAGAGCACCTTGCTCAAGGTATTGGCCGGGCTTGTCAATCCGACGAGCGGCAGCGTTTCGATTGCCGGGCTTTCGCCTGTAGAAGCAGCGCGCAAGCGCATGATCGGCCTCGTCTTCCAGGACGCCAATTTGCTTCCCTGGAAGAACGCCGTCGACAACGCATCGATACTGCTCGGCATCGCCGACAAGTCGCTCTCGCGCGCTGAGTTGCGCGCGCGCGGCCAGGAGATGCTGGAGCTGGTGGGGTTGGGCGACAGCGCCCACAAGCGTCCCCATGAATTGTCCGGCGGCATGCGCCAGCGCGTCGCCATCGCGCGGGCCCTGGCGCTCGATCCGGCGGTGCTGCTGATGGACGAGCCGTTCGGCGCGCTCGACGCCATTACCCGCGATGCGATGGGCCAGTCGCTGCTGGAGATCTGGCAGCGCACCGGCAAGACCATCGTGCTTGTCACCCATTCGATAGATGAGGCCATTCACCTGTCGCGCCATGTCCACGTGCTGGGGATCAAGCCTGGGCGGATCACCGAAAGCCTCGACATTGGTCTGTCCTATCCGCGCGACCTGTCGGTCACCGAGGATCCGGAGTTCGTCAGGCTGGTGGTTCAACTGCGCACCATGCTGCGCGCCAGCCATCAACCGGGAGGTGCGTCGTGAGCGATCAACCCGTCACCAATTTCTCCGAGTCGCGGCCCGAGTCGCGGCTTGCCTCGAGCTGGGGCGCGGCGACCGGCAGCTGGCTTCCGGCGGTCATTCTTCTGCTGGCGACGATCGTGGTGTGGGAAGCCGTGGTGAGGATTTTCGCCATATCCGCCTTCATCATTCCCGCCCCGTCCGAGATCGCGCAATCGCTGGTCGCGCAATGGGGAACGCTGATGAAGGCGACGCTGGTGACGGCGGGCGAGATCCTGTTCGGCTTCCTTGTCTCTGTCGTGGTCGGCATTGCCATCGCGCTGGTCATCGTGCGTTTCGACTGGCTGGGGCGAGCGCTCTATCCGCTGGTGGTGCTGTTCCAGAACGTGCCCAAGGTGGCACTGGCGCCGATCTTCATCCTCTGGTTTGGCTATGGGCTCGCGCCCAAGATCGGCCTGATCCTTGTCATCGCCTTCTTCCCGGTGACATTGTCGATGCTGGCGGGCATGCAGTCGGTCGATCGCTCGCTGCTGTCGCTGATGAATTCGGTCGGCGCCAGCCGCACGCAGATCCTGTTCAGGATTCGCGTTCCGCATTCGCTGCCCAACCTGATGGCTGGAACCAAGATCGCCGCGACGCTCAGCGTCATCGGCGCCATCGTCGGCGAATTCGCCGGCGCCTCGGACGGGCTCGGCTACGTCATCCAGTTCGCCTCGACCCAGCTTGATACCGCGCTGGTCTTCGCTGCCCTGCTCCTCGTTTCGGTGTTGGGCATCGCCTTCTACTACGCGGCCGAAATTCTCGAACGCATCGTGGTGCCGTGGGCGCCGAAATTCAGCCAGTCCTAGGTCCGCTCTCAACCAACGAAAAAGGGAACAAAAATGCTCAGACGCTCACTCATCAAGGCAGCCGCGCTTGCGGCGTGTGTCGGGACACTCGGTTTCTCGAGCGTCGCCCTGGCGGCCGACAAGGTCAACGTTCAGCTCGACTGGGTGGTGCGCGGCAACCACGCCATGTTCTTCGTCGGCAAGGAGAAAGGCTTCTTCGCCAAGAACGACATCGACGTCGCAGAGATCCGCAAGGGGTCGGGCTCGCCGGACGCCATGCGGCTGGTGGGCAATGAGAACGCGGATTTCGGTTTCGGCGATCTTCCCACGCTCGCCGTGGCGCGGTCGCAGAATGTTCCCGTCGTGGCGCTGACGGCCGTCAACCAGCACTCGCCGCTGGCGATCATCTCGCTGGCGAAGACGACGAAGCTCACCAAGCCGGCGGATCTCAAGGGTCTCACCATCGGCATTCATCCAGCCGGTTCGACCTACATCTTCTTCAAGGGCTTCCTGGCGGCCAATGGCCTGACCGAGAAGGACATGACGCTGAACAGCGTTTCGCCGCCCTATGAAAGCTATCTGCTTCTGGGCCGGGTCCAGACGGTTGTCGGCTATGTCGACGCCGAGGTTCCCGAACTGGAGGCCAAGGCCGGCGGCCCCGGTTCGCTCAGCATCATGATGGGCTCGGACCATGGCTGGAAGGCCTATGGCTCGGGCCTGTTCACCTCGCAGACAATGATCAAGGACAAGCCCGAAATCGTCGCCCGCTTCGTCAAGGCCTACAGGGAGGCCTTCGACTATGTCGTGGCGCACCCCGAAGAGGCAGCCGAGATCACCGCCAAGGCCGCACCCGGCTACGCCGACAAGAAGGATGTGCTTCTGGCGCAGATCAACGCCGACATCGCGTCGACCTTCACCAGCCCGGACACCAAGGAACACGGCCTCGGCTGGATGACGAAGTCGCAGTGGGAGGAAACGCTGAAGACGCTCACCGATCAGGGCGTGCTCAAGGCGGCCTTGCCGGCGGACGACGTCTTCACCGACAAGTTCCTGGCCAAGGAATAGGCCGCGCCATGTCGCGGGCCAGCGGATCGACGAGCGCCTACCGGCAGGCCAGCGTGTCCTGCTCCACGCCGCAGGACACGGCGCGCGCTCCCTTGGCCGCGTCGGTGCGGTCAAGCGTGATCTGCACCCGGGTGGCGTATGCGCGGCCCGACAGGCCGCACCACAGCCGCTCGACCGGCAGGTTCTCGCGCTTGTCGTTGAGGATCGTGAACGTGCCGGTCTTGGCGTCGAACCAGAGATCGACGCGGGCGCTCTTGCCCGGCTCGACCGTCGCGATTCCTGCCGAATACCAGTGGGCGAAGTCGGCATTGCAGGACAGCCCTTCCTTGCCTGCATTCGAAATCGTCAACCGCACCATGTCGAGCCCGTCGGTGCCCTTGCGGACGATGACATGATGCAACTCGACCGCGTTGGCAAAGGATGTGAACGCCAGCGCCACAGGGAGAATGTAACGAATCTTCACTTTGCCTGAGCTCCATGGGTAAATTTTCTCAGGCAGTCTACCTCGCTCATGCGCAATAACAACAAGAATATTGATTGGCAAATCAACAGAGAGGGTAACATGTTAAAGATTCTTAAAAGCAGTGTAAGTGCAGTTATACTTAGCAGTATATTGATGGGTGGCGCCCTTGCCGGTGAAATCAAGTCGATCGCCATCCTGACGCCCGAAGAAGGCACCGACTACGGCTGGAACCAGCAAGGCATCGACGCCGCCAAGGCGGCTGGCAAGGCCGCCGGCGTCGAAGTGGTCGTGGCCCAGGGCCTCGGCTATGGCGATGTTCGTCCGACCTTGCGCGAACTTGCGTCAGACGGCGCCAGCCTGCTGATCGCCCACGCCAGCGGCTACAACACCTCGGCGCCTGAAATCGCCAAGGAGTTGAAGGTTGCGGTGGCGATCGTCGACACGCCGAACGGCCTGGAGAAGGGCCTCGTCGCCGATTACACGCTGAGCGGCCACCAGGGCGCCTATCTCGCCGGCCGTCTCGCCGCCAAGATGTCGCGTTCCAAGTCGGTCGGCATCGTCGTCTCGGGCGAACCGCCATCATGGAATTCGCAGTCGGCGGCGTTCGCGCAAGGCGTGAAGGCGGAAAACCCGGACGTCAAGATCACCTATGCGGTGATCGGACCGGCCGCCTACAGCGATGCGGCCGGCGGCAAGCGTGTCACGGAAAGCGTGATCGCGTCGGGCGCCGACATCATCTTCGGTCAGGGCAACGGTTCGAGCTTCGGCATGCTGCAGGCCGTCGAAACGACCAAGGCAGCGGATGGCGGCAAGGTCTATTTCATCGACGTCATCGGTGACAAATCGCCGATCGACAAGGGCTTCCTGCTGTCGTCGGTGGTGTGGAACATCGAGCCGGTCTATGCGGCGATGATCGCCGACATCAAGGCCGACACGTTCGGCACCAAGCACTACACGATCGGCCTCAAGGACGACTCGGTGAAGCTGCTGAAAACCGCTGCCATTCCGGACAATGTCTGGGCCGAAATCCAGACGCTGCGCGAAGATGTCATTTCCGGCAAAATCAAGGTCGAACCGGTCTATGACGCGGCCGCCGTCAGGGCGCTGATGACCAGCGTCGCCCAGTAAGGCGATCACGGGTCAGCCGCCGGAGGGGTGATCCATTCGCCCCTCCGGCCGATTACCATTCTTTGGTGCAGGGCTTTCATGAGCGGTTCTTCTTCCTCGTCCGTTGCCGGGCGCGACATCGTCGCGCTTGAAGGCGTGACCAAGCGGTTTCCCGGCATTGTCGCCAATGACAGCGTCGACCTGTCGATCCGTCCCGGCGAGGTGCATGTGCTGCTCGGCGAGAACGGCGCGGGAAAATCCACCTTGATCGGCATGCTGTCGGGCCTGCAGCAGCCGGACGAAGGGCGCATACTGGTCGACGGCAAGCCAACGCCGATCACATCGCCGCGCCATGCGCTGGCGCTGGGCATCGGCACCGTCTTCCAGCACATGATGCTGGTGCCGACGCTGACGGTGGCGGAAAACCTGTTGCTTGGCGGACCCTGGTGGCAACGCCCCAGGACCGAGGAGCTCGAAGCACGCGTCGCCGAGATCACCCGCAGTCTCGGCATCACGGTGAAGCTGCATGCCAAGGTGTCGGAGCTTTCGCTTGGCGAGCAGCAGCAGGTCGAAATCCTGCGCGCCATGGTGCGCAACAGCCGGCTGCTGATCCTCGACGAGTCCACCTCCATGTTGACGCCGCAAGGCATCGACGAACTTGGCGCGCTGATGCGTCGCCTTGTCGAGCAGGGCCTGGCCATCGTCTTCATCACCCACAAGCTCAAGGAGGCGGCGGCCTTCGGCGATCGCATCTCGGTGCTCAAGCTCGGCCGCAAGGTCGGCGAGATCCCACCCGAGCGGTTTCGCGCGCTGGGCGAACAGGCGATCATCTCGGAGATCGTGGAACTGATGTTCGGCAAGCAGAAGGACGATCCGGAAGCTGTCGAGCGTCCGGTCCGTACAGTCCAGGCCGAAGCGGCGCCGCTGCTTCAGGTCGCGGATCTGGCGGTCGCGCCGACGGACAATGCGCCGGGCCTGTCGTCGATCTCCTTCGACATCCGCCCGGGCGAGATCCTGGGCATCGCCGGCATCGACGGCAACGGGCAGAAGCAGCTGGCCGAAGCGCTGGCCGGCCAGCGCGCGGCGACCGGCGGTTCGGTGCGGCTGGAGGGTGTCGCCATCGAGGCGCTGAGCGTCGGCGAACGCCGTCGGCGCGGTCTGCGTTACCTGACCGACGACAGGCTCGGCGAAGGCACTGTCGGCATCTTCCCTGTCTCGATCAACTTCTTCCTCAAGCAGGTCGGCGCTGCGCCGTTCTGGCGCCACGGCGTCGAGCAGCGTGGCGAGATCGACGAGCGCGCCGCCCAGCTCGTGCGCGAATACGACGTGCGCACGCCGAGCCTGAAGACGCCGGTCGCCCGGCTGTCGGGCGGCAACATCCAGAAGGTGCTTCTGGCACGCGAACTGGCCGAAGGCGCCAAGGTGGTGATCTTCAACAAGCCGACCTATGGGCTCGATCTCGCCAACACATTGGCGTCGCGCCAACGCATCCGCGATACGGCGGCCCGCGGCCTTGCCGTGCTGCTCATCTCCACCGACCTCGAGGAGTTGCTGAGCATGTGCGACCGCGTCGCCGTCATCGCCAACGGAGCGCTCGTCGGCACGGTCGGGAACACCGACGACGCGCGCACCAGGATCGGCCGCCTGATGATCGGACTTGCCGCATGAGCATCGACACCGCCCCCACCGCCAGTGCCACCGCGCTCGATGCCACGAGCGCGGCGGCGACGCGTCGCGACATCCTGCATCGGCTGCTGATGACGCTCGGCCCGATCCTCATCGCTCTCGTCATAGCCGGCTGCATCCTGCTTGCCGTCGGCGTGGACCCGCTCGCCTATTACGGCTTCGTGCTGGAGAAAGGCCTGTTCTCTCCGCTCGGTATCCAGCAAACGCTGACGCGGATGGCGCCATTGCTGTTTCTTGCCGCCGGCCTGATCGTCGCCTTTCGCGCGGGCATGTGGAATCTCGGCGGCGACGGCCAGTTCCTGCTTGGCGCGGTGACGGCGGCGGCCAGCGCGCCCGTACTCGTTCAGATCATGCCGTCCTGGCTGGCGCTGACCTCTTCTTTCCTCATCGCCATGGCGGTGGCGATGATCTGGTCGCTGGTGCCGGCTCTGCTGCGTGCCTATCAGGGCGTCAACGAGATCATCACCACGCTGATGATGACGTTCCTGGGCACCTCGCTCGCCAATGTTCTGGTCAAACTGGTGTTTCGCGATCCCAGCACGACCGTGCCACAGACACGTACGCTGCCGGTGGAAGACCGGCTGCCGCGCCTGTTCGAAACGACCATCACCAGCGGCCTGCTGCTCGGCCTGGCGGCGATCATCATCGTGCATCTGGTGATGACGCGCACGGCGTTCGGGCTGAAGCTCCGGATCGTCGGCGCCAATCCGCGCGCCGCGGTCCATGCGGGGCTCGGCGTGTCTGGCCTGACCGTCGCTGTTTTCGCCATTTCGGCCGGGCTGGCCGGCCTTGCCGGCGCTGTCGACATCATCGGCGTCCAGGGCAATGTCCGCGCCGACTGGAATCCCGCCTACGGGCTGGCGGTCATTCCGGCCGTGTTCCTCGCCCGCATGAACGGCTTTGCCGCCATCGGTTTCGTGTTCCTGCTCTCGGTGCTGTCGATCGGCGGCGAGAGTGCGGCCCGGCGGCTCGGTGTGCCCAATCATTTCACGCTGGTGCTGGTCTCCATCGTGCTGATCGTGCTGGCGCTCGCCGAATATGTCGACCATCGCTACAACCAGTCGAGAAAGGCTTAGGGCATGACCGGGCTCTTCAGCGAAGTCTTTCTCAGCGCGCTGCTGTTCGGCGCCGTCACCGCGGCGATCCCGCTGCTGCTGGCCGGCCTCGGCGAGCAGATGTCGGAAAAAGCCGGCGTGCTCAACATCGGTATCGAAGGCATGATGCTGGCCGGCGCCTATCTCGGCTTCGTCGGCGCCTTCTATTCCGGGTCGTTGTGGCTGGGCTTCCTTACAGGTGCCGCCGGCGGCGTCGCGGTGGCGCTGATCATGGCGCTGCTGTGCGTGCGCATCGGGCTGAACCAGATCGTCATCGGCATCGCGCTGACGCTCGGTCTCGAAGGCCTGACGGCACTGCTTCATCATTTCCAATTCTCACGCAGCTATCCCCGCCTGCCGGCGGCGGACGCCACCGTCATTCCGCTGCTGTCGGATATCCCTGTCATCGGGCCCGCCTTCTTCAAACACCATCTGATCGTCTACCTGGCGGTCGCGCTGGTGTTCGGCATGGGCTACCTCTATCGGCGCACACAGCTCGGCCTCAATCTGCAGGCGGCCGGCGACAAGCCGGCAGCACTCGACGTCGCCGGTATCGACGTCATCAGGACCCGGACCATCGCGGTGCTGACGACCGGCGCGCTGGCCGGGCTCGGCGGCGCCTATCTCGCCAATGTCGGGGCCGGCCTGTTCATCCCGTTCATCAC
Organism: Mesorhizobium sp. B2-4-19; assembly: GCF_006441315.1. Lineage (NCBI taxonomy): Bacteria > Pseudomonadati > Pseudomonadota > Alphaproteobacteria > Hyphomicrobiales > Phyllobacteriaceae > Mesorhizobium > Mesorhizobium sp. B2-4-19. Next base: position 152,551 of record NZ_VFUV01000014.1, on the reverse strand, counting down.
CAATGGCGCCGGCTTTCTCGGCATCGTGCTGGCCATGCTGGCGCGCGGCCGCCCGGTCTGGGTGCTGTTCGGCGCCCTGCTGTTCGGCGTCTGCCTGTCGCTGACGACGGCCATGCAGGTGGCCGGCATCAACATACCGACCGACATCATCCAGATGCTGCCGTTCCTGGCAGTGATGATCATGCTGGTGCTGTTCGGCCGGCGGGCCAGCCTGCCGGCGGCACTAGGCATTCCATACGAGCGCGGCGCGCGCTGACCACAATCAGATGCGCGGAAGGGAGCCGCGCCAAACAGGAGGCAAGAATGTCGGATACCAAGGTCTATCTGCTCGACGGCGGCTCGCTCGTTCTCGACGGCTATCACGTGTTCTGGAATCGCGGCCCCGGCGGCGAAGTGCGTTTCCCCGTCTATTCGATCCTGATCGAGCATGCCGAGGGCCGGTTCCTGATCGACACCGGCTACGACTACGATCACGTCATGAAGGTGCTGCCCTTCGAAAAGCCGATCCAGGAAAAGCACCAGACCGTCCCCGGCGCGCTTGCGCTGCTCGGGCTCGAACCCAGGGATATCGACGTCGTCGTCAACTCGCATTTCCATTTCGACCATTGCGGCGGCAATAAGTATTTTCCGCATGCCAAGAAGATCTGCCATCGCTCGGAGGTGCCGCAGGCCTGCAATCCGCAGCCCTTCGAACATCTCGGCTATTCGGACCTGAGTTTCTCGGCGGAGGCCGCCGAAGCGCGTGGCGTGACCGCGCAACTGCTGGAAGGCACGACGCGCGCCAACTCGACCTTCGAGGGCATCGACGGCGACGTCGATCTCGCCAAGGGCGTAAAGCTGATCTCGACACCAGGCCATTCGATCGGCCACTACAGCCTGCTGGTCGAATTTCCCAAGCGCAAGCCGATCCTATTCACCATCGACGCCGCCTACACCCAGAAGAGCCTGGAGACGCTGTGCCAGGCGGCTTTCCACATCGACCCGGTGGCGGGCGTCAATTCGATGCGCAAGGTGAAGAAGCTCGCCGAGGACCATGGCGCCGAGCTGATGTACTCGCACGACATGGACAACTTCAGGACCTATAGGACCGGCACGCAATTCTACGGCTGACCGCCGCCAATCCGGAGACAAGATGATGCGCTATCCCGAACACGCCGATCCGGTCATCACCCTGACCGCGGGACCGGTGAACGCCTATCCAGAAGTGCTGCGCGGCCTAGGCCGCACGGTGCTCTACGACTACGACCCGGCATTCCAGCTCTTCTACGAGCGTGTGGTCGACAAGGCGCAGAAGGCGATGCGGCTGTCGAACAAGCCGGTCATCCTGCATGGCGAACCGGTGCTCGGCCTCGAGGCGGCGGCGGCATCACTGATCGCGCCCAATGACGTCGTGCTCAACCTTGCCTCGGGCGTCTACGGCAAGGGCTTTGGCTATTGGGCGAAGCGGTACTCGCCGCATCTGCTCGAGATCGAGGTGCCCTACAATGAGGCGATCGATCCGCAGGCGGTCGCCGGCATGCTCAAGGCGCATCCGGAGATCACCATCGTCTCCGTCTGTCATCACGACACGCCGTCGGGCACCATCAATCCGATCGACGCCATCGGCGCGCTGGTTTCGGCGCATGGCGCCTATCTCATCGTTGACGCGGTATCGTCCTTTGGCGGCATGAAGACGCATCCAGAAGACTGCAAGGCCGATATCTATGTCACCGGCCCCAACAAATGCCTGGGCGCTCCTCCCGGCCTCACCATGATGGGCGTCAGCGAGCGGGCCTGGGCCAAGATGAAGGCCAATCCCCTGGCGCCGCGCGCATCGATGCTGAGCATCGTCGATTGGGAAAACGCCTGGTCGAGGGACAAGCCGTTTCCGTTCACGCCGTCGGTCTCGGAGATCAACGGGCTCGACATCGCGCTCGATCTCTACCTCAATGAGGGACCGGAGGCGGTGTGGGCGCGCCACGCGCTCACCGCCAGGGCCATGCGCGCGGGCGTCACCGCGATGGGCCTGTCGATCTGGGCCGCCAGCGACAGCATCGCGTCGCCAACGACCACCGCCGTCCGCACCCCCGAAGGTGTCGACGAGAAGGCGCTTCGCCAGGCCGCTCGCGCCCGCTACGGCGTGGTGTTTTCGTCGGGCCGCGGCGAGACATTGGGGAAGCTGACGCGCATCGGCCATATGGGGCCGACTGCCCAGCCGATCTATGCGATCGCGGCGCTGACGGCACTTGGCGGCGCCATGAATGCGGCCGGCCAGAAACTCGCGATCGGCAAAGGCATCGAGGCGGCGCTGGCTGTTGTCGACGCCGACGCCTGAACAGACATCACCAGATCACGGATTGAGGGAGCATTTTCATGACTGAACGGCTTGCGGGAAAGACGGCCCTGGTTACCGGCGCCGCACAGGGTATCGGCAAGGCGATCGCCGCGCGGCTTGCCGCCGACGGGGCAACCGTCATCCTCAGCGACATCAACGCCGAAGGCGCCAAGGCTGCCGCCGCGTCGATCGGCGGGAAGGCGAGGGCGATCGCCTCCGACATTTCCGATCCGGCCTCGGTCAAGGCACTCTTCGCCGAAATCCAGGCTCTGACCGGAGGGATCGATATCCTGGTCAACAACGCCAGCATCGTGCCGTTCGTCGCCTGGGACGACGTCGATCTCGACCATTGGCGCAAGATCATCGACGTCAATCTGACGGGGACCTTCATCGTCACACGCGCCGGCACGGACCAGATGCGCGCGGCAGGCAAGGCCGGGCGCGTGATCAGCATCGCCTCCAACACCTTCTTTGCCGGCACGCCGAACATGGCGGCCTATGTCGCGGCCAAGGGCGGCGTCATCGGGTTCACCCGGGCGCTGGCCACCGAACTCGGCAAGTACAACATCACCGCGAATGCGGTGACGCCCGGCCTGATCGAGAGCGATGGCGTCAAGGCGAGCCCGCACAACGAGGCGTTCGGCTTCGTCGAGATGCTGCAGGCGATGAAGGGCAAGGGGCAGCCGGAACATATCGCCGATGTGGTTTCGTTCCTGGCCTCCGACGACGCGCGCTGGATCACCGGCCAGACGCTGAACGTCGACGCCGGGATGGTCAGGCACTAAGTCTGACAGCGGCCGCTCAGCCCCGCAATGCAACGGGCGGCCACACTATGGCCGCCCGTCGCACTTGCCGGGCTCAGGCTGCAGACCTTGCAATCACGCCGGGTTGCCTCGACCATTGGGCATACCAGCTGTCGAACACTTTGAGCTGCGCCTCGGCGTAGCCGCGCTGGCTGTCGGTCAGGGCATCCGTGTCGTTGAAGTGCAGCAGGTACTCGGGATTACCCTTCTGCACCATCATGTGCTTGAAATAGAGCACCAGGTCTGGGCCTTCGTCGAAAGAGGACAGCACGGCGAGCGCGGCGTCCAGCTCCAGCGCGCGCTGGCGGGCCTCGGCGTCGCCCTTGGCTGCCGCCTGGCTCAAGCCCACAAGGTGCAGCACCTCCTTCGGCAGGACGTTGCCGATGCCGGTGATGGCGCCGGACGCGCCGCAATTGACGAAGCCGTGGAAGACGGCGGTGTCGACGCCGATCATCAGCGCGACCTCATCGTCGCGGCTGGTGATGTTTTCCGCCGCGTAGCGCAGATCCTGCGGGCCGCCGAACTCCTTGAAGCCGACCAGGTTCGGATGTTCGGCGCGCAGGGCGAAGAACAGGTCCGCACGTGTGGCAAAGCCGTAATAGGGGCTGTTGTAGATGACCGCCGGCAGGTCGGGCGCGGCGGCAAGAATTGCCTTGAAGTGATGGCGCTGCGCCGTCACCGAAGGCCCGCGCGACAAGACGCGCGGGATCACCATCAGGCCCCGCGCGCCGACCTTCTGGGCGTGCGCCGCATGCGCCACGGCCTTGGCGGTGTTGACCGCACCGGTGCCGACGATCACCGGCACGCCGGCCGTCACCAGGCGCTCGACGCCTTCCATGCGCTGCTCGTCGGTCAAGAGCGGCCAGTCGCCCATCGAGCCGCAATAGACGACAGCCGACATGCCGGCCGCGATCAGCTCTCGTCCCTTGCGCACCAGCGCGTCGAAGTCGGGCTGACGGTCCTGCGTGCATGGCGTCATCAACGCCGGCATGCAGCCGGAAAAAACATTGGAGGTCATTTCGGATTCTCCTTGAGGCTTGCGCGCGGATTGATCAGTTTGTCCCGAAGCGGCACGGCTTGCCAAGCAAAATAGTCGTGGCGCCAGGGACCAACGCAGGAACAGCAATGCGCAGCAAAACCAGCATTCGTGTCGTCGGCTGCCATGCCGAAGGTGAAGTCGGCGATGTCATCATCGGCGGTGTCCTGCCGCCGGCTGGCCGCACGATGATGGACAAGATGATCACAATGGAGCGCGACCATGACCATATCAGGCGCATGCTGATCTGCGAGCCGCGCGGAAGCGTCGCGCGCCACGTCAACCTGCTCGTTCCGTCGACGCGCGAGGATTGCGCCGCCGGCGCCATCATCATGGAGCCGACGGAATATCCGCCGATGTCCGGATCCAACACGATCTGCGTCGCCACGGTGCTGCTCGAGACCGGTATGGTGCCGATGCAGGAGCCCGAGACGCGCTTCAAGCTCGACATGCCGGGTGGCGTCATCGAGGTGCGCGCGCAATGCCGCGACGGCAAATGCGTCTCGATCACCTTACGCAACGCACCCGCCTTTGCCGAACGTCTCGACGCTGCCATCGAGGTCGAGGGGCTGGGCACGCTCATCGTCGATATCGCTTATGGCGGCATGTTCTACGCCATCGTCAATGCCAAGGCGCTCGGCTTCTCGGTCGCCCCCGACGAGGCGCGCGAACTGGCGGTGGCCGGCGAGAAGATCAGGCGGGCCGCGCGCGAACAGCTCGATGTCGTGCATCCGGAATTCGACCATGTGCTCGGCGTGTCGATCGTCCAGTTCGCCATGCCGTTCCAGGGGCCGGGCAATGTCACGCGTAACACCTGCATCGTCTCGCCGGGCCGCTCCGACCGCAGCCCGACCGGAACGGGTACGTCGGCCCGCATGGCCGTGCTGCAGGCGCGCGGCTTGATGGGCGTTGGCGACGTGTTGATCCACGAATCGATCATCGGCTCGCGCTTCACCGGCAGGATCGTGGAGCTGGCGGAAATTGCCGGGCGCAAGGCCATCGTTCCGGAGATCACCGGCCGGGCCTGGATTACAGGCGAGCACAGCTACTATCTCGATCCGACCGATCCCTATCCCCAAGGCTACGTGCTGTCGGATACCTGGGGCACCTCCACCTCGGTGAAGCAGTAGGTCGAAGCCGGCAATTCTCTGGACTGGCGGGTTCTCGCCAAGCCACAAGGCCTCAACGGCGGCATTGCCGTCATATCAGTATCTGGTGAGATTTCACGCATGAACATGGATGGTATCTGCGATCCGCGCTTTGGTGCCGTGCGCGCGGCGTTTGCCGAGTGTTTCGCCCAAGGGCTGGAACATGGCGGTGGCGTATCCGTCGTCGTCCACGGCAAGACTGTCGTTGACCTGTGGGGCGGTCATGCCGATGCCGCGCGAACCCGCCCGTGGCGGCAGGACACGCTGATCAATGTCTGGTCCTGCACCAAGGGCGTCGTGGCGCTGGCGATCGCAATGTTGGTGGAGCGCGGCAGGCTGGACTATGCCGCACCCATTGCCCGCTACTGGCCGGAATTCGCGGCCGGCGGCAAGGAGCGCATCACGCTTGACCAGGTGATGTCGCACCAGGCCGGGTTGAATGGTCTTGCCGTGCCGATGGACGAGGCGGGTATGTTCGCCTGGACGCCCTTTGTCGACGCGCTTGCGGCCATGCCGCCACTCTGGGAGCCCGGCAGCCGCTGCATCTATCACGCGCTTACCTACGGCCATCTTGCTGGCGAAGTGCTGCGACGCGTCGACGGACGAAGCATCGGCCGCTTCATCGGCGAAGAGATCGCAGGCCCGCTCGGAGCCGATTTTCATGTCGGTCTGCCGGACGGTGAGGATTCCAGGGTCGCCGAGATGATCGAAGGCCCCGGTGCCTCGGACTGGGTCGACTTTGTCCGCGCCTCGCCCTTTCCCCACGCAGCCGACAATCCAGCGCCCCGTGCATTGGCCCCCAACGACCGCGTCTGGCGCGCCGCCGAGGTGCCAGGCGGCAATGGTCAGTCGACGGCTCACGCACTGGCTCGTATTTACGGCATGATGGCAGCTGGTGGCGTCTGGGAGGGCCATCCAATGATCGGCCGCGCGGCAATCGAAGCGGCGGCGCGTCAACGTGTTCGCGGCATGGATGAAAGCTTTGCCGCACCCACCGCCTTCGCCGCCGGCTATCAGATGGAAGATCCGGTCTATGCCGGCCGTGCGTCGCCGCATACGTTCGGCCACACTGGCTGGGGCGGCGCCATCGGTTTTGCCGATCCCGGCGCCGGCGTCGGTTTCGGCTACGTCACCAATCGCATGCTGGGTTTTGACGACATGGACCCGCGCCGCAAGATCTTGATCGATGCCGTATACGACTCGCTCTGACTGAATGGCCGAAGGCCAGCCTGGTCGTTCGGCAGGCCGGAAGCGGTGCGCGTTCGGCGGAGCGAAAAGTGACCCTGGTTCGCGCCGGCGGCTTGCCGGCTTCGGGCCGTTCGGAATTATAGGCCTGCCTTCCGATGGAGGACACATAGTTCCTTCGCTATCCCTGGCGTTCCAACAAAAGCTGTGGCTAATCCCTCTCCTGCGCCTTCGCAAATATCCGCATCACACCACCATCTGTAGTAGTCTCGTCCTGAAACCCCGGCTGAGAATCAGCCGGGGCGGCGGGTGGTTGATTGTGGCGACATTCAACGCGCAGGTTCTGGATTTTTTCGACTGGTGGCTCGATGAGCTGCGAGGGGTCTGGATGCGGGTTGTTCCCAGGAAAGAACAATCTTCCACCAGCGACTGGATCGTCAGCCTGGCGGATGACGGCATTCGTGTGCGCGAGGCCAAGGCGCCGGAGTTCCAGTCGATCCCGCTGGCGCTGACGGCTTCCTCCGACGAGATACTGGCACTGCTCCAAGGCGGGTCTCGGCGCAGGCGGCCGAGCTTCGATATCAGCGTCCAGCCCGGCCTGTTCCTGACCCGCCATCTCGCGGCGCGGCGGCTGCCGGTTCGGCAGGCACGCGACATGGCCGAACTCGACCTTATGGCTTCGACGCCGATCGACCCAGCGCAGGTGCATGTCGTCGTCGCCGCGACGGCGGAACAGGACAGCGCCTACCATGTCGTCAAGGCCAAGACGCTTGCCGCCGTGCTGGACGCGGTCCGCCGGGCCGGCGGGTGCGTTCGCTGCCTGTCGCTGTCGCACCCGGCCGGCACGCTGCGCGCCGATCCGCTGAGCCTCGCCGCCATCTGGCCGCCGACAGCGCGCGACCGCCGTGCCAGGACCGCCTGGATTGCGGCCCTTTCGGTGCTGGCCGGTGCCGTGCTGGTGACCCTTGCGCATGCGCATTGGCGCGCCTGGCAGGCCGAGGCTGAACTGGATGCGCAGATCGCCGATGCGCAGGTGCTGGCCAAGGCGGCGCGCACCTCGCTGCAGAAGCGCCAGGCCGGCATCGAGCGGATCGAAAAGATCCGCCAGGAAAAGAAGACGACGGCGTCGCTGGTGCGCGTCTGGGCCGAACTGACGCATCTGCTGCCCGACACGGCCTGGCTGACCGATCTCTCGTCCAAGGGCGACGACCTGACCATTTCAGGCTTTTCCACCTCGGCCGCCGAACTGATCCAGCCGATCGACGCCTCGCCACTGTTTTCGGCACCCGAATTCGCCTCGCCGGTGGTCAAGGTTCCCGGTCAGGACGGCGAGCACTTCACCATTTCGGCCAAGATCGGGGCGCTCTGACGATGCTCTCCGCCATCCTCAACACGAGGCCGACGATCCGCCGCCTGATCGCGCTGGCGATCGCCGCGGTCACGGCCTGTGTGCTTGCCTGGCTGGTGTTCGCGTCCTTCGACAGCGTCGCCTCCGCACAGGCCGGGATCGAGGAAAAGCGCGAGCTTCTCGGCCAGCTGCAGAGCGTGGCCGCCCTGGCAAAGCGCCTCGACAGCGCCGCCAGTCCGGAAGCCGCGGCCAATCCCGAGTTTCTCACCGGCGGCAGCGAGGCCATCATTCGCGGCGGACTGCAGACCCGGCTGAACGCGATTGCCGCCGCCAATGGGGTCAGCGTGCTGTCTGCCGGCAATGCACCGGTGCTCAGCGAAGCCGGCGTCGATTTCATCGGGCTGCGGGCCAACCTTTCGGGGCCGCTGGAAGGCATCCACAACGCCATTCTCGCCATCGAGACCTCGCTGCCAGTGCTGTTCATCCGCGAAGCCACCTTGCGCACCACCGATGTCAGGCCGGCGGCGGGACGGACCGGCGACCCCGAGCTTTTCGCCGAGATCCTGTTTTACGGGCCTTTGCAAATGCAGATGGCGCCCGCCGGGGTCAAGCCATGACCGGGAAATTCACCGGCCTGGCGATTGCGGCGGTGATCGCGGCCCTCGCTTTGGTCAATGTCGCGCTTTACGACACGCCTGTCGACATTACACCCGTGGCCTCCGGCAAGGGGCATGATGGCGGCCCAACCTCGGTGGCGGGATCGCTGCAATTTCCCGAAGCCGGCGATTTCAGCGAGACGTTCCAGCGCCCGCTGTTCACGCCGACGCGCCGGAAATTCGTGCTCCCGCCAGTCGCGCCGTCGCCGGAGGTTGCCGTTGCTCCTGTCGAGCCGGCGCCCGCCCCGGCGCCACCCGAGGCCCCACCGGCCGTCGCCCCATCGCTGCTGGGCATCAGCATTCACGGCGGCGCCGCGAAGGCGCTGTTGCGCGTCGCCGGCAGCGAAGCCGCGGTCTGGTATGGTAGTGGCGACACTGTCGACGGTTGGAGGGTGTCGGCGATCGACAAGGATCAGGCCGTGCTGGAGCGAGATGGCAAGCTGGCGCGCATCCCGCTTTATCCGCCATGGAAGAATGCGCCGCCGCCGCCCCCGAGCGAACCGCAACTATGAGCGACCGCGCTCCCCATGACAGCGCGGGCACCAGCTCGCGGGATGAAAGCACCCGCAGCGGCTTTTCGCTGGTTGCCGTGCTGGTATTCATGCTGATCGTCTCGGCGATCGTCGTCCCCTTTGCCGTGACGGCCAAAACACGGTTGATGATCGCCAACAGCGAGGTCGAACAGGAGCGCCTGTCGCTGCTGGCCGAAGGCCTCGGCAATGTGGTCGCGAGCATGTTGACCAGCGCCTCCGGCCGGCAAAAGTTTCCGCTGGATTCCACGCCGGCATCATGCCGGTCGGGAGGGTTCAGTTTCACCGTGCGCGTCCAGGATCATGGCGGACTGATCGATCTCAATGCCGCGGATGACCGCCTGCTGGAGCTTGGCTTTGCGGCGCTCGGCTTCGAGCAGCAGGCATCGACCGAACTGGCCAAGGCCGCGATCCGGTTTCGCGACAACGCCAAGCTGTTCGCCGGCCTGCCGCAGTCGAGAAGCGCCGTCGGGCCGCCCGAGGACAAGCAGGCGCCGTTCGAATCCGTATCCGAACTGCAGGAGTTTTCGGCACTGTCGTCAATACCCCTGCGGACCTTGAATGGTGTTTTCACGGTCAACTCGAAGCGTGGCACGATCAGCGCCGACCGCGCGCCAGACCGTCTGCGCGCCGCCCTTGCTGGTGGCTCTAGTGCTTCGGTCGTTCAGGCGGTGGCCGATGCGTCCGCCTATACGGTCGACGTGGTGGTGAGGCGGGACGGTTCCGGCATCGCGGGCGAGGCCGGGTTCATCATCGAAAAATCTCCGACGGGCGCGGCATTCTCGCGCGTCTCCCGGAGCCCGGCCGCCGAAGCCGGTGCATTGCCGCCGGTCGCCGGCACCGCCGGCTGCGAAGTGCTTTTCGGCACTGAGGCGGCACAGATCCTGCGGGGGTGGAACTCATGAACGCTGCCGTCCAGACGAAGGAGATCGAGGCGTTTCTCGCCTTTCTCGAGGGCGAGAAAGTGCTGACCGCGCATGCCGCCCAACGCGCCTTGGGGGCATCGCGAACTTCGGGACATCCGTTCGATACGGTGATGACGGAACTTGGGCTGATCGGCGAGCAGGAGCTTGCCAGCAGCCTCAGCCGCTACCTCGAAGCACCGATGCAGGTCGAGATCCCCGAACAGGTCAGCCCCGAAATGCTGGCAAGCGTGCCGCTGGCCTATCTCAGGGAAAACGCCATCCTGCCGCTGCAGATGGACGCCGAACGGCTGGTCGTCGCCGTGGCGGATCCTTTCTCTTCGGCCACCATCGACGCACTGGCCTTCCACTATGAGCGGACCCTGGCGCTGCGCATCTTGCCAAGGCGCATGATCGCCGAATGCATCGACCGCATCGAGCAATCGGCGCTGGCTGCCGTTTCGAATGGCGGCGGCAGCGGTGAAATCCTGGATTTCGGCCCTGACGACCTCGAGCGCTTGAAGGATTTTGCCCGTGAGGCGCCGATCGTGCGCTTCGTCGCCGAGACCATCCACAAGGCGGTCGATGCGAGAGCCACCGACATCCACATCGAGCCGCTCGAGGACCATGTCCGCATCCGCTTCAGGCATGACGGCATGCTGTCCACCGTCGACACCGCGTCGATCGCGATGCTGTCCGGCATCTCCACCCGCATCAAGATCCTGTCGCGGCTCAACATCGCCGAACGGCGCCTGCCGCAGGACGGACGCATGCGTATTGCCGTGCGCGGCCGCGATGTCGACCTGCGCGTCTCGGTCATTCCGTCCATTCATGGCGAGGCCATCGTACTGCGCATTCTCGATCGCGCCGGCGTCGAACTGAAGTTGGAGAAGCTTGGCTTCGATGGTGCCGCGCAGGCCAAGATCCGCAACATGTCGCAAGCGGCCAATGGCATCGTGCTGATCACCGGGCCGACCGGCAGCGGCAAGACGACGACGCTCTACTCGATCCTGGCCGAGCGTTCGCGGCCGGACGTCAAGATTTTCACCGTCGAGGATCCGGTCGAGTACCGCATGGCCGGCATCACCCAGTTGCAGGTCAATCCCGCGATCGACCTCGACTTCGCCGCTGCCTTGCGCTCGATCCTGCGCCAGGATCCCGACATCATCCTGCTCGGGGAAATTCGTGATCGCGAGACGGCGCAGGTCGCGGTCCAGGCAGCCTTGACCGGCCATCTGGTGTTCTCGACATTGCACACCAACAGTGCCGCCGGCGCGCTGACGCGGCTGCGCGACATGGGCATCGACGGCTATCTGCTCGGCGCGACGATCCGCGGCGTCATCGCGCAGCGGCTGTTGCGCCGTATCTGCCCGACCTGCCGGGGCGCGGAACAGACCGGTCCGGCCTGCCGCACCTGCAACGGCTCCGGCTACAGCGGCCGTACCGTGACCTATGAAATGCTGCAGGTGTCGCCGCGCATCGCCGAGCTTATCGATCAGGGTGCCGGCGAAATGGAGATCGGCCGCATTGCCGCCGAGGACGACCTCGTGCCGATGTCGGTCCACGCAACCGCGCTTGCTCGATCGCAGGTCACCACGATGGACGAGGTCCGCCGTGTCATCGATCTCGCGGGAGGTGACTGATGCCGGCATTCGCCTATCGCGCCTACCTGGCCGACGGCTCGACCGAGGCCGGCGTTCTCGATGCGTCGACCAAACAGGACGCCGCCCGAAAATTGGCGCAGCAGGGCCGCCGGTCCTACCATCTTGCGCCCGTGAACAGCGAAGCGCCGCAGCTTCGCCTGCCGGGGCGCAGCGCGCTGATGCTGACTCGCAGGGTCGACCTCAGCCGACTGTTTTCCGAGCTTGCGGTGTTGCTGAACGCCGGCTTCACGGTCGACCGCGCCCTGGGTGCGGTCATTTCCGGCGAAGCCAACCGGCAGCGGCGCCAGCAACTGCAATCGGTGCTCGACCTGACGACCGGCGGCCGGCCGATCGCCGAAGCCTTTGCCGCCCTGTCCGGCATCACCCCGGACGTTGCCGCCTTGCTTGCCAGCGGCGAGCGCAGCGGCAAGATGGCCTTTATCTGCCAGCGGCTGGCGGACACGTTCGAGACGACGGCCAAGCGCCGCGCCGCGATCATCGAGGCGCTGGCCTATCCGGCCTTCCTGCTCATGGTCATGAGCGGGGCGCTGGTCATTCTGGCGACGGTCCTGGTGCCGGCGCTGGAACCGATCTTCGAGGGCTCATCGGCCCCCAAGCCGTTCACCATGACCATGCTTTCCGCCTTCGGCACGGTGTTCCGCGACTACCCCTTCATTTTCCCGCTGGCTGCGGTGCTTGGCCTGCTTGGTTATCTCCTGCTGTCCCGTTCCGCCGGCGCCAGAAGACAGCTTTCGCGCTGGCTGTTGAAGATCCCGCTGATCGGTGCGCTGGTCAGGGACGCCGTGATCGCGCGTTATCTCGAAACGCTTGCGCTGCTGCTCGGCAATGGCGTGACGATGACCGAGGCGCTTGGCCTTGCCGCCAATGTTTCCAGGCAGAGTTCGCTGGCGGCAAGCTTTGCATCGATCGAAGACACTGTCGCCAATGGCGCCCGCCTGCACGGCGCGATCGTCAAGGCGGGGATTTTCGACCACGCGACAATGTCGCTGGTCTCCCTTGGCGAAGAGGCCAATGCGCTTCCCGTGGTGCTGGATCGCGCCGCCAGGATGCTTCAGCTGACGCTGACGCGGCGGATCGACACCGTGCTGAAGCTGTTGACGCCGGCGCTGACGATTTCGCTTGGTTTTCTCGTCGGCAGCCTGGTCATTTCGGTGATGACGACGATCCTCAGCATCAACGATCTGGCGCTGCGATGACCGCCGCCCCCGCAGCCAACACGCAGGGACAGGCAACGGCAGGATTCACCCTGGTCGAGATGCTGGTGGTGCTGGCGATCATGGCGCTTGTCGCCGCCATCGCCGCACCGGGGCTGGTCAGCCACTATCGCACCAAGAGCCTGGAGACGGTGGCCGGCGAGATCACCATGCGGTTGCGCCTGTCGCGCACATTGGCCATCGCCACCGCCCGGCCGAAGCAGGTCCTTGTCGATCTGGGTAGCCGTCTCATCCGTTTCGGCGAACGAGACAGCCTGGCCTTGCCGGACGATGTCAAAATGACCGTCATCACCGGCCGGGAGACTGTCGTCGCCGACCGGCAGACCGTGCTGACCTTCCTTCCCGACGGCCGCGCTTCCGGCATGGACATCACGCTGCAGCAAAAAGGCCGGACGGCGCGCATCGCGGTCAACTGGCTGACAGGGCTTCCGACATGGCGAACCCTGCCGTGACCGGGCCATTGCCCCAATCCTCATCAGAAGATGGCTTCTCGATCCTGGAGATGATCGTCGCCATGACGATCCTGGCGCTCGTTCTGGGCATCGCCAGCCAGTCGATCGTGCTGGCCAGCCGCAGCATTGCCGCCGCCAAGCGCCAGGTCGAAGCGGCCAGAACGGTTCGCATGATGCTGGCCGACTACGAGGCCCGGGCACAAACCGCGGCGCAACCCGGCTGGACCCTGAAGACCCGCACGATAGACGTCGCGAAAGCGAAGGTAACCGCTGTTCTTATCGAAAAGCAGGGCGGCGCGTTTCCAAGCGCGCCGTTTCTGACCTTTGTGCCGGCGCAAGGCCCGGCCGCGCCGTGAGTTGGCCGCTCTCCCGCACTCGGACGAAGGCCCGCGCCGTTCGCCGCAATCTTGCGGGTGCTGCTTCATCAGGCGTCGATGCGCATCCGGGAGCCTCGGCACCGGTGGCGGGTTTTGCGCTCATCGATGTGTTGGTGGGGCTGGCGCTGATCGGCGTCATCACATCGCTGATGATGGTCTTTCTCGGCCAGGCGCGAACGATGATGCGCATCGAAAAGGCGACCGAGTTCCAGATGGAGGTCGATGCCGCATCGCGGTTTCTCGAGACGGCGATAAGTCATGCCGAGCCTTTGCCCTTGTCGAAATCGTCGCCGGACCAGGTGCTCTATCTCAGCGGCGATGCTGCCCGGATCGAGTTCAATGCCGTTCAGGCGATCGGTTTCAAATCCTCCGCATTGCGCGAGATTACCGTGTCGCTTGGCGACGGAGGCCAGACGGGGGCCGCGCTGGCCATCATCCAGAAAACGCGGCGTGGCGGCAAACCCGGCGCAGCGGTTCCCGGCGAACCGGTGCGGCTGATCGGCGGCCTGAGTGCCATGAAATTCGAATATCTCGACAACGCGCTGGCGCCGCCATCGTGGCTGCCGGGCTGGAATGCGCCGCGGCGACTGCCCGCCGCCGTGCGCTTCACCCTTTCGGTGGTACGCGATGGCGCGGCCTATTCATCGCGAGGGTTTGCCCGCCTCGATCTGGCCGGCCCCCCTCGCACGAATTGAGCACGCTCTCTCCGGCCGCCGTCAGTTGGTGACGTCCTGATCCTCGCCGGTGCCGTCGGGCTTGCCGTCCTTGCCAAGGCTGCGGATGACCACGCCACCGGCATCGGCCTTCACTTCGTAGGAGTAGGGCCTGCCCCATGGATCCTTAAGGCCGGTGCTTCCCTTGAGATAAGGCCCGTTCCAGCGCGTTTCACCGGCCGGCTGCGCGACCAGGGCGTTGAGCCCCTCTTCGTCGGTCGGGTATTTCGCATTGTCGACATAGTAGAGTTCGAGCGCGCTTTCGATGTTGCGTATCTGCGCCTTGGCCGCATTGGTCCTGGCCGCGCCGAGATAGCGCAGCACCTGCGGCGCCGCCAGCGTGGCGATCAGCGCAATGATGGCGAGCACGACCAGAAGCTCGACCAGGGTGAAGCCGCCTTCGCGATCATGGCGGTTGCGGCCCGTTTTTTCCGAGGATTGAAGCTTTTCGGAGGGTTGAAGAAAGCGCATCATCACAGCAGTCCCATGTCTAGACCTGCAAATTGCTCCAGCGCCCAGCTTGCGCCGAGGCCGATGGCGATGAACGGGCCGAAGGCGACGCGGACCCGCGCCGCCGCCGGCCCCGTCGCGACCACCTGTCCGCCGACGAACAGCAAAGCGCTGGCGCTGGCGATGAACAGCAGCACCGGCAACAGCAGCGGACTGATCCAGCATGAAGCAGCCGTCAGCATCTTGACGTCGCCGAGGCCGAGGCCGATCCGGCCGGTCATGAGGAAATGGCCGCGCCGCAGCAGCCAGGCAGCGGCGAAAGTCGCGGCGGCGAAGAGGATCTGCACCGGCACCCCCTCGGCGTCCGCCGCCAGCTGATAGGACAGGCCGATGCCGGCGAGCGCCAGGTTGAGCCCGTCCGGAATGATCTGCCGGCGGAAATCGGTGATCGAAATGGCGGCGAGAACGGCCGCCAGGGCGACCGTGGCGGCAAGCACGAGAGAGGGGTGCGTGACCATCGTCAATACGCCAGCCTCTTCAGATCCTGCTGCAGCTTGGTGCCGCCCCGCCGCTTCTGGATCGGCGTCTGCAGGCTGATCTTGCCGCGGAATTCGTCGGTCACCTCGCGGGCCTCGTTGATGTCGCGCACGACATGCGGCCGGATGAAGATGATCAATTCGGTCCGCCTGATGGTGTCGTTCTTTTGCTTGAACGCATTGCCGAAAATCGGGATGTCGCCGAGGATCGGCACCTGGCTGCGGTCGACACTGTTGTTCTGCTGGATGAGGCCGCCCAGCGCCAGGCTCTCGCCGTCATTGACCAGCACGCGCGTCTGGATCTTGCGCTGCTGGATGGTTGGCGAGTCGATATCGGAACTGTCCGTCTTGGTGACGTTGCTGACCTCCTGCTGGATGTCGAGCATGACCCTGCCGGCATTGTTGATGCGCGGCGTCACCGTCAGGATGACGCCGGTGTCCTTCATCTGGACCGAATTGATGATCGGCGCGCTGCCATTGCCGGTGTCCTGCGACTGCTGGGTCAGGATCGGCACCTGGTCGCCGACCTGCAAGATCGCCTTCTGGTTGTTGAGCGCCATGATGGTGGGCGCCGAAATGACGTTGACGTCGGTGATCTTGGAAAGCGCGCTGAGCGTCACCTGGATGTTGTCGGTTGCGTAGCTCCAGTTGAAGCCGGGCAGGGTGGCCGCCGCGGCGGCCTTGGCCACGTCGGTCACGGACACCTTGGTGCCGCCATTCTCGAAGAACCAGCGCAGGCCGTATTTCAGGTCGTCGTTGAGCGTGACCTCGGCGATCACCGCTTCCAGCATGACTTGCGTCGGCAGCACGTCGACCTTGGTCAGGATCTGCTCGATGCGTTGGTAGTCGCGCGCCGTGGTCTGGATCAGCAGCGCATTGTTCTCGACATCGGCGACGACAGTGGCGTGGGCGGGCGCCTCATTGTCTTGCTGGGGCAGCGAGGGCGAGGGCCCGGTCAGCGGCGCCGGCGTGACGCCGTCCGACTGCATGGCGATCGGCGTCTGGTCGGGCGACACGTTAGAGCCGCCCGATTGGCCTTCGGTCTTCACCGTGGTGCCGAGAACCGAACTCAGCACCGATGCCAGTTCTTTGGCCGGCCGATTCTGGATCTGGTAGACGAAGAGCTGGCTTTCATTGGTCTCGGCCAGCCTGTCGAGCTTGTTGATCCAGGTCGCGGCGCGCGCCAGATAGGCCGGGCGCGAGGTGATCACCAGCACCGAATTCAGCCTGTCATTGGGGATGAACTGGATGAGCTTGGCGCCTGGCCCTTCCTTGGTGCCGAAGATCGAATCGAGCTCGGCGGCGACCGCTTCCGGCTTGGAGGTCTTCAAGGGATGCAGCGCCACCGACATGCCGCGCATCCAGTCGACATCGAACACCGAAACCGCTTCCCGGATGGCATTGAGGTCGCTGTCGCTGCCGGCGACGGTGATGATGTTGCGGGTGGAATCGACGCGCAGCACCGAGCCCTGGCGGGTGATCGGTTCCAGAATGGTCTTCATCTCGTCGGCGGCGATGAATTGCAGCTGCAGCACCTGCACCTTGACGCCGGGGCCGGACGGCGAGGTCGACGGCACGCTGACCGGCGGCGTGCTGGCCATGATCTCCGACAGCGGCACGATCTGGTAGGTGCCGCCGCGGCTGGTGATGCCGGCGGCGTTCACCGCCAGCGCCGACTGCAGGATATCGACCAGCGCATCCTGCGACACCGGCTGCGAGGTCTGCAGCGTGACGGTGCCTTGCACGCGCGGGTCGACGATGTAGTTGAGGTGCAGCGCATCGCCCAGCACCGCCTTGGCCGCGTCGGCGATCGGCGCATTGACCAGATTGAGCTCGAACTTGCCGGAACCGTCGCCCGTCACCTTGGTGACCGGGGCGCCCGACGACACGAACTGGCCGGTGCCCTGATACTGCGCGCCGTTGAAGCGCTGCGCCGCGTTCGAAGCCGAAGTGACGGCGGCAGGCCCGCTATAGCCCGCCCGCAGCGGCGAAGTCTTGGCATGCAGGCTGTCGATGGTCTCGGTGAAGAAGTCCTTGCCCGGCGAAGACGTGCAGCCGGCAACAGCCAGCAGCGTGAACAACACGACGCAACGACTCGGCTTGCTCGACATCCACCCGATTCCCCAAGAGCTTCAGTCTAGGGCTTCTTGCTGGCGGATGTCGGGAATGATGGCGCTGTTTGGGGTCTATCCACAGGGTAGGTGGGGGAGGGTTAGGACGGGAGCGTCAGCGATCTGGATATAGATGGACGACGGCTGCTGCTTCGGCAGAGAAGCGCAAACTCGATCGGGCTGCCTTGGCCTCTAGGGTTGGCATGGCCTTCGCAGTCTAGGCGGCCAAGCCGACGTGGCAAAAGTGCACTGTTACCGTAATTTGTGGATGTTCATTCGGACCCTCCGACGAGTGCTGAAGCCCGGTAACTCCAGTCTCCTCGATCCGGTCCGAATGGACAACCTCCCGAAAGCTCACAGCTAGGCGAACAGGGTAAAAAGCCACTGTCACCGTAATTCCAAAATTATCAATCGTCGTGTTGTTGCTTATTCCATACTCCATCGGCAAATTCAGCAAGCCATCCAGGTTTCAGCTCCCCAATAAGTAGTATATTTTGTTGGCGGTCAATTATGTGATTTAATCCAACTACCTCGAAGTCTGACAGATCATGCGGATGATCGTACTGCCCACATGTAAGTTGCCACCCGCCATCTGCATGGCGGACTACTAGAGTTACCGGCCTTTCATCTCGAAAAACGTGGCCGCAGACCAGAGCTTGAATCTCCATCACTCTCCCCTGTACCTTGTTGGCGACCATTCTGTTCCTAGGTCTTTTTGCGCCTTTTGAGCCGTTACACGGGAATTACGGTGACAGTGCACTAATTTTGCCCCGCCGGCCCCGCTTTTCCTTTCACAGCTTTTCCGGTTTGCGCGGCAATCCGGCTGAGAAGCGCCTCGCCGCCCACCGGTCGGCCGATGGTCTCGGCTTCGCGTAGGGCGTCGAAGGCCACGGCATCCGTCTCGACCAGGTCGAACAGCCCGCTCGACGATGGCAGGCGGTGCCTCATTGGCTGCCGATCGGTAACGCCATCAGGCTCACCTGTCATATCAGATGCGCCTGAGCGCTTGACCAGGGCCAACCGGCCGCCTGTTTCACCAGCCCTGCGCGCACCGGATTCAGTTCGACATAACGCACCGCCGACAACAGGTAATCCGCGTCCATCGCGACGGCGCCGAAGCGGCCTTGCCAGAAATGTCCGGTTTTCTTCTGCCGCGCCTGGATGATGCCGGCAATAGGCCCGGTGCACCTTGGCGAGCGCGCGCCGCAGGCCGTCCGGGTCGGCCGGCGTCAGGACCAGGTGCACATGGTTCGGCATCAGGCACCATGCCCAGACGCCGACATTGGTGGCACGGCAATGCTCGACCAGCAGGGTCTTGTAGAGCGAGTAGTCCTCTGGCGTGAAGAACACTTTGGCGCGACCATTGCCGCGTTGTGTCATGTGGCGTGGCAGACCGGGAACGACGATGCGGGCAAGGCGAGCCAAGTGGTCAATCTGCACGCGGCGATAGCCATGCGAACAGGGTAAAAAGTGCACTGTCACCGCAATTCGCATGTCACCGTAGTCAGAATGGTAAATAGAAATTATATCACCGCCGCAACAGCTGGTTTTCTATGAAGCATAAAATCGCGCAGAGAACTCGGCTCTTTCCGTCCACAGGCGCAAAGGTCCGGATAGATCATTTAATTCTGGAGAGGATAGAGTAAAATAGATTTGTACTATTGAATACTCTATCAATGTTGATTTAAGTTTACAATTGCAGCTAAAGCTTTCATGGGTTTCTAGATTCGTCAATATGCCTGGAAAAATCAGATCTCTCTCCGGAAATTTTCCATGACCGTTATCTATTTGGATGTCGGCGGTCTTCATTCGAAAGCATCCCGAATTTCGGCGTCACGAAGTTGGTCGTATGTCCCGAAACGCGCCGGCCCTATGCCATCCAATCGGTCCCATGACTGCATCTGGACCGATTGATCCACGCGAACTCTTGCCTCGACAACTCCGACGCCAGCAGGGCCCTTTTTTATACGTAAACCCCTCCCGGCACAGCAACTTCGACAGGTTCGACGGGGCCGCCCTGACGCCGTGCTCGTCTTCAAGCCACGCACCAAGCTCAGGCATCGTGATGTCCGGCCTAGCCATCACTTTGTCGACAATGGCCTGACGATACGCGCCGAGTTTGCCGGACCCGGCAGGACGCCCCTGACGGGCCGGTTCGACGGAACCCGTCGCCGCATAGCGTGCCTGAACGCGCACCGCCGTCGAAGGCGCCACCTCAAACTGCGCCGCAACTGCCCACCGCGACTTGCCCTCGGCAATGCCGCGAACAAGTCGAAGCCTCAAATCCTGCGAAACCGCTTTGCCCATGGTGCACCTCCGCACCCATAGGAATCAGACTTCAGTCGAAAAGGGAATCCCCAACGATTCACCCTATTCGCCCGATGCTCTAGTGCACTGTCACCGTAATTCCGATCTGGATATTAATGGACGACGCTTGCTGCTTCAGATGAGAAGCGCAATCTCACGTAGACTTAACCGTAAACAAAGTATTAACGTCAGTAATCCTAATTTTTTTCAGAGTTTCTGGATATAATACCCTGCCAGAAAGCATACTCTGTGTGTTTGTAGTTTTTAAGATATGAAATCTGTACCTCGTCAGATAAAAATCGCCCTCCATAAGAGATTATCTTTTTTAGCGCACTCGACGTAATTGGCAATTGCTGCAAAGTAAAGCGGGCTTGCTCCTCCGTATGTCGTATTGGGATTGCCGTTATACTTCAAAAGTAGTTCGACAATAGAAATATCTTTTCCGTTAACTGCTGCCAATAGCGGAGTAACTCCGTCAGTTGTCGTACAATTCGCGTCATAGCCACTTTTTAGCGCGGCTTCCGCTTTATCTGTATTTTTAGAGATTATAGCGTCAAATAAATCACCCCCTCTATCGCAGTATCCGCTAATTATGGCTGTGATAGAGATCACAGAAAATATCTTGATAATCCTCATTGCGAATATCCAATTCTTGAAAGGGGAATTACGGTGACAGCGCACTAATTTTGCCCCGCCGGCCCCGCTTTCCTGGTTTCACAGCTTTTCCGGTTTGCGCGGCAATCCGGCTAAGAAACGCCTCGCTGCCCACCGGTCGGCCGATGCTCTCAGCCTTGCGCAGCGCGTCGAAGGCCACGGCATCCGTCTCGACCAGGTCGAACAGCCCGCTTGATGATGGCAGACGGTCCCTCATTGGCTGCAGATCGGCAACGCCATCGAACTCACCTGTCAGATGCGCTCGGGCGCTTGACCAGGGCCAATCGTCTACCTGCTTCACCAGCCCCGCCCGCACGGGATTCAAATCCGACATAGCGCACTGCTGCCAAGAGGTGATCTTCGTCCATCGCGACAGCGCCGAAGCAGCCTTGCCAGAAATGTCCGGTTTTCTTCTGCCGCGCATGGATGATGCCGGCATAGGCGCGGTGCACTTTGGCGAGCGCGCGCCGCAGGCCGTCCGGGTCGGCCGGCGTCAGGATCAGGTGAACATGGTTCGGCATCAGTCACCATGCCCAGATGCCGACATTGGCGGCGCGGCAATGCTCGACCAGCAGGGTCTTGTAGAGCGCGTAGTCCTCGGGCGTGAAAAACACCTTGGCGCCCCCGTTGCCGCGTTGCGTCACGTGGCGTGGCAGACCGGGAACGACGATGCGGCGAGGCGAGTCATGCGGTCAGTCTATACGCGGCGATGGCCTAGCGAACATGGCAAAAAGTGCACCGTCACCGTAATCCTGCTTTGGACTAAAGAGGTGGCGTGGCTTTGGCGGCTCGGGCGGTCAAGACGGTCTGGCAATAAGTGCACTGTCAATCCCAGGCGATCAGGATAAAAAGTGCACTGTCACCGTAATCTCGAGCGCAATAAGCGCACTGTCACCGTAATTCCGTAATTCTGCTATGACAGAGTGGATGCAATTTTTGCAATCTTTTGTTCATTCTCGCTCAAGAAGTTTCTAAAATCTTCCAGCCATTTCGCGAAGCCATTTTCGAAGCTCTCTCCGCTGACAACAAGAACGCTTGCGGGACCATCAGCGAGGACGAGCCCCGTGTCTAAGCCAATATCGGACTTCACATTTAAGCCATTCGCCATAGTTTCAAAATCAGCGACAATCGCCAACTCGTCTCCCCGGGTATTAGTCAAAAATGATAAATAGCACCTAATGGGAAAATGTTCATTAGAGCTGTAGCCAATATTATACAAAATATTTTGCGACAGTTCTTTGACAATTTCGGCATGCCCTATGAGAATTGGCCTGACTCTCGTCCATATATATTCAGAGACGTCTTCCATTTCGGATCTCACTTTTTAACCCTAACTTCGCCTACAATATCGGCCTGTACTTCCGCTGTAAATTCGTGAACTGCGGCGTTAATGTTGTCGAGAGTGTCGCGACTATCAATCCAACCCTGCATGAGGCTTTTATCGATTGGGGCAATAGAGACATGTCCGGTAACGGCGTTATCGCAGACTGCACATAGGTTCTCAAACTTTGCTGGGTCGATGACTTGGTTTTTCCCTGGTACTGGAGCCATTCTTGCCGACAGGCCTGTGTCTATATCCTTGGCCTTCGGGGTTAGATTAGCCAAAGTCGCAGAGCCATCACGGTAAACAACCGCTCCCTCGACCTTTCCAAGTTTATAGGTTTCTTTTAGGGCAGTAAATTCTGGCTTCAGCTCAGGAGCCAGCGTCACGGCGAGACCAATTGCCCCTATCGCAATTTTCCCTTATCTTTGTCTCTTATACCTTCATATATCGATTGGACATCGCCAACCGGCGTAGCCGAGACAATCGCCTTTCCTGTGTTGATGGCCGCATCAACGCCTGCATGTCCAGAAATGTCGGCCTGATTGCCAATGTAACCTCGGGCGGCAACAGCTCCAGGGCCTCCGTTGAAAATGCCGCCTCCGCCAAATAAGCCTCCTAAGAAGTCGTGCCCATTTTGATCGCTCTTGTTGACCGGATCGTTCTGGGCATAGGCATACCGGTTGGTACCGACGCCCTCCTTCGTCGGATCCCAATCATCCGGCGAGATGAACCTCCCCAGTACCGGATCCATGTACCGTGCGTTGAGATACAGCAGCCCGGTCTCGGGATCGAAGCGTTCGCCGATGTAGCTCTTCTGGGTCTGGAAGCCGGTGTTGAGGCGCTCGCCGTAAGTGGCGTAGTTGGTCTGCTCGACGATGGCTCCCGAGGCATCAGTGACCATGCGCACCGAGGCCAGGTGGTCGCGGTGCAGGAAATATTTGACGCCGTTGACGACCTTGATGTCGGGATGGGGGTAGCGCGTGTAGATCTCCGCGCCCGGCGTTGCCGGATCGATCTCGACATCGGCGTCGGGATAGACCGTGGTGGCGAACGCGGAGCTCTTCTTCGCCCGCGCGCCATCGGGACCGTAGGTGAGATTGACGGTGTTGGAGGCTAGCGTGACGGTCTTCAGCCGGTTGGCCGAGTCCCAGGCCAGCGTTCTGGTGCCGTCTGAGATCATGTTGCCATTGGCGTCATAGGCGAGCGTCTTACTGCCGACCGCGGTTGGCGCATGCGGACGAGCCGCGCCCGCCGAGGGATAAACATAGGTGCCGGCGACACGGCTGCGTGAGATCAGATTGTCGTTGGCGGCATACGCGAATTGCTCGCTGAGCACGGCGTTGCCCAGGTTGGTGCTCCAGATCAGCCGGTCGGCATCGTCATAGCCATAATTCCAGCTGTCGGAGGCAGTAAGCCCCGTGGTGCCGGTGATGCGGCCGAGATTGGTGCACTTTGGCGAGCGCGCCGCAGGCCGTCGGGATCGGCCGGCGTCAGGATCAAATGCACATGGTTCGGCATAAGGCACCACGCCCAGACGCCGACATTGGCGGCGCGGCAATGCTCGACCAGCAGGGTCTTGTAGAGCGCGTAGTCGTTGGGCGTGAAGAAGACCTTGGCGCGACCATTGCCCCGCTGCGTGACTTGATGCGGCAAATCGGGAACGACGATGCGAGCGAGGCGAGCCGTGCGGTCAATCTATACGCGGCGATGGCCTAGCGAACAGGGTGAAAAGTGCACTGTCACCGTAATTCAGATGCCCACATCGGCGGCATGGCAACGCTCGACCAGAAGATTCTTGTAGAGTTCATATTCCTTGGGGGTGAAAAACACCTTGGCGCGGCCATTGCCCCGCTGCGTCACGTGATGCGGCAGACCGGGGACGACAATACGGGCAGGGCGAGCCATGTACTCAATCCAGGAGTGACGGACTTCCATAGCGAGCATGACAGGCAATTAGTGCACTGTCGCCGTAATTCCAGCAGTATCACCGTAATTCCCTTAACATTCATTTTACAGTCTCAACAATTATCTGGCCGTCGCTGTCGTGGTATACAAATATCTCAGGGGAGGAGATCAGCTTTTCGTCCAACAATATATCGATGAATGAATTTTCATTGAATGTTATGGTGATTTTGTCCTCTTTATTTTGGACTGATACTACTTTGAGTGTAATCGGTTCGCTGTCAATACGACAACATATCGCCGTATATACCGTGAAAGCGCTACCATCAGAGAACTGGATTTCGCAAGTATCTCCCGATTTCACCACCGCCTTTAGCTCTTTCCCAAGCAATTTTTCGCCAAGAAGGTTCATGTTCAAAGACCTCACTTAATTTGATATATGGGCGAAAGGGTTGTCCCGAGATATTGTCTTGCCCGTGTAGGGATCGACAGTTTGCAGAGCGCCATTTGTCTGTGGCGCAGAATATGTTGAATATCCGTTTGGATAGCCAGGACTTCTGCCCTTGGCAGGTGTTGGATCCATCATTCGTAAATTCATAGGTTTCGCTGTAGGGCCCACACCATCGACAAAAGCGCTCCCTGTTGTCGCTCCCGAACGATTTACGAAAGGTTGAGGCACAGGCGCAGAGCCTTTGGGAACTGGCATAGCCACACCCTTGGAGTTTACGATGAAGTCAGATGCGGCCGGCAGGTTTTCAGGCACCGGCGCGTTCATTTTCATGCCGACAGCGTCCTGAGCGTAGTATCCCGGTCCTCCAAAATCACCGGGTGCCGCGCAAGCGCCGCCGCAGATTGGTGCCGAGGTTGGGCCGAGTTTTCCTGCGGTCACAGGCTCATACCCGAAATCGCCGAAGTCGTCCTGAACTACATGATCGCCTACCGCGGCCTTGTTTTTCCCTTTGAATCCCAGATCGGACAGGTCATTGGCTGCCTTGTCTGCAGTTGCTTTCATATCTTTAGAGTTGGCGCTGCTGTCTGCTACCTTGTTCCCCCCGCCTGCCTCGTTTGCCAATGGAGCCTTACCTTCGTTTGGATCGATGGCGTGACCATTTGGATCGCCTTTATTGACCGGATCGTTGTGCGCATAGGCATACCGGTTGGTTCCAACCCCCGGCAGCGTCGGATCCCAAATCGGGCGAAACAAACCGCCCCAGCACCGGATCCATGTAGCGCGCGTTGAGATACAGCAGCCCGGTCTCGGGATCGAAGCGTTCGCCGATGTAGCTCTTCTGGGTCTGGAAGCCGGTGTTGAGGCGCTCGCCGTAAGTGGCGTAGTTGGTCTGCTCGACGATGGCTCCCGAGGCATCAGTGACCATGCGCACCGAGGCCAGGTGGTCGCGATGGAGGAAATATTTGACGCCGTTGACGACCTTGATGTCGGGATGCGGATAGCGGGTGTAGATTTCCGCGCCCGGCGTCGCCGGATCGATCTCGACGGACGCGTCGGGATAGACCGTGGTGGCGAACGCGGAGCTCTTCTTCGCCCGCGCGCCATCGGGACCGTAGGTGAGATTGACGGTGTTGGATGAAAGCGTGACGGTCTTCAGCCGGTTGGCCGAGTCCCAGGCCAGCGTTCTGGTGCCATCGGAGATCATGTTGCCATTGGCGTCATAGGCCAGCGTCTTGGTGCCGACCGCAGTTGGCGCATGCGGACGAGCCGCGCCCGCCGGGGGATAGACATAGGTGCCGGCCACACGACTGCGTGAGATCAGATTGTCGTTGGCGGCATACGCGAATTGCTCGCTGAGCGCGGCGTTGCCCAGGTTGGTGCTCCAGATCAGCCGGTCGGCATCGTCATAGCCATAATTCCAGCTGTCGGAGGGTGTCCGCCCCGTGATGGTGGTGATGCGGCCGAGAGCGTCGCGCGCATACTGGTCGTCGAGCAGGATGGTGGCGCCCTTGGAGGTGGTGACGCGCGTCAGCCAGCGGCGCGTCGGCGAATAGGTGAATGACGTCTTCACGCCATTGGCGTAGGTGATCTGCATTCCGGTGACAGCTAATTTTGCCCCGCCGGTCCCGCTTCCCAGGCGAATAGGTTAAAAAGTGCACTGTCACCGTAATTCATATCGTAAGAAATCTACGTCAGTTGACTATCCGTCGACCTAACGTTGGGACTTGTTCTGGCCGAAAAAACATACTCGATTCGCCTGTTTCAGCTAGAGCATCTCTCAATTGATCGGAAACTACTATGTGGTTTAATTGCTGTTCGTCGCGAGCTAAATGAATATTTCCTAAACAATTTTCATAGTGAATATAATGATTGCATGAAATTATTAAGGTAATTCCTGGTTTCTCTATCTTGCTCGTCACATCTGATCGGTTTGGATCTATACAGCGCACTCTGCTGAGTGGAAGAACCCAAGAGAATTTCTGCGTTTCGCCGTTCCTGGCGACCAACGTTATTGGGAAAAATTGAACAAGCTCCTGTGGGACGAAACGCAAAATTATTTCTTGCCACAAGAGGTCAACGGCTGGAGGATCGCCAGTGGGGGGGCAATGGAGTTTTTCGAAATTCTCAAGCTTTGACTTGGCTCGAAATAACGGTCGCCCCAATGCTATATCGATTGGAAGCGAAGATAGCGTATCTGCTATCCTTACAGGTGAATTATAGTCGAATTGTGCTGGCTCAAAGTCAGTGTCAATTCTATCATACCAAACCCAAGCCATGCGTTTTCCTAATCTACTTATTTTGAGCCGAATCGTTCACATTCGAAGTGATATTGCCATCAGATTTTTCTGACTTTGTGTCGGTATCTTTTGCCGTTTCGGACTTTGTCTTAGATAGGGCGTCAGGGTTTTTTTCAATGTAATCCTTCATCCGGGATCGAAGGGCCGCGTATTCTTGGCGCGCTTTCTCTGGCGTAATTTGATGAGTCTCCAGCAAGTGATTTATCGTATCTAGCTGACGACGCACATCTACATTGTATTCTCTATGAGAGGCTGTAAATCCTCTCTGTAGAGCTGGCATGAGGTTTTCCTTGGCGTCTAGGTCAATGTCCAAGGCTTTTATCAAAGGATGGTTTCTGAAACTATTAGCTATGATGTGGTGATTTTCCAATTTTGCCAACCACCCCATCCTAGCGGAAACCGCGGTGGTTGCGGCATATTTCCCGAGCGCAGCGGCTGTGTCATCGAAAGCGGTTGGTGTGGTGTTCGAGAAATTTGTGACTGCGTCCGCGTACGGTTCATATGCAGCGCCCACCTCAACGACAGGACCAGCGACCATGTTCATCGCAGACGCAAGTGAATTGAGCGCTACATCTGCATTGCGATAGCCGGTGTCGAATGGCCCAATTGGGCCTTCGCCCCAGTACCCTGGATCGCCATCCGCATGCCCATTCCTATCAGCCTTATTGACCGGATCATTCTGCGCATAGGCATACCGATTGGTCCCAACACCCGGCAATGTCGGATCCCAATCATCCGGCGAGATGAACCGCCCCAGCACCGGATCCATGTACCGCGCATTGAGATACATCAGCCCGGTCTCGGGATCGAAGCGTTCGCCGATGTAGCTCTTCTGCGTCTGGAAGCCGGTGTTGAGGCGCTCGCCGTAGGTGGCGTAGTTGGTTTGCTCGACGATGGCGCCCGAGGCATCAGTGACCATGCGCACCGAGGCCAGGTGGTCGCGATGGAGGAAATATTTGACGCCGTTGACGACCTTGATGTCGGGATGGGGGTAGCGGGTGTAGATTTCCGCGCCCGGTGTCGCCGGGTCGATCTCGACGGACGCGTCGGGATAGAGCGTCGTCGCGAAGCTTGATGTTTTCTTCGCGCGCGCTCCGTCCGGTCCATAGGCAAGGTTGACGGTGTTGGAGGCAAGGCTGACGGTCTTCAGCCGGTTGGCCGAGTCCCAGGCCAGCGTTCTGGTGCCATCGGAGATCATGTTGCCATTGGCGTCATAGGCGAGCGTCTTACTGCCGACCGCGGTTGGCGCATGCGGACGAGCCGCGCCCGCCGAGGGATAGACATAGGTGCCGGCCACACGGCTGCGTGAGATCAGATTGTCGTTGGCGGCATACGCGAATTGCTCGCTGAGCACGGCGTTGCCCAAATTGGTGCTCCAGATCAGCCGGTCGGCATCGTCATAGCCATAATTCCAGCTGTCGGAGGGTGTCCGCCCCGTGATGGTGGTGATGCGGCCGAGAGCGTCGCGCGCATACTGGTCGTCGAGCAGGATGGTGGCGCCCTTGGACGTGGTGATGCGCGTCAGTCAGCGGCGGGTCTGCGAATAACTGAAGCTTGTCTTCACGCCATTGGCGTAGGTGATCTCCTTCGTCTGGCCATCGGCTTCGTAGACGGTCGAGGTGATGTAGCCGGGAGCCGAGTAGAGCCTGTTGCCGGCGGTGTATTGCAGCGGGTCGTCCCAAGTGCCGAACCACAGGTCCGACGGCGCCTGATAATTCTTCAGGATCGTTTGGCCGGAGCGATCGTGGATGTCGACCGTGGTGTGTGTCAGGCCGGCAATGGTCGTGTCATGCCGGCCAAGCTTGCCAAGCCCGTCATAATTGTAGCTGTGCGTCGCCGTCGCATTGGTCGAGGTGGTGAGCTGGCCGATATTGTACCAATAGCTTGGAGCCGCCTGGTCATAGGTGTTCTGGGTGAGCACAACCGGGCTGCCGCCAGGTGCGGTTGCCGTCTTCAGCGTCAGCCGGTCCATCTGGTCGTAGCTGAGATTGGTGACTACGCCCCTGGCATCGGTCTGTTTGATAAGCCGGTTGGCGGCATCGTAGGTGTAGGTCCAGGTGCCGAGATCGGGATCGGTCGCCGACAGCCGGTTGCCGAGCATGTCGTAGGTGTAGGTCCAGGTCGAGCCGCTGGTGTCGGTAAGGCCGACCAACCGGCCAAGCACGTCGAAGGTACGGGTTTGCGCCAGCTGAAGACCGGCGAAGTCACGAACCACGCCCGCGACATCGCCGCGCGTCGACCATGCCGTTCGGGTCTGGTGGCCGAGCTCGTCGGTCATTGTCGTGCCATGCAGTCGCGGGGTGGTGGTGGGCGCGGTGGCCAGGTCGTTGAGATAGCTGCGCTGGCTGCCATCCGGATTGACGGTCTTCGTCAGCCGGTCGGCCCAGTCGTAGCTGTTGGTGGTCCACCGCGCGGTCTCGCCGACGAAGCGGGTGAAATCCGTGCGCAAGATATTGCCGCGTGGATCGTAGTCGGTGTCGGCAATGCGCCGTGGCCCGGCAGCCGTCTCTCCGGGCATTTCCACGTGGTAGGCCCGGCCAAGCCCATCGTACCACGAGATGGTAAAATCCTCCCCCGCTCCATTGGGCAGGGGCGTGTATTTGATCAGCGCCTGCGCCCCGGGATTGCCCTCGCTGACAAACTGGTTCCTGACATAGACGCCGGTGACGCTCTGCGAGATCTGGTACGGACGGCAGAACGGATCGTAGGTGAAGGTTTTCACCAGGCCGTTGAAGTCGGTCCTGGTCGCCGGCAGGCCGCAGACAGAATTGTAGGTGGCGGTCGAGACGAAGCGCGTATCGGCACTCTGCCCGCCCGTCGCGAAGTAACGCGGCGCCCGCTCGGTTACGGGGTAGATGTGATAGGTGGCGTCATAGTCCCATTCGGTCTTGTGGCCGAGGCCATTGGTGGCCGAGATCTTGTTGCCATAGCTGTCATAGGTAAAGTACTGACTCACCGACTTTTGCGGCGTCGAGGTGACATCGCTGGAGGTCAGCACCCAGGTCAGATTGCCCTTAGTCGGCACCGCCCAGACGTCGGTATTCCCGTCATAGTAATTGTGCCTGTAGCCGACAGGGATCGGTGCTGGTCAGGCCGGCATGCGTCCGCTCGGCAATCAGGGCGGAGACGATGTAGGCCGAGGTGTTAGGCGAGAAGAAGCGCTCGGTCCAGGTCTCGTCGCCGCTGGCGTCAGTACGGCCATAGTCCTTCAGGCTGACGACATTGTTGTAGGCATCGAAGCCGCGCTCGACCCGGAGCGTGTACGTGACGTTCTCGATGAACGTAGTGTCGGTCGCCGTGTTTTGCACGGTGTAGGGCTTGCTCGCCGTGTTGACCGCATAGGTCTCGGCCACCTGTTTGTGCACGGTGCCCGCGCCATCCTTCCAAACTGTCAGCGACGGCAGGCCGTAGCTCGCCAGATCCTGGCGATAGGTGGTCGTCACCGTCGAGGGCGCCGTCTCGCCATTGGCGAGCGGTTTTGTCTCGACGATCGAGGCGAAGCCCAGGAACTTGCGCGCCGCCGGGTCATACTTGCCGCCGGCATACTGATAGCTGCTCACCGCCGTCTGGCCCCGGCCGTCGCTGACGGAGAGCTTCGTCACCGCATGCACCAGCTGCGGCAGGTAGTTGTTGGTCCAGGTCGACGACGGCGAGTACTCGGCCGCAACCGTGCCGCCGAGTTCCGTGGTGATCTGCTTCAACAGGTTTGGATTGCCGGTGCCAGCGTTCGAGATGAACATGTGGCTGTAGTCGGTGAAGTCGGGCAGGCCGTCGCCGTTGAAGTCGCCGACGACAGAGCTCGCATTGAGCGCAACCGGCAGCGCGAACTCTACGGGGGTGATCGCCGTCGACGACGGCTGCAGCGAATAGATCTTCACCCCAGCCACTCTCTGCGGCTGCCTCACCTCGTTTCCGGCGATGGTGATGGCGTCCATCCTGCCATCGTTGTCGAAGTCGCGGAGCACAAGGGATGCGCCAGAAAGTGACGGGACCGAATAGAATTTGAAACCCGTGCCGGTCGATAGCCAAATCGCGATAGTGCTGGATCCGGGGTTGAAGCTAACGAGGTCCGAGGCGCCATCGCCGTTGACATCGGCGAACGCGCAAATGCCGCCCTGGGTATCGTTCGGGCAGCCGGCGCCAAACGTTGATCCTGTCGGCTGCCACTTGCCGCTTACAAGGACACTTTTTTGTATTCCACCGTTGGCCCAGAATGCCGGTTGCTGATGGCCATTGCCGAGGAAATCGCCAATGCCCAACATTTTGGGGGCATTGCCACCAGGCGTCACAAATTCCAGCGTATCAAGCCCATCACCATTTGTGTCGGCCACGAACGACGGACCTGGAAGACGCGTGACCACATCGCTGTAGGACGGCAGGGCAGCGCATACGGCCTCGTAACCAGCCGGAGGCGACGGAAGACAATTGGCGCTTGTTAGGGCAAGCTGCGGATCAGACAGGATTAGAGAGCTGGAGGCCGTATATTTGTATGAGGTAGTGCCCTTATTTCCATTATAGGTTGACTGCGTCGAGAAGAGAGATACAGGAAAATCCACCGTGTTTTTCGTTGCCAGAAAACGACCTGCACCATAGTCGATGAATTCGGAAGTCGCGGGTGAATAGGGATCGGTAGAGGGTGACGTCGGTCCCATGAATAATGATTTAATATCATAGGACGCGGCGTTGCCGAAGAACTTTATTATTCGCTTATATGCGCGGTAGTAAGTTGTGAATTCACCCCGATCAGTTCTTACCTGTTTCGATTCTACATAGTTGCCGAATATCTCATCTCTACCGTCGAAATCGAGATCCCCAACCTCATTTGGCTTGTTGGCGGCGAAATCTCCCCATACCAGTGGCTGATTATAAATATCCGACGTCACGGTCGAATAAACCCCATCGGTGTTCTGATAGGTCATCTGAGCAATGACCTTCGACGTCCCGCCGGTGATGGTGCCGTCTGCGGTGCCGGTGGCATCGGTGCCGAAGCGGGTGACCTGGGTCAGCCGGGAGGTGTTGGAGAACGGCGCCTGATCATAGGTCAGTTTGTAGGCGCCGCGCACGGCACCGTTGACGAGCACGCCGATCGTCTTGATGCGCCGGCTGGTTTCGGAGATGTCGCGGCCATTGCCCATCAGGATCATGTCCGGACGGGTCTCGTAGTAGAATTTCACGACATTGCCGTTGTAGACGACGCTGTCGGAGTAGCAGACCGGGCTTGCCGGGCAGCTATAGTTGTAGATGACCGTGTTGCCATTGGTGTCGGTCACCGAGGTCAGCAGCCAGCGATAGCTGTAGGCCAGATCATAGGCCGGCGTGCCGGCGGTCGGCGTCAAATTGGCAACCGCCGCCACCGGGCGGAAGGTCGAGACGGTGCCCGTCGCGATCCGTCACCTTCCATTCATTGGTGGCGCTGTTCAGCGCGATACGGCGATAGGATTCGTTCTCGGTCGCATGCGTGCCGCCGGTCGCGCAGGAGGGCGAAACCATGCCGGCGGTGCAGGCCACCATCGCCTGGCCGTCGAGCAGATAGATGTCGTTGGCGTCATAGGCCGGCATGCCATAGCCCGGACTCGCCCGTTCGATGACGTCGAAACCATCGAGACCCCAGGCATAGCCGAGCCAGCCCTGGTAGAGGCCGCCGAGCTTGGTCTTGCGCGAGGAATTGTAGTTGAGCGCGATCTGCGGCTCGATGCCGTGGAAGGCGGGAACGTCGATGCCGATGGCATAGCCGAGATTGCCGTTGCCGGCGGCCTTGGGCAAATCCACCTTCGGTGTGCCGATCGCTTCGGGATCGCCGCTGTCGGTCGTCGTGGTCGCGGCAGCCATTGCCTGCGCCGCCGGCTCCTCGGGGGCGGCCTCTGTGTCCGTGGTCTTGGCCGTCTCGGCGTCGCCCGCCTTGGTGCCATCTGTACTGCTGCTGCCGTCGCCGGCTTTGGCGTCGGCCGGCTTGGCGCCGACTTTCGCCGCCGCGTCCGGGCTGCCAGACCCTGATGAACCATCTCCGGTTGACTGCGCCGACGAAGAACTCGACGGGCTGCCCGCGGCCTGTCCGCCGGCTCCCAGCGCTGCCCCGCCATTGCCGTAACCGGCGGCAGAGTTTCCTGCAGTCGCCGAAGAGCTTTGGTTCTCCTGCGCGAGTGCTGCCATTCCTGCACTTCGGCTAATATAAGAGACAGCAGAAATATCCGCGCCGACGACACTCGCGGCAAGCACTGCCGCGCCAAAAAGCAACCGTTTCATGAGTCCCCCGAGCCAAGTTGCTTATCGTTACGCACCTTTCATTTGGTGGATACGACACGCTCTCGTCGAAAAGCCAATATCCACAGACTTATTTTCGGGGGAGAAATAAGAACACTGCGCAAGCTCAGTGAATGTCAGACGGATCGAGCGTCTTTCGAATGATGCGATCCATCGCGCTGCATAGCCGGCACAGAAAGGCGGCGGAGAATTTCATGGTGACGGGCGCTGCACTTGTCATCCGCCAAGGATGGGCACGGACAACTCTTCGCCAGCTCTATCGCCTTCGACGGCAATGATCCATGCGCGCGCCTGTCGTGCGCTTCATCGGTTCGTGACAGCTCCGGCTGGCGGTCGAGCCCGGCAGGCTCTACACCCGTTCCATCTCGTCCATCATCTGCTTCACCGCATCCGCCGCCCTGCGCATGCTCGCTTCGTCCGTGGCCCAGCCGGCGAAGCGTTCCAGCAGGGTGGCGAACGTCACCAGCTCCTGCTCGTCCCATTGCGCCAGTGCCTCGGCGAAAATCCGCCATTTGGTCTGGCGCACCGCGCTCACCAGGCGCTCGCCCCTGGCGGTGAGCCTGAGGCAAATGCGGCGGGCATCGAGTTGCGATGCGACGCGCAAGGCGTAGCCGCGCTCGACGATATCGGCCGAGATGCGGCTGGCGCGGGACGGGTCGATGCCCAGGCGCTCGGCGATGTTGCCGACCGTCACCTCGTCCGGCGGTGCGTCGCCGACGGCCGGATTGTGCGCGATGGCGATGATCACATCGAGATGGCTCACCTCCAGCGAAGGGTCGATGCGGGCCAGGATCAAACGGCCGAAGTCCCGGCGCTGTATGGAGCGGCGTACCTTGTTCAACACCGCATCGATGGCGGCGACGGCGTCGGCCGCCGCGTCCGACAGGCCGTTGCTGCGCGCCAGATCGGCGAGATCCTGATCGCCATGCGTCTGGCACACGCCGGAAAATCGGTCGGCCTTGCCCGGCCCGGTATCGTTGCTGCTCATGTCACAGCGCGCTAGCAAAAATACATGCCGATGTCAATTGCATGCTTATAGCATATATTTGATGTTGACATATATCTGCCCGCGGGCACATAAACCGGCCCCGAACGTCGGAGACACCCCATGAGCATCGACTCGACCCTCCCGGATGCGTCGCCCGTAGAGGCCGCAGCCAAGCCCGACATGACGACGCTGGTCGTCTATTGCGGCGCGCTGATCGCCATGTTCATGGCCACCATCGACATGCAGATCGTCGTCACCGCCTTGCCCACCATTGCCGGCGAACTCGGCAATTTGCATCTGTTCGGCTGGGTCGGCGCCGCCTATCTGCTGTCCACCGCCGCCGTCGCGCCCTTCTATGGCAAGCTCGGCGACATGTATGGCCGCAAGAACGTGGTGTTGACGGCGATCGCCTTGTTCCTGCTGGGTTCGCTGGTCTGCGGCATGGCCTGGTCTATGGAGAGCCTGATCGCGGCGCGTGTCCTGCAAGGCATCGGCGGCGGCGGCCTGATGGTCTCGGCCTTCGCCATGATCGGCGAACTGTTCGGGCCGCGCGACCGCGCCAAATACCAGGGCTACAGTTCGGCTGTGTTCGCGCTGTCGTCGGTCCTCGGCCCCTTGGCCGGCGGCTATATCACCAGCCTGTTCGGCTGGCGCTGGGTGTTCCTGGTCAATCTGCCGATCGGCATCGTCGTGCTGGCGATCCTGGCATTCGCCATGCGCAGCCGGTTCAACGAGAAGAGGCACCGCATCGACTATCTGGGCGGCTTGCTGCTGGCCATCGGCACCACGGCAATCGTCTATTGGGGCTATCATGTGCTCGACCCCGCCGGGCCGGACCTGCTGACCTTCGTGCTGCCGGTCGTCGCGCTGGCGGCAATCGCCTCGTTCATCCTGGTCGAGCGGCGGGCGGAGGAGCCGATCGTGCCCTTGCGGCTGTTCGGCTCCTCGACGGTGCGCATCGTCTCGGGCGTGTCGGTGGTCGCCGGATCGGTGACGCTCGGCATGTTCTTCTACTTCGCGCTTTACATGCAGACGTTGACCGGGCTCAGTCCGGCCGAAGTCGGCTTCCTGTTCCTGCCGGCTTCCCTGACCTCGATGGTCGTCTCGATCGTGGCCGGGCGGGTGATTGCCGCGACCGGCCGCTACAAATGGATGCCGGTGGTGGCGATGGGTATTGGCGGGCTGCTGATGATAGGCTTTGTCTTCATCAATTCGCACACGCCGATCTGGGTGCTGGCGGTGATGATGGGCATGTTCGGCATCAGCATGGGCCTGCAATTCCAGGTGCTGATCGTGGCGATCCAGGCCGCCGCACCGCTGCAGGATATCGGCGCGGTGACGTCGCTGATCACCCAGGCGCGCACGATCGGGGCATCGCTGGGACTGGCGCTGAACGGCGCGGTGATGAGCTGGGCCCTGAACCGGCAGACTTCGCAGCTTCCCGCCGATGCCGCCGCTCTGCTGCCGGATGGCTTGACCGGGCTGGACCCGCATCTGGCGTCAAGCCTGCCGGCCGCGGTCCGCGACGTGGTGCTCGCCCATTATTCGAGTGGGTTCAACGTGATGTTCATCTGGGTGGCGGCGCTCTATTTCGTCGCCATGGCGCTGACGCTTCTGCTCGAGGATATCCAGATCCCGAAGCGGGGCTAGAGCAATTCCAGGAAAAGTGTAAGCGGTTTTCCCGGGAAAAGCGCGTAGCGCTTTCCCTTGGGAATTGCGTCAAAACAAAGAGTTAGAGCGATTCGTCGTTTCCATGAAACGGTGAAACGCTCTAGTCGGGCTGACGGTCCGCGGCCGGACGGCGCCTGTCGATCCACAGGGCCAGCAATGTGCAGGCAGCGCCCGACAGCAGATAGGCGCCGGCGGCGATGAGGCCGAAATTGCCGGCCAGCAGCAGGGCTGCGAGCGGGGCGAAGCCGGCGCCGAACATCCACGCCAGATCCGAGGTGATCGCCGAGCCGGTATAGCGATATTGCCGCGAAAAGCTCGAGGCGACGGCGCCCGACGATTGCCCGAAGCTCAGCCCCAGCAGGATGAAGCCCAGCACCATGAACAGCGCCTCGCCGACGGCGCCGCCATCCAGGAGCTGTGGGGCAAAGCCGCTGAAGGTCGCGATGGCGATCGCCGAACCGCCGAGCAGCGCACGGCGTCCGACGCGATCGGCCAGTGGCCCCGAGGCGACGATGGCCGCAATGCCGAACAGCGCGCTCACCGCCTCGATCATCAGGAAGCGTGCCGGCCCCTCATTGGTGAACAGGAACACCCAGGAAAGCGGAAACACCGTGACCATGTGGAACAGGGCGAAACTCGCCAGCGGCGCGAAGGCGCCGATCACGACGTTTTGGCCCTCGGCCCTGATCGTGTCCCTGATGCGCGTCGGCTGCAGGTCACCGCTCTCGTACAATTTCGAGAATTCAGGCGTGACGACAATGCGCAGCCTGGCGAACAGGGCCACGACATTGATGGCGAAGGCGACGAAGAAGGGATAGCGCCAGCCCCAGGAGAAGAAGTCGTCGGCCGACAGGTTGGCGACGAAGAAGGCGAAGAGGGAGCTTGCCACGATAAGGCCGATCGGCGCGCCCAGCTGCGGGATCATGGCATAGAAGCCGCGTCGGTTCTGCGGCGCGTTCAGCGCCAGCAGCGAGGGCAGTCCGTCCCATGTTCCGCCGAGCGCCAGCCCCTGGCCGATGCGGGCAAGCGCCAAAAGCCACACCGCGACCGCACCGATGTCGCCATAGGCCGGCAGAAACGCGATGGCGACGGTCGACGTGCCGAGCAGGAACAGCGCGATCGTCAGTTTCGCGCCGCGGCCATAGGCGCGGTCGATGGCCATGAACAGCACGGAGCCGAACGGACGCGCGACGAAGGCCAGCGCGAAGATGCAGAAGGAATAGAGCGTGCCGACGAGCGGATCGTGGGTCGGAAACACCAGCTTGGGAAACACGATGACGGAGGCGATCGCATAGACGAAGAAGTCGAAGAACTCCGAGGTCCTGCCGACGATCACGCCGACCGCGATATCGCCCGCGCTGACCTGGCCATGCTGCGAGCCGATCAGCTCGCTGTTCGTTTCGGCAGTCGAAGTCTGAGCCATCTTATCCGTCGCCACCGCGTGGAATGAAGTGTCCGGAACCCAATTCCGGGGATTCCTCAAGGGTTCCATTGTGCACTGCACACTGCGCCAGAGCCAGGCCTGCTGGGCATTGGACAAATTGTCCAATGTCACCACAGCGCCGCGAGCAGTAGCCCTTGGATCGATACCGCACTGCAACATGAACGGTTGCGGCGGTCCATCGAGGGCAGCGTTTGATGAAACGATTTGGAGCCTTGCTTCTGTTCCCCCTGGCCGGGCTGTTGAGCGGCTGCGATCTGGTCGTGCTTGCGCCCGCCGGCGATGTCGCGGCCCAGCAGCGCGACCTGCTCGTGGTCTCGACCTTGTTGATGCTGGTCATCATCATCCCGGTCATGGCGCTGACGGTCTTCTTCGCCTGGCGCTATCGGCAATCCAACGCCGCGGCGACCTATGCTCCCGACTGGGATCATTCGACGAAGCTGGAGCTGGTGATCTGGGCGGCGCCCCTGCTCATCATCATCTGCCTTGGCGCGTTGACCTGGCTCGGCACGCATCTGCTCGATCCCTACCGCCGGATCGACCGCATCGAGCCCGGCCAGCCGGTCACTGAAGCGCACAAGCCGCTCCGGGTCGAGGTCGTGGCGCTCGACTGGAAATGGCTCTTCATCTATCCGGATTACGGCATCGCCTCCGTCAACGAGCTGGCGGCGCCGGTCAACCAGCCGATCGACTTCCGCATCACCTCGTCGGCGGTGATGAATTCCTTCTACATTCCAGCCCTTGCCGGGCAGATCTATGCCATGCCGGCGATGGAGACCAAGCTGCACGCCGTCATCAACCGGCCGGGCACCTATAGCGGCTTCTCGGCCAATTACAGCGGCGCCGGCTTTTCGGGGATGCGCTTTGCCTTCCACGGCCTGTCCGACCAGGCTTTCGACCAGTGGGTGGCGCAGGCCAGGGCCGCGACGGCGGCGCTCAGCCGCGACAACTATCTCGAACTTGAAAAGCCGAGCGAGAACGAGCCGGTCCGCCATTATGCCTCCGTCGATCCCGATCTTTATGGCGCCATCCTCAATCTGTGCGTCGAGCGCGGCAAGATGTGCATGAACGAGATGATGTCGATCGACGCCAAGGGCGGTCTCGGTCTTGCCGGTGTGCGCAACACGCTGCCGCTGCAATACGACAAGCTCGTCCGGCGTGGTGCGGTGTTCGGCAACGATCCCTCTTATGTCGCCAGCATCTGCACGGCGGAGGAGGCGGCTGCCGCGGCGCGCGCGGCCAGCGATGCGACGCCAAAGGATTGGCCGGCCAGGAATCTTTCCCCGCTGCGCGGGGCAGGGCTGCTGAGGCCCGGGACCGAGAGCCGTCGCGCCGAGGCGGATACGCCGTCGCTCGGCCTGCTGCGGCGCGAATTGTGAGAGACAGCCGATGCCCGATACGCTGACCAAATTCATTTTCGGCCGTCTCACCTGGGACTCGCTGCCGCTGCATGAGCCGATCGTCGTCGCCACCTTCGTCGCGGTGGCGCTCGGCGGCATCGCTCTTCTTGGAGCGATCACCTATTTCAAGCTGTGGACCTATCTCTGGCGCGAGTGGTTCACCAGCGTCGACCACAAGAAGATCGGCATCATGTACATGGTGCTCGGTCTCGTCATGCTGCTGCGCGGCTTCTCCGACGCCATCATGATGCGCCTGCAGCAGGCCATCGCCTTCAACGGTTCCGAAGGCTACCTCAATTCGCATCACTACGACCAGATATTCACCGCGCACGGCGTGATCATGATCTTCTTCGTGGCGATGCCCTTCGTCACTGGCCTGATGAACTTCGTCGTGCCGCTGCAGATCGGCGCGCGCGATGTCTCCTTCCCGTTCCTCAACAATTTCAGCTTCTGGATGACGGTTGGCGGCGCCATCCTGGTCATGGCCTCGCTGTTCGTCGGCGAATTCGCCCGCACCGGCTGGCTCGCCTATCCGCCGCTCTCCGGCATCGGCTACAGTCCGGATGTCGGCGTCGATTATTACATCTGGGCGCTGCAGGTGGCGGGCGTCGGCACCACGCTGTCGGGCATCAACCTGCTCTGCACGATCATCAAGATGCGCGCGCCCGGCATGACCATGATGCGCATGCCTATCTTCACCTGGACGTCGCTATGCACCAACGTGCTGATCGTGGCGTCCTTCCCGGTGCTGACGGCGGTGCTCTCGCTCTTGGCGCTCGACCGGTATGTCGGCACCAACTTCTTCACCAACGACTTTGGCGGCAATCCGATGATGTACGTGAATCTCATCTGGATATGGGGTCACCCGGAAGTCTACATCCTCATCCTGCCGCTGTTCGGCGTCTTTTCCGAGGTCACTTCCACCTTCTCCGGCAAGCGCCTGTTCGGCTACACCTCGATGGTCTACGCCACGGTGGTCATCACCATCCTGTCGTATCTGGTCTGGCTGCACCACTTCTTCACCATGGGCTCCGGCGCCAGCGTCAATTCCTTCTTCGGCATCACCACGATGATCATCTCGATCCCGACGGGAGCGAAAATATTCAACTGGCTGTTCACCATGTATCGCGGCCGCATCCGCTTCGAACTGCCGATGATGTGGACGATGGCCTTCATGCTCACCTTCGTCGTCGGCGGCATGACCGGCGTGCTGCTTGCCGTGCCGCCGGCGGACTTCGTGCTGCACAACAGCCTGTTCCTGATCGCGCATTTCCACAACGTCATCATCGGTGGTGTGCTGTTTGGCCTGTTCGCCGGCATCGCCTACTGGTGGCCCAAGGCCTTCGGCTTCAAGCTCGATCCGTTCTGGGGCAAGGTGTCCTTCTGGTGCTGGGTGGTCGGCTTCTGGTTCGCCTTCATGCCGCTCTACATACTCGGCCTGATGGGCGTGACGCGCCGCATGCGTGTCTTCGACGATCCCTCGCTGCAGATATGGTTCGTCATCGCCGCCTTCGGCGCGGTGCTGATCGCTGCCGGCATCGCGGCGTTCCTGATCCAGATCTTCGTCTCCATCCGCAAGCGCGAGGCCTTGACCGATCCGACCGGCGATCCCTGGGACGGCCGCACGCTCGAATGGTCGACCTCCTCGCCGCCGCCCGCCTACAACTTCGCCTTCACGCCGCTCGTGCGCGACAACGACGCCTGGTGGGACATGAAGAAGGCCGGCTACGTCAGGCCGCTCTCCGGCTTCAAGCCGATTCATATGCCTGAAAACACCGGCACCGGCGTCGTCCTGGCCGCCTTCAGCGTGGCGCTCGGCTTCGGCCTGATCTGGTACATCTGGTGGCTGGCGGCGCTGAGCTTCGTCTGCCTGATCACCACTGCGATCGGCCACACTTTCAACTATCACCGCGATTTCCACATTCCGGCTGCCGAGGTCACGCAGACGGAGGAGGCGAGGACGACGCTCCTTGCCGCCCAGGGCTAGGGTTTGAGCATGGATTCGAGTACAACCACGGCCGGCACCGGACCGGTCTTCCACCTGGAAGAAGAGCATGCGCACGCCGAAGGCAGCAGCACCATGCTCGGCTTCTGGCTCTATCTGATGAGCGACTGCCTGATCTTCGCCATGCTGTTCGCGGCCTATGGCGTGCTCGGCGGCAACTACGCGGCGGGGCCAGCTCCAAAGGACCTGTTCGATCTCGATCTGGTCGCGGTCAACACCACCATGCTGCTCTTGTCCTCGATCACCTATGGCTTTGCCATGCTGACCATGGACAAGGGCCGCGTCGCGGCGACGCAAGCGTGGCTTGCCGTGACCGGCCTATTCGGCCTGGCGTTCCTGTCGATCGAGCTCTACGAATTCGCACACATGATCCATGAAGGCGCCACGCCGCAGCGCAGCGCCTTCCTGTCGTCCTTCTTCACGCTGGTCGGAACGCACGGGCTGCACGTCACCTTCGGCATCGTCTGGCTGGTGACGCTGATGACGCAGGTCGCCCGTTTCGGCCTCATCGAGGCCAACCGCCGCCGGCTGATGTGCCTCTCGATGTTCTGGCATTTCCTCGACGTCGTCTGGATCGGCGTCTTCACCTTCGTCTATCTGATGGGGATGTTGCGATGAGCGCTCGTGATCATGCCGAGAGTCACGGCCACGCCAATGGCGGAGCCGCGCATGGATCGTTCAAGGGCTATCTGATCGGCTTCGTCCTGTCGGTGATCCTGACCGCCATTCCGTTCTGGCTGGTCATGAGCGGCGCCATCGACAACAAGCAGGCCACGGCTATCGTCGTCATGGCCTTCGCGGTGGTGCAGATCGTCGTCCATATGGTCTTCTTCCTGCATATGAACACCGCCTCTGAAGGCGGATGGTCGATGCTGGCACTGATCTTCACGCTGATCCTGGTCGTCATCGTGCTGACCGGCTCGCTCTGGGTCATGTACCACCTCAACGCCAACATGATGCCCGGGCTTCACGACATGCGCGAGATGCCATGAGCCCGGCGCCGGGCGCGGGGAGGACGACTGTCGAAGTAAGGATCGGGCGGGCCGGCATCAGCTTGCCCGCCGCGCCGGGAAAGGACGCCGGCAGATCATCCGCGTCGCGGCTTTTTCTCGCCTTGCTTGGGCTCCTCGGCGTGCTGGTGTTTGTTGGGCTCGGCATTTGGCAGCTGGAAAGGCGGGTCTGGAAGCTCGACCTGATCGCCCGCGTCGACCAGCGCATCCATGCGCCGGTTGTCGATGCGCCAGGTCCGGCGACATGGGGTGGCATGACCGCGGCCGGCGACGAGTATAGCCATGTGCGATTGGCCGGACGTTTTTTGGACGGCAAGAACACGCTCGTGCAGGCGGTGACGGAGCTTGGCGGCTATTGGGTGCTGACGCCGATGCGGACCGACCGTGGCTTCGTCGTGCTGGTCAACCGCGGCTTCATCCCCCAGGAGCGCAAGGCCGAGTTCGAACAGGAAAGCGGCGGCCTCGGTTCGGCGACCGTCATCGACGGCCTGTTGCGCATGAGCGAGCCGGGCGGCGGCTTCCTGCGCAGCAACGATGCGGCGGGCAATCGCTGGTATTCGCGCGAAGTCGCCGCCATCGCAGCCGCGCGCGGGCTGACGAACGACATCGCCCCTTATTTCGTCGATGCGGAAGCATCCGCGGGCTGGCCGCGCGGCGGCCTGACGGTCGTGGCTTTCCGCAACAGCCACCTCGTCTATGCTTTGACCTGGTTCACGCTCGCTGCGATACTTGCCGCAGCCCTGGCCGCGCCGATGATCGGCGCCCGCCGTCGGCGAGGACCGGCATGATGAGCGTCCTGACGCAAACGCTTCGCAACGACAAATCCTTCGCGGCCGCATCGCTTGCGGGCAGGAACGGCGCGGTCCCCGATCCCGACGCGGCGAACAGGAAGAATCTGCTCCTGCTCATCCAGCTGCGTTGGCTGGCGGTGGCGGGTCAGGTGCTCACCATTCTGGTGACGCAATACTGGTTCGACATCCCGCTGCCGCTGGGGGAGATGGCCGGGGTGGTGTTTTTCCTGGTCGGGCTGAACGTCTTCAGTCTGCTCGCTTCGCGCGGCGAGCGGCCGATCAGCAACGCGCAGCTGTTCGTCGCGCTCATCTTCGACATGGCGGCGCTGACGACCCAGCTTTATCTCAGCGGCGGTGCCTCGAACCCGTTCGTGTCGCTCTACCTGTTGCAGATCACGCTTGGCGCCGCGCTTTTGACACCCTGGTCCACCTGGAGCCTGGTGGCCGCCGCTTCCGCCTGCTTCGTCTTCCTCACCTTCCAGTTCCAGCCGATCGCCATCCCGCATCACGGCGGCAGCGAC
Source organism: Mesorhizobium sp. B2-4-19 (assembly GCF_006441315.1). Taxonomy (NCBI): domain Bacteria; kingdom Pseudomonadati; phylum Pseudomonadota; class Alphaproteobacteria; order Hyphomicrobiales; family Phyllobacteriaceae; genus Mesorhizobium; species Mesorhizobium sp. B2-4-19. Next base: position 110,089 of record NZ_VFUV01000014.1, on the reverse strand, counting down.
CTGCTGGCCCTGCATATCAGGGGCATGTTCATCTGCTTCGTGCTGGCGGCTGGCCTGATCGTCATCTTCATGACGCGTATCAACCGCAATCTGCGCGAGCGCGACGCCTATCTCGCCGATCTGCGCCAGCACTCGGCCGAGGAGGATCACATCGTTCGCATGGGCCTGCTGGCCTCCGGTGCCGCGCATGAATTGGGCACGCCGCTGTCGACCATCTCCGTCATTCTCTCCGACTGGCGCCAGATCCGCAGCGTCACGCGCAACCGCGAACTGGCCGGGGACGTCGCCGAAATGCAGGCGCAGATCGAACGCTGCAAGAGCATCGTGTCTGGCATCCTGATGTCGTCGGGGCAGGCACGGGGCGAGGGCACGATCCGCACCAGCATTCGCCATTTCCTCGACGATCTGGTCCAGGAATGGCGTGTCAGCCGCCAGCCGCTCAATCTGGAGTACAAGAACGATTTCGAACCTGACGAGCAGATCGTCTCCGACACGGCGCTGAAGCAGGTCATCTTCAACGTGTTCGACAATGCTCTGGAGGCATCGCAGGATTGGGTCGGCGTCGCCGCTGAGCGGCAGGGCGAGAAACTGGTGATTTCGGTGCGTGACCGCGGGCCGGGCTTTGACCAGGGTATTCTGGCCGCACTCGGTCAGCCCTATATGTCGAGCAAGGGACGGCCTGGCGGCGGCCTCGGCCTTTTCCTCGTCGTCAACGTGGTTCGAAAGCTGGGAGGCGACTTTTCGGCGCGCAACATGGAGCAGGGCGCCTGTGTTACGCTTTCGCTGCCGCTCGCGGCGCTGACCGATGGAGATGATCATGAGGCCTGATCGATCCCTGTTTATCGTCGAGGACGACGCCACCTTCGCGAAGACGCTGAAGCGCTCCTTCGAAAAGCGTGACTACGACGTCGTGGTCTGCCACGGCAGGGAAGACCTGCTCGGCGCCCTCGAAACAGCGGTTCCGGCCTACGCCGTCGTCGATCTCAAACTTGGCGCCGGCGGCTCCGGGCTGGAATGCGTCAAGCTGCTCAGCGCCCGTGACACGTCGATGAGGATCGTCGTGCTGACCGGTTTCGCCAGCATCGCCACGGCGGTCGAGGCGATCAAGCTTGGCGCATGTCATTACCTGGCCAAGCCCGCCAACACAGACGACATCGAAGCCGCCTTCGGCAGGGCCGAGGGCGATGTTTCCGTCTCGTTGAGCAGCCGTCCCACCTCGATCAAGAACCTCGAATGGGAGCGTATCCACGAAACGCTCGTCGAGACCGGCTTCAACATCTCCGAAACCGCGCGCCGGCTCGGCCTGCACCGACGCACTTTGGCCCGCAAGCTCGAGAAACGCGTGGTGAGGTAGGCTCAACCATCGTTCTTCAGTGTCGTGGTGCGGCAGGACTATTCCGCAGCAAACCCCCAGATAAGCCGCTGGCTTGATCCATAATTGCAGTGGGGCTGTAACGAGGCCGGATCGTCGAACGTGCCGACATGCGTCGCTCCTTGGTTGAGCGATGCGTCGTAGGTCGGGCTGAGCGGCGATCCACAGGCTGAACGCGTCGATCAATCGCGTTGGTTGCCGCCGGTTCACTCAGGAACGAGTCCTGGCTTATGGCGTTCCCATGTCCTGCGCAGCAATGGGAGAAGTCCATGAGAAGACACCGCCAGCCGAATATTCTTTGATGTCGGTGCCGGGCTTGGCATATGGGCCGTTGGGTCACGGGTGCATGCATGTCTGCGTGGATATGCAGCGGCTGTTTGCGGAACCGTCGCCGTGGGCGACGCCCTGGATCACGCGTGTCCTCCCCCAGATTGTGAGGCTCGTTGAAAGACGGGCAGAACAAACGGTCTTCACGCGCTTCCTGCCCGCGCAAAGGGCGGGGCAGGGCGTCGGGACTTGGAGGCGCTACTATGAGCGCTGGTCTTCGATGGCGATCGACAGTATCGGTCCGGAAATGGTCGAGCTGTTGCCGGCGTTGGCCGCTTACTGCCCGCCGGCGGCGGTCATCGACAAGCATATCTATTCGCCCTGGTTTGAAGGCCGTCTGCGAGCCTTTCTGATGGATCATGAGATCGATACGCTGGTCATCACCGGCGGGGAAACCGACGTGTGCGTTCTGGCCACGGTGCTCGGCGCGATCGATTTCGGCTATCGCGTGGTTCTCGTCACGGACGCGCTGTGCAGTTCTTCCGATGCAACGCACGACGCCCTGCTCACCGTCTATCGCCAACGTTTCGCGCAGCAGGTCGAAACGGTCGAGATGGAGACGGTTCTTTCGAACTGGACTTGATGTCACCAGGTGTCGAAGAGGCAGAAGCATCAGGTGCTTCTTCGCGCGGGTTCGGATACCTATCTGTCGAGACAGGACAGACATCGGAACAGGCAACGGAATTGGCGCAACGATCGGGCAGTGCTGATCTTCCACTTCACGGCGGTCGCGTGCCGAAATGGCTCGGCGACCGCATGACGCGCCTTGGCGCCGTGATGTGCGAGGCGATCATCCATCACTACGGCCGCAACGAGCTGCTGCGGCGTCTGGCGCATCCCTTCTGGTTCCAGTCCTTCGGTGCCGTCATGGGCATGGACTGGCATTCGTCCGGCATCACGACCAGCGTCGTCGGCGCCTTGAAACGCGGTCTGACGCCGCTGTCGGGCGAACTCGGCATTCATGTCTGCGGCGGCCGTGGCGCCCATTCGCGCAAAACTCCGCATGAACTGGCCGCCATCGGCGAGCGCATCGGCTTCGACGGACAGCGCCTGGCAGCCGTCAGCCGGCTTGTCGCCAAGGTGGACAGTGCCGCCGTCCAGGATGGGTTCGACCTCTATCTGCACGGCTTCATCGTCACCGACGACGGCGACTGGGTGGTGGTGCAGCAAGGCATGAACGGCGACAGCAAGGTGGCGCGCCGCTACCATTGGCTGTCCGAAGGTTTGAAGAGTTTCGTCGATCAGCCGCACGCCGCCATCGAGGGCGCCAACCAGGGCGAGATCGTCAACCTGACCGATCATCGTGCCGAGGCCTCGCGCCAGGGACAGCTGGACCTGCTCAAGGACCTCGGCCCGGACCGCATCCTGCGCGAATTCGCTGCCCTGGATGCCGGCACGGCAGCGGCTCCGGAACAGCCGATGCTGCCGCATCTGATCATGCCAGCTCACCATGATGTGCGCGAAAGCGATATCGTCATGCACCGCCTGCATGGCAACATGGCCGCTGCCGCCGAACGTGGCCCGGCGGACTTTTCCGAGCTTCTCCTGGTTCCTGGCGTGGGCGCGCGCACGGTGCGCGCGCTGGCGCTGGTCGCCGAAGTGGTGCATGGCGCGCCGTGCCGGTTTTCGGATCCGGGCCGGTTCTCACTCGCCCATGGCGGCAAGGACAGGCACCCGTTCCCCGTTCCGCTCAAGGTCTATGACGAGACGATCGGCGTGCTGAAGTCCGCGGTGCAGAAAGCCAGGCTTGGCCGCGACGAGGAAATCGGCGCGCTGCGGCGGCTCGACGATCAGTCGCGGCAGGTCGAACGATATGTCACCGGCCCCAGCCTGAAGGAAATCGTCGCCGGCGAATTCGACCAGTCGCACCTGCTTGGCGGCCGCAGTGTCTTTGGCTGGGAGCCGCCGCCGGACAAGGCACAGACGCAGTTGGACAAGAAGGCATGACAGGGGCAGGCTGAACTCCGCAGTCAGGCTCGAAATCAACCGTCCAGATCGATCAACGCAACGCCCAATTCCGGACGCCTGCTACGGCGCAGATGGCCGGGCGCCTCCACCAGGGTCACTTCCAGCGTCGGTCGCACCATGGCCTCAAGCAGGTGTCCGCCCCGGGTCGTGCCGTCGCTCAATCCCAACACCGTATGAACGTGGAGGCTGGGCTTGCCGTCATCGCCCAGCGCCACATCGCCGATGGCGCTCAAAACCTCGCATTGTTCGTCGATCGGGATTTTGCGGTAGGTCTTCGCATTGGGGTCGAACCAGCCCACGATCGCTCTTTCAAAGGCGCCGATCGCTGTCAGGGAAGCACTATCGACTCCTTGGTCGATCGCGAAGGCGGTCAGCGTGGCGAACGCTTCTTCGCCGGGGTCGAGCACCACGACAAATGTTCGCTGTCCGCTGGCCTCGTTGACGAGCCGCGATTTCATGCTTGTGCCCTCATCATGTTGGTCTTTCAGGACAGACCAAAGGGGTGTTTGTCGACGTCAATGGGCATGGTGCTCGGCATTCCGCTTGCGCGTTGCCGCGGCCTTCCTCGCCGATTCCGACCGACTTGCAGCTGGGCGTGCGGCTGACGCCTTGCCGCCGCTCTTGCCGCCCTTGTGTGCCGCCGGGTGGCCGGTGTGCTTGCCGCGCCCGGAGCCGCCTTCCTTCTTGCCGCCGCCATCATCCTTGTTGACCGTGGCCCAGGCGCGGCGTTCGGCCTCCTTGTCGGAGATGCCGCGCTTCTCATAGCCTTCCGCAATGTGGTCGGCTTTGCGCTCCTGCTTGTCGGTGTACTTCGATTTGTCGCCTCGTGGCATGGCCGTATCTCCTGTTGAACAGGGTCTGAACGTGAAGCCGCCGGATGAGTTCCAGCTGATGCCTGAAAAGCTCATGAACAGACAAAGCAGACGCGTGCGCTAGTCTTCCGGTGCTGTGGCGGGAGCCGTGTAGCGGCGGCGCACTGCATCAAGCACACGCTCGCGGCTCTCCTCGGCGGAGAGCTTTTTATCGTTCTCCGCCTCGGCGGTTTCGCGCGCCAGATCCTTGTCCCTGATCTGGTTGCGGAACCATTTGGAATAGTCGCCGGCACGCAGGTGGAACTCCCAGGTCTTGTCGTCGATGCCCTCGGCGATCTGAGCGAAAATCATCAGATTATGGGCCCTGAGGTTCATCGCATGGTCGGGGCCGTGGAAATAGAAACTGCCCGCCTCGTCGAGTTGCCCCTCGGCATATTTGCGGCTATGCCGCTTGAGGGATTGACGCGGCTCGATGACCTTGACCGTGGCGATCTTCTTGCGTTTCTGCGGTCGCCAGAACAGTACGCGCTCGCCCTTGGGCGAGGCCATGTCCCTTGGCAGGTGGATGCCGGTCTCGCTGCAGTAGGCCTTGAGGACATCCTTCGCCTTGGGGCCAAGGGCGATGATGGCGGTCACCAGGCGCAGCGCGTCGGTCGAGATCGCTTCGGGATGCACTGTGATCAGCACCGTGCCCGGCAATTCCAGGGACAGGATCGCGCGCGTATCATCACGCCGCTTGGGCAGAAGATGGTGCGCTTCGTCGATGATAAGCCAGTGCGGCCTGGCCGTTCGGCGTCGAAAACTGCCTAGGCCGGGCAGCAGGTCGGCAAAGAAATCTGGGCGTTCATTGACGCGCAGCGCCAATCCATTGATGACGACATTGCCATCGGCTTTCTCGATGAGGTCCAGCACTTGCGCCTTGGTCGGCGCGCTCGAGCCGTCGCCCAGACGCACGGCGCCTTCGAGGCCGTCATAATCGCCTTCGGGGTCGAAGATGCAGAATTGAAACCCGCTCTCGACGAAGCGTTCCGTCAGCGCGGTGGCCAGGGTGGACTTGCCGATGCCGGAGCTGCCGGCGATGAGGACCGTTTCGGTTGGCGACAGGTATATCTCGTCGCCGCCGGCGGAACCCAGGACGATGCCGTCATGCCGCCTCGGCAGGATGTCGTGATCGCGTTTGATCAGCCTGTCGACCAGTTCCTCCACGCCTTTCCCGCGTGCGCCACGCGTGACCAGATCCGCCGTGGTCTTGACCGCGGGAATCGCATTGTCGACGGCGACGCTGCAGCCGCAGGCCTTCAGAAAGGCATGGTCGTTCTCGGCGTCGCCGACACCGACCACATTGTGTGGCGAAAGCCGGAGATCCTGCAGCGCCGCGGCCAGCCCGGTGGCCTTGTTGATGCCGCTCGGCAGGATCATCACCGCGCCCTTGTTGAAGATGATTTCGAGTTCGAGCCCCATCGTCTTGATGGTTTCGAGGACGGTCGCCTGATGCGGCTCCCAGGTCGCGACGATCGACCGGCCGACGGACAGGGGCTTGACGCCCTGCTTCTTCAGTCTGGAGACGAATTCGACTTCCGGCGAAGGTGAGATGACCCGCTCTTCCTCACTGGCCGGCGTGTAGATCAGCGCTCCGTTTTCGGCGACCACCTTGTCGAAAAGGCCGATCTCGGGAAAGACGCGCTTGAGGTCGGGCAGCTCGCGCCCCGTGACGAGCACCAGCTTGCGGCCGCTTTTCTTGAACCGCTCCAGCGCGGCAAGGGTCTTCTTCGAGACGATCCCGTCATGCGCCAGCGTGCCGTCGTAGTCCGTCGCCAATGCGATGAAATACATTGCACTGGACCTCAGTAGCCGCCGACCACGGGCAATATCTCGCCGGTGATGTAGCTCGAGCAATGTGGCGAGGCGAGAAACACATAGGCCGGTGCGAGTTCCTCCGGCTGCGCCGGCCGCTTCATCGGTGTGTCCGCGCCGAATTTTGAAACGTCGCCGGCCTCCTTGTCCGAAGGGTTGAGCGGGGTCCACACCGGACCCGGTGCAACCGCGTTCACCCGGATGCCCTTGCCGAGGAGATTGCCGGAGAGGGCGCGGGTGAAGGCATGGATGCCCCCCTTGGTCATGGAGTAGTCGATCAGCGCCTTCGACCCGTCTATGCCGGTGACTGAACCGGTGTTGATGATGGCCGAGCCCGGCTTCATATGCGGGACGGCTTCCTGTGCCATATGGAAATAGCCGTAGAGGTTGGTCTTCAGCGTCGTGTCGAAATGCTCTTCGGTCAGTTCGGCGAACTCGCTTGAATGAATCTGGAATGCCGCATTGTTGACCAGCACGTCGATGCGGCCGAATGCCTTGACCGTTTGGGCCACCGCGTTGCGGCATTCGTCGCGGTCGCTGACGTCGGCCTTCACCAGCATACAGCGCCGTCCCTCTGCCTCAACGGCGGACTTTGTCGCCTTGGCATCCCTGTCCTCGGCCAGATAGACGATCGCAATGTCGGCGCCCTCGCGGGCGAACAGAACCGCCACCGAACGGCCGATGCCGGAATCGCCGCCGGTGATGAGAGCGACTTTGTCTTCGAGCTTTTTCGATCCGAGGTAGAAGGGCGCATCGTAGAGCGGCGCCGGTTCGATCGCCCATTCCTCCCCCGGCTTGGGATGATGTTGCTCGGGAAAGGGTGGCTCCGGATATTTTCGGGCGCCGGCCTGCATGGCGTGCTGGCCCTTGCCGTTGCCTTTGGATTTGTCCCCGGCATCGATGCCACGCTGGATGTGACGCTGCTTGGCGGCTTCGCTGGCTGTCTTGCTCTGCATGGCTGTCTCCTGGGCTTCGAGGAGGAACAACGCGCGTCGGACGAAAAGGTTTGCGCAAAAAAGATGATCATGCCGCCCGCGTCATGCCACGCGGCGGTAGCTGTAGTGATCCCTGATGAATTCATTGAAGAAGCGGCCTTTCGAGGCGGCCTTCCGGAAAGCGGCATAGGTTGCCGGGGCAACGTCCGCATAGTCGTAGCGATGGCCGCTCGGCACGAACCAGACGGAGAGGGTTCTGGTCGCGGGATCGTATTGTGTGCTTCGGATCGCGGTCGATGGCATGTTGGCAACCTGACTGCTCAGCCGGATAAATCCGCCAGGCGTAGTCCGGTTCCCAGTCGTCATTCATCGCATCATCTTTCGAGCACGGAGGCGCCGCTCCGTATTGCCCTGCTGCTCCGACCTCACCATCTAGGCGGGATGTCGCGCCTCAAATCGAAAGCAACCGGCCGCGCCCTGGCATTCCAGCATGACCTCTTTGGTGACGCCGAGGATTTGCCGGAGGGCTTTGCCTACCAGCCCGGATTCATCACGCCGCAGGAACAGACAGAGCTTGCCCGGCATCTCGAGGGACTGCCGTTCCAGGCGTTCGATTTCCATGGCCATCTGGCAAACCGGCGTGTCGTCGGGTTTGGTCTGCGCTACGATTATGACCGGCGCGAAGTGGTCGAGGCGCTGCCGATCCCCGACTTCCTGCTGCCTGTGCGCGACAAGGTCGCGGCCCTTGCGCGCCGGCCTGCCGAGGCTTTCGCGCAGGTGCTGGTCAATGAATACCGGCCTGGCGCCGGTATTGGCTGGCATCGCGACAAGCCGCATTTCGAGGATGTCGCCGGCATCTCGCTGCTGGCGCCCTGCAGTTTCCGGCTGCGGCGAAAGAGCGGCGACGGGTGGGAGCGCCGGACCATCGTCGTCGAGCCAAGATCGGCCTATCTCATGACGGGACCTTCGCGCACGGAGTGGGAGCACAGCATCCCGCCGCTTGCCGAGCATCGCTACTCGATCACCTTGCGGACACTGCGCTCTCAAAACCCCTGAGGGTCAAGCCGATCGCCGCGGCTCTACTTGACGCCAATGCCAGCGGTCAGGCCGCCGTCGATCCTGTAATCGGCACCGGTGCAGAAGCCGGCTTTTGACGAGCACAGGAAAGCGATGAGCTCAGCCACTTCCTCCGGCTCGCCGATGCGGCCAAGCGGATGGGCCGCGCCAAAGCGCCTGTAAGCTTCCTCGACATCGGCGTCGCTGCCGTGGTCGCCACGCGCGGCCTTCTCCAGGATCGGCGTGCGGATCGAGCCCGGGCTGACCGAATTCACCCTTATGCCTGCTGCCGCGTAATCGAGCGCCAGCGAGCGCGTCAGCGTGTGGATGGCGCCCTTGGTCGTGGCATAGGCGGCGACGTTCTGCTGACAGGCGAAGCCCTGCACCGAGGCGACGTTGACGATGGCGCCGCCGCCGCGCTTGATCATTTCCGGAATGCCGAAATGGGCGGTCAGGTAGATCGAGCCGACATTGACCGTCATCGCCCGGTTCCAGCTTTCCCAATCGGTTGTCGTCGCGGTTCCGTAGGGATGAACCGCGGCGGAATTGACGATGATGTCGATGCCGCCGAATTTCACGACGCCGGCGGCGACCGCGTCGCGAACCTGATCGGAAACGGACACGTCGACCGTTTGCACCAGTGCATCCGCTCCGGCCTTGGCGAGGCTCTCCTGCATGGCGGCATTGGCTGCCTGATCGATGCCGCAGGCGACGATCGCCGCACCTCCCTGCGCCAGCCGCCTTGCGGTGGCGAGCGCGATGCCGGTCGTCCCCGTCACCAATGCCACCTTGCCGTCGAAATCCTTCATCGCAGGAGCTCCTTCATGCGCAACAAAAACCGGATCTGAGTTTGACACTCATCGTAGTCAAACAATAGGTTGCCGGTCTCTCGCAAAAAGGAAAGTTGCAATGGAACAGTGCTGGCGCTGGTATGGTCCGGATGATCCGGTGACACTCGATCATGTCAGGCAGGCTGGTGCCACCGGCGTGGTTTCGGCGCTGCACCACATCTACGATGGCAGGGCCTGGCCCGAAGCCGATGTGCTCGAGCGCAAACGGATCATCGAGGCCGCCGGCCTGACATGGTCGGTGGTCGAGAGCATCCCGGTCCACAATTCCTTCAAGATCGGCGCGCCGGAACGCGAGCGCTATGCCGGCTACTATCGCGACAGCATCCGCACGCTCGCCCGGGCCGGCATCAAGACGATCTGCTACAATTTCATGCCGGTGGTGGACTGGACGCGCACCGATCTCATGTATCGCCTGCCGACAACCGGCTATGCCTTGCGTTTCGACGCCATCGATTTTGCCGCCTATGACCTTTTCGTGCTGCAGCGCAAGAACGGCGCCGCCAGCTACACGCCGGCGCGGATCGCCGAAGCCGAGAAGCGGCTGAAGGCGTTGACGCCAGAGCAGGTCGATCAGATCGAGCGCAACCTCATCGCCGGCCTGCCGGCAACCGAGCGCAAGTATGATCGCGACAGCTTCCGCGAGGCTTTGACGGAGTATGATGGGATTGGGCCTAAGGAGTTGCGCGACAACCTCGCCTGGTTCCTGCGCGAGATCATTCCGGTCGCCGAAGAGGAAGGGGCACGCATGTGCATCCATCCCGACGACCCGCCCTTTTCGCTCTATGGCCTGCCGCGCGTCGTTTCGACCGCGCAGGATGCTCGCTTCATCCTCGGCGCCGTCGACAGCCCGGCCAATGGGCTGACCTTCTGCATCGGCTCCTACGGCACGCGCGCCGACAACGATATCGTCGCCATGGTCAAGGAATTCGCCGACCGCATCCACTTCGTCCATCTGCGCAACATCACGATCGAGGAGGACGGCTCGTTCTATGAAGCCGAGCATCTCGAGGGCGGCACCGACATGGCGCATGTCATCCTGGCTCTGATGCAGGAGGAGGCACGCCGTCGCAAGGAGGGCCGTGCCGACTGGCGCATCCCGATGCGGCCGGACCATGGCCACTTGCTCGCCGACGACATCGGCAAGAAGAAGATCAATCCCGGCTACTCGCTGATCGGCCGGCTGAAAGGCCTCGCCGAGTTGCGTGGCATCATGCGTGCCGTGGAGCAGTTCGGGCTGGCCTGACCAGCCAGGCGCCTCAATGCAGGTGCCTGAGCTTGTCGGGATTGCGCACGACGTAGATCGTCGCGATCTTCCCATCCTCGATGTCGAGTGCGGTGGTCTGGAGTTCGCCATCGGCTTCCAGGGTGACGAACCCCGGCAATCCGTTGATGAAACCGACGCGGACAAGCTTCGAGCCATGCGTGCGCAACCAGGCCGCGACCTGTTCATACTGTCTCATGACGGCATCGAAGCCCAGGGCCGGCTGCGTGGCAGCCGGGCGCTTGCCGCCACCGTCGGCATGGGCGATGACATCGGTCGCCAGCATCGCGCCAAGCGCCTTCATGTCGCCGCTGCGCGAGGCCGTGAAGAAGGCCTCGGCGAGCGCCAGGCCGCGTTGCCTTTCTACCGTGAAACGGGGCCGCGCCTCGCGGACATGGCTACGCGCCCGGGCCGCGAGCTGGCGGCAGGCCCCCGGGTCGCGCTCGATGGCGGCCGCGACCTCGTCGAACCCGAGCCCGAACACATCGTGCAGCAGGAAGGCCGCACGCTCGAGCGGAGACAGGCGCTCCAGCACCAGCATCAGCGGCAAGGTTACGTCCTCCACCTCGTCCTCTTCCACAACGGGGTCGGGAAGCCAGGGGCCGACATAGGTCTCGCGTTTGTGCCGCGCGGATTTGAGCTGGTCGAGACACAGCCGCGTCACCGTGCGGCGCAGGAATGCCCCGGGGTCGCGGACGGCACTGCGGTCGGCCTTCATCCAGCGGATGAAGGCCTCCTGCACGGCATCCTCGGCGTCCGACACCGAGCCCAGCATGCGGTAGGCGACGCGCATGAGCTTTGGACGCAGCGCGCCGAAGCCCGCCGCGGCGTCGTCGGGCGCTGAGCTGGTCATCAGACCGCGCCCACCCGGGCGGCCTTCACGGCAGCTGGGTCGGCATACAGGCCGAAACCGACGGCGATGCGGTTCCAAGCGTTGATGATGTTGATCGTCAAGGTAAGCTTGATCTGCTCCTCCTCCGTGAAATGCGCTTTCAACGCATCATAGGCGCTTGCATGGCTGGTACCTTCCGAGAGCCGGGTCAAGGCCTCAGTCCAGCCGAGTGCGGCGCGTTCGCGGTCGCTGTAGCAGGGCGCCTCGCGCCAGGCCGGCAAAAGGTAGATGCGCTGCTCGGTTTCCCCGTTCTCACGCGCTTCGGTGGCGTGAAGATTGATGCAGTTGGCGCAGCCATTGATCTGCGAGGCACGCAGCTTCACCAGTTCGGTGAGGCTGTGCTCGAGACTGGCGGCGGCGGAGAGCTCGATCGAGGATCGCTGCCAGTTCTTCATCAGCGAGGGGGCGGCGGCGAAGAGGTTGATTTTTGCGGTCATGGTGGGCTTCCTTCTGTTGGTGCCGACCACATGACGAGGCAGCATCTGCCAGTGTGACATGCCCGCCAGGATTTTTGTCCGCCATGCACCGCTCCCGTCAGTTGCTCCAGCATGCTTCGTGGCGTCGACCAAATCACCTCGACCGTTCGCGATGCAAACCGTTCGGCGGCCCGCCGTCTAACTTGCGCGATATCTAATATAAGAGCAGAATTGAAGGCGTTTGAAGGAGATCGGCTCATAAGCAAATCGGGAGGAAACCATGAACACCATGAGCCTCACCACGCTTGATCGCGGCAAGACGACAGTCGACGCCGCAACCATCGAAGCGCTTTCGGCACAATTGCGCGGCACGCTGCTTCAGCAGGGGGACGCAGCCTACGACGAGGCCCGCACCGTCTGGAATGCCACGGTCGACCGGCGGCCCGGGCTGATCGTGTGTTGCGTCGGCGCCTCCGACGTCATCCGTGCCGTGAATTTCGCCAGGGAAAACAGACTTCTCGTCTCCGTGCGCGGCGGCGGCCACAACATTGCCGGCAGCGCCGTCTGCGACGGCGGCCTGATGATCGATCTTTCGCCGATGAAGTCGGTGCGGGTCGATCCCGTCGCAAGGCGAGCATGGGTCGGACCCGGCGCCACGCTCGCCGATGTCGACCGCGAAACGCAGGCCTTTGGGCTGGCGGTGCCGACCGGCATCAATTCGACCACCGGCATATCAGGCCTGACCCTGGGCGGTGGCTTTGGCTGGATCACCCGCAAATTCGGCCTGACCATCGACAATCTTGTCTCCGCCGATGTCGTCACCGCCGACGGCAACTTGCTGCGCGCCAGCCAGACGGAAAATCCGGACCTGTTCTGGGCACTGCGTGGCGGCGGCGGCAATTTCGGCATTGTCACGGCATTCGAGTTTCAGCTCCACCAGATGGGTCCGCAGGTTCTGTCGGGACTTGTCGTGCATCCCTTCGCCGATGCCGAAAAGGTGCTGAAGGAGTATCGCAACGCGCTCGAAACAGCGCCCGACGAACTGACCTGCTGGGTGGTCATGCGGCAAGCGCCGCCACTGCCCTTCCTGCCGGCCGAGTGGCATGGCAAGGATGTTCTGGTGCTGGCCATGTGCTATTGCGGTGATCTCCAGGCGGGTGAAAAGGCGACGAAGAAGCTTCGCGCCATCGGCTCGCCGATTGCCGATGTCGTCGGCGCCAACCCGTTCGCCGGCTGGCAGCAGGCATTCGACCCATTGCTCGCTCCCGGCGCCCGCAACTACTGGAAGAGCCATGACTTCACCGAGCTCTCCGACAGGGCAGTTGAGGTCGTCACCGAAGCGATACGTGAGCTTCCTGGCCCGGAATGCGAGATATTCATCGGCCATGTTGGCGGTGCGGCGGGCCGTGTGGCGCAGAACGCGACGGCGTTTCCGCAACGCAGCTCGCACTTCGTCATGAATGTCCATGCCCGCTGGCGCGAACCGGCAATGGACAGAGCCTGCATCGGCTGGGCGCGCGGCCTCTATGAGGCGGCCAAGCCCTATGCCGCCGGCACAGCCTATGTGAACTTCATGCCTGAGGACGAGGTCGACCGGGTGGAAGCGGCCTATGGCGGCAATTACCAGCGGCTTCTGGAGATCAAGCAGCTCTACGACCCGCTGAACCTGTTCCGCATGAACCAGAATTTGTGGCCGAAACAAAGCCGGCGGGCCGCCTGAGCCGCCCCGCATGGCAGTGACGAAAGCCCGCGCCTCCGCCACAGGCGTGGGCTTTCGCATGGCCATGGGTCTGGCTCCTCCGCGGCTCAGTTCACATCGGCTGCCACCGCGTCAGGCGCTGGTCGTCACGAAACCGTCTCCGTCTCGTGCGCGGGCAGCGCCGCCGCCAGCCGGTTCGCCCACTCCTCAATGCCGGCCCGGTTCGCCAGCAAATCCTGCCGGATCTCGACGAGGACAGCGGGAATGCCGCGATCGTCGCCATGGACAGGCACGGCGTAGTCGGCGTCGCGGCTGATCACATAGGGCACGTTGGCCGCGACGTTGAGCGCCGCGTCCGTGCGCAGGCCCGAAAGGATAGCTTTGGCGAGATCGGCCGCATGCGCATGCAGCACGCCCGCGTGCCATGGCCTGGCGGCACCGAGGAACACCGGCGTGAAGGAGTGGATCGTCAGGATCCGCGTCGGCCTGCCAGCGGCCACGCGTTGATCGAGGTGCGCTGCCACTCGCTCATGGAACGGTGAAAACATGATTTTGGCGCGCCGCTCCCGTTCCGCCGCATCGATGCCGACATTGCCGGGAATGTCGGTGTCTTCCGACAGCACAGGAATGCTGCTGGGAGCGTCCAGCGGCCGGTTGAGGTCGATCAGCAGCCGCGAATAGCCGCTGAGGAAGGCCGGCGCATCGAGCCGTGCCGACAGCAGGCGCGTCACCTCGGCGGCGCCGATATCCCAGGCGATGTGGCGCTGCAGATGGCCGGCATCGAGGCCGAGTTGGCGATATTCCGCCGGCATGTGGTTGGAAGCATGCTCGCACAACAGGACGATATCGCTGCGGCCGTGCTCGTTGAGAACCTCGACGGCGTCGGGCCAATCTTGTTGACGGAGCAAGCCGCTGCCAGTCTGCATGGCCATCAATAAAGCGTCCGGTAGAGATCGCAGATGGCGGCCGGATCGAGGCCGGCCAGCCGCTCGGCCTCATGTCGCTTCAGGCCGACGAAGGTCTCGATGAAGATTGGCGCGAACCATCCCGTCACGGTCTTGTCGGCCAGAAGCGCATCCAGCGCCGCCGGCAAGGTCTCCGGCAGCCGCACCAGGCCGAGTTCTGCCCGTTCCGCCTCGTTCATCATCGTTGGGTCACCGGTGACCAGCGGCGGCGATGGCAGGTCGGCCTTCAGCCCTTCCAGCCCCGCGCGGATGATCGCCGCCAGCGACAGGTAAGGGTTGCCGGTGGCGTCGGCCGCCCGGTATTCGATATTGTACTGCCGTGCCGGATCGCGTCCGCCGATCGTCACCGTCGGGCAGATGCGCAGCGATGCTTCACGGTCGCGGTCGGCGAGCCAGGTGTAGGACGAACTCCAGCTGTGCGGTTTCAGCCGGTAGAAGGACGACACGCTCGACGCCGTCATGGCGGTGATACCAGGCAGATGACGCAGCACGCCGGCACAGAAGGTGCCGGCCTTGCTGGACAGGCCGCCAGGTTGCGCCGCATCGTATGTCACCGGCTTGCCGGCCTGGTTGACGAAGCTGAAATGGATGTGCACGCCATTGCCGACGGCATTTGGCGCGGTCTTGGGCGCGAAGCTCGCGCGCCAGCCGGCATTGCGCGCCACTTCACGCGTGATTTCGCGGATGGCCACGGCGCGGTCGGCCGCCGTCAGCGCGTCGGCTGGCTCATGCGTCACTTCGAACTGCTCGTCGCCGAATTCGGCGATGACCACTTCGGGGCCGACGCCCGCTTCCTCCAGCGCCGCCATCAGATTGGGGGCGAACGGATCGGTGCGGCGCAGCGCCGCGAAGGACATCGAATGCGCCGGCGCGAAACCGCCATCGGCGATCTGGAATTCATGCTCGAAGGCAGCGATGACGGAAAGGCCGGTCGCGGCTTTCAGCTCCGCCAGCGCGTCGCTGAGCATGGTGCGTGTGCAGCCGAGCCATGGGCTGCCGTCGAGCTCGACAATGTCGCCTGCCACCATGTCGAACGGTGTCGCCGATCCGGTCCGTCTGGTGCGGAAGCGCGCCTTGAGGTCGGGGATCAGCCGCAGATCGCCCGACGAGCCCCAGGGGTTGGGAACGACGATCGAATTGAACGGCGTCATCGACAGATTGGCCTGCAGCCAGCCGACACCTGTCGCGGCGGTCTTCTGCAATCGGCTTTCGACAACGAAGCGGCCCCGCGTGATTGCGCAGAGATCCGTGGTGACGACGGCAACGAGCGGCTCGACGGTCGATGTCATGCAGTTTTTCCCAAAGCATTGAAACGGTCGACGACGGTGTCGGTGTCGGTGACCCAGCAATAGCCGCCGAAGGCCTTCAGCGCGGTGTCGTGGCGCTCCTGGGTGATGGTGGCGCAGGCGTCCGACACGCAGGTGACGAGATAGCCACGGTCGGCGCCGTCGCGCACTGTCATGTCGACACATTGATCGGTCAGCACGCCGACCACGACGAGGTAGCGGATGCCGAGGTTCTTCAGGAGATAGTCGACATTGGTCGAGTTGAAGATGCCGGACGAGGTCTTCGGCAGCATGATCTCGTCGCCGACCGGCGCCAGCGATGCCACCGGCAGCCCTTCGGGGAGGCTCGGCGCGACATGGATCGGTGTCAGCTTGTGGTCGAGCGAGCGGTCGCGACCGTCCTCGGTCAGGCTCTGGATGATGGTGTGCAGCACCTCGACGCCATTGGCGCGCGCCGCCGCCAGCAGCCGCTCCTGGTTGGGGATCGTCTGCGAGGATGTCTGCCGGTAGAAATAATGGTCGGGCCCGCGCTCCGGGTGCGAGGGATCGGCGCCCGGCTCCAGCCAGATGCGCTGCATGTCGACGAGCAGCAGCGCCGTCTCGCCGGCACGGAAGGCTTCGTCTCGCTTGGGTAAGGCCTGCTTCGGTAAGGTTTGCGTCATGCCTGGCCGTCCTGCTTTGCTGATTTGGGTCCGGGTGTCTTGCGCCGCCCGGATGTTTGGCGCGCGCCGTTCGCTTGCGGGTCGCTGTCGAGCGTCACCGCATTGGCGTGCCGCACTTTCTCGATCCTCTCGATGCGCGCCCGGGCGTTCTCGCCCAGCGTCGAGACGATGTGGGCGGTCAGCGCTTCCATCTGCGCGATCGCCGGCGCCAGCGTGTCGTAGGGCGAGGCGACTTCCAACGGACTGACGATGGTGACTTCGGCGAGATCCGATATCGGCGACAGCCATTGGTCGGTGAAAAGCAGGATGCGCACGTCGAGTGCCGCCGCCTGGCTTGCATAGGCCATCACGTCGAGCTGGTAGCGGCGATAGTCGAAGACGACGAGCACGTCGCGACGGCCAAGATCGGCCAGCGTGTCGAATGCCTGGGGCGAGAGCACGCCGAGATCGCGGACGCCGGTGCGGAACTGCCCGAGATATCCGGTCAGCATGCCGGCGATGTGGCGGCTGAATCGGCCGCCGACCAGCACGATCTCGCCCTTGGCCTCCATCAGCAGGCGGGCGGCCCGCTCATAGGTCTGCACCGGCGTCGCGGCGGTGGCTTTCTGCAGCGCCGCGGTGACGGAATCGAGATAGGCTAGCACGGCGCTGTCGCTGGAGCCGCTTTGCCGCTTCGCCTCCATCATCAGCAAAGGCGAATGCAGTCTGGCCTCGACCTCGGCCAGCAGCTTTGCCTGGAAATCCGGAAAGCCTTCATAGCCGAGCTTGACGACCAGCCGGACCACGGTCGGATCGCTCACCCCGGCGCGCCGCGCGAGCGAAGAGGCAGTGCCAAGGCCAGAGGTCGGATAGTCCGTCAAGAGCAACCGGACGATCTTCTCTTCCGACGGCGTCAGCGCCAGATCCCCACGCATCAGAACATCGCGTATCGCCATCGGCCTCCCCGAAATCCATAGTCTCCCGTGCTGTGGAGTTTATTACAGAAATATAAATTTTAGTCAACAATGAAGAGATGATTACATCACCGATCGCTGGGCTTTTCATAGTGTTTGATAATGCGGCGGACTGTTGCCGTGACGTGGCCCAATCAAATCGCCGAACGACTGGCACGATTTCGCCCTTCCGCCTTGTACTTGCGGGCTGAAAGGACGGTGCTATCGAAGCAGCCGCCGAGCGAGGCGGAGCCGCTCCGCTTCGCCTGAATTCCCTCGGACCCGATCATCGTCCGCTTGTCCCTGCGAATGGAAAAATTGTTCGTCACGGCCGCGCTGAAGGGCCGATCGTTCCTTTCCAGGCCATCCGAAGTCGATAAGACTAGCGCGCAATGATGGCGGCTATGGTCGCGCAAAAGTGCCTGCATGTTCAATCGGCTGGGTTTTTCGGACAGAAATTTCAAGCAACATCCGGAAAGCACTGGGAAAGGAGCTTGATATGCCCAGAATAGTGCCTGTGCTCGATCTGAGCCGTCTTGAACAAGGCGCGTCGGAACGCCGGACATTTCTGGAAGATCTTCGTTCCGCCTCGCGCGACATCGGCTTTTTCTATCTGGCCGGGCATGGCATCTCCTGGGCGGAGATCAGCGAGGTGCTCACCGCGTCGCGCCAGTTCTTTGCCTTGCCGGAGGCCGACAAGATGGTGATCGAGATGGTCAAGTCCTCGCAGTTTCGCGGCTACACCCGCGCCGGCGGCGAACTGACCAAGGGCAAGGAGGACTGGCGCGAGCAACTCGACATCGGCGTCGAACGCCAGGCAATCGCGCAAGGGCCGGGAATTCCCGCCTGGACGCGGCTTCAGGGACCGAACCAGTGGCCCGCGGCGCTGCCGGATCTCAAACCGGCTCTGCTTGCCTGGCAGAGCAAGGTGACGGCCGTGGCGATCCGGCTGCTGAAAGCCTTCGCACAATCGCTCGATCAGCCCGAGGATACCTTCGATTCGATCTACAGCAGCGAGCCCAACCATCGCATGAAGATCGTGCGCTACCCCGGCCGTGATGCAACCGGCGGCGACCAGGGTGTCGGCGCGCACAAGGATGGTGGCTTCCTGACGCTGCTGCTCCAGGATGACAATAAGGGGCTGCAGGTCGATTATGACGGCAGCTGGGTGGATGTAGACCCCATCCCCGGCACGCTCGTCGTCAACATCGGCGAATTGCTCGAACTGGCCTCCAACGGCTATTTGCGCGCGACCGTGCATCGCGTGGTGACGCCGCCCGCCGGCGTCGAGCGCATTTCGGTGCCGTTCTTCTTCAGTGCCAGGCTCGATGCGACGATCCCGCTGCTTGGCCTTTCCGAGGAACTGGCGGCGCAGGCGCGCGGGCCGGCCAGCGATCCGGACAATCCGCTGTTTCGCGATGTCGGAACCAATGTGCTGAAAAGCCGGCTGCGTTCGCATCCCGACGTCGCGCGACGCCACTATGCGGATCTACTCGAAGGGGAAAGCCGGGTTGGCTGAGCTTCTGTAAGAAAGGACAGGATTTTCGCCATTCTGCCCGATCTTTGGAAAACAATTCGTCGTATCCGTCCGCGAATCGGTTCAAAAGAGCAAAATCCGTTCGGTGTTTTCCTCCCATTTCGCCGAGCGGTGTTCCCCTCTGAAGGTTATGACCTTCTTTTTGGCCGGGCCGGTTTCGCGCCCGGCCTTTTTCTAGCCACGTTGCGCGTTGCCGTCGCCGCGCTGATCCGGCAAGTTTCACCACAGTCATTCGCCAGCCATCGACCGCGGTCCGTGAAAAGAAGGAGAGGTTTCATGACATCCAATGTCGCAATTATCGCCGGTGCGGGTTCCGGTTTGAGCGCCTCGCTGGCGCGCCTCCTCGCGAAGGATGGGTTCAGCGTCGTTCTGGCCGCCCGCAACATTGAGAAGCTTGGTGCCTTGCAGGCCGAGACCGGCGCGCAGGCCGTGGCAACGGATGTTTCCAATGCCGCGTCGGTGGAGCACCTGTTCGATGTCGCCGACAAGGCCGGTCCGCTCTCGCTGGTGATTTTCAACGCCAGCGGACGCGCCCGCGGACCAATAGCCGAACTCGATCCCGAGGCCGTCCGTCAGGCTTTGCTGGTTGGCGCCTATGGCGGCTTCCTGGTTGGCCAGCAGGCGGCTCGCCGGCTTGTCGCGCGAGGATCGGGCTCGATCCTTTTCACCGGCGCGACGGCCAGCGTGAAGGGGTTCGCCGGCTCCGCCGGTTTTGCCATGCCAAAATTCGGCTTGCGCGGGCTGGCCCAGTCCATGGCCCGTGAACTGGCGCCGAAGAACATCCACGTCGCGCATTTCATCATCGATGGCACCATTGCTTCGGCCGCGTCCGGACAGGAGCCTGGGCCGCAGGATCGCCGGCTGTCCCCGGACGCGATCGCCGAGGCCTATCTCTCCATCCATCGCCAGCACCGCAGCGCCTGGACCTGGGAAATGGAGCTCAGGCCCTGGGTTGAGACCTTCTGATGGTGCTGGAGAGTGCGACTTTCCGCATCCCGCGCGCAAGATAGACGGGCAAGATCGACGGGAGTCGACATTGCATGGGGATATCACTATATAGCGGCGGCTTCGACCGGCGCGCCCAGCGCAGCCGCTGCGGAGCGGCTGTAAAAATATGTTACGCATTGCGCCATCATTTGTGACGAAAAATCGGCTGGAAAACCGGAAAAGCAAATAGAAACAGTGGCGCGAAGCTGGGTTGATCCAGCTCACGGAAGCAACCCTCCAGAATCAGAAATGTGCTTGAACCCTCGATTTCCTTCGGCTCTGTGGACCCTGCACGGCATTGACTTGCCGGCTGGCCGCGACTCGGCTGGAATGGGAGGGTGCATCCTTTGCGGGATGCCGACGTTTATGATGACCAACCGGCTTTGCCGCCAGGAAACAGCAGTATGAGTGAACACGCGATCGAGTTCTTGCGGGGATGGATCGGCGAAAAGGTCCATTGCCAGTCCCAGGCCAGGATCGACAAGCAGGCCGAGACCTTGGCCAGGGAATGTGCCGCCAAGGCTGCGGAAGTCGGTATTCCCCTGGAGGATATCCAGGAAGAAGTCGGCGACATCCAGGAACTCATTGCCTCCCGGCTCGAGGAAGCCGCCGAGGCCGACGAGCACCAGCATGCGGCCAGCAAGGCCGCGGAATAGATCTTACCCGGAACTCTCTGTTTGTGTTTGTCTGAATGCGCGGGCCCTTCGGCCCGCGTTGTCGTCTCAGCCGAACGTTTCTTTCAGCCCGAATTTCTCTTTGACCCACGCCTTCGGCAGCGCCGGCACGAAATTGCCGTCGCGCCCGGTCATGTCGTCATTGGCGGCCAGGGCGTTAAGGATCGATTCCTCCACCGTCTGGATCACCGCATCGAAGAATGGATCGATGTCTGTATCGGGAATGAAATCGGCCTTGGCGATCCGGCCCGACGGCGCCAGTGCGGCGGCAGGATTGGCTGTCGAGAAGGCGAGAAAGATGTCGCCCGAACTGTGATAGCCAAAGCCGCCGGTCATCGCGACGCCCAGCGGCACCCGGCGTGCCAGCCGCTTCATCTGGTGCGGCAGGAACGGCGCATCGGTGGCGACAACGGCGATGATCGAACCCTTTTCGGCGCGTGGCGTGCCTTCGCGGATCGCGGGCTCCGCGAGTTCGGATCCTGCGCGCAGGCCACGAAGGGTGAAATTGCGCCGCTTGCCGAAATTCGACTGCACGAAGGCGCCGACCGTGTAGGAATTTCCCTGCCACCCTATGATGCGCGACGCCGTGCCCGAGCCGGCCTTGAAGCCGAAAGTGATCATGCCGGTGCCGCCGCCGACGCTGCCTTCCTCGATCGGGCCGCCGGTTGCGCCATCGAGTGCCTGGGCAACGTGCTCTGATGTCAAATGGTGGCCATTGATGTCGTTGAGAAACCCATCATAGGTCTCCGCCGCCACCGGCAGGCCCCAGGCGCTGTCGACCGCGGCAGGCAGTACGCGTTGCATCCAGCGCAGTGTGCCGTCACGCGAAACACCGCAGGAATGCGTGTTGGTGATGGTGATCGGGAAGTTGAAAGCGCCGGTTTCCTCGATGATGTGCGAGCCGGTCAGCTCACCATTGCCGTTCTGGCTGAAGATGCCGGCGAAGACCGGTGTAGCCAGGTCGGCGCGCGGTCTGGGCAGGATCGCCGTGACACCGGTGCGCACGGGCCCCTTGCCGATGACGAGCGGTCCGTCGCCTGAAATCAGCGTCGCATAGCCGACCGTGACGCCGGGCACGTCGGTGATTGCGTTGAACGGCCCGGGCGTTCCGTCGAAACCGATGCTGAAGCTGCGTGCGCGCGGCTTGCCGCTCGGCGTGGCCAGATGGTGCGGATTGTCGGTCATGGTCAGAACAGCGATCCCTGATTGCCGGGTTCTTTCGCCTTGGCTGCCGGCCTGGCAGCCGGCTTTGGCCGCGCCGCGCCGCTGGTCGCCACCGCGTCCGCCGTCCCGTCGGCGAACTCCAGCGAAAGCGCCATCCCCGATGCCACGTCAGCCGCCTGCTTGATGACGGCGCCGTCGGCATCCTTCACCAGAGCGAAGCCGCGCGCGAGCACGGCCTTGTGCGAAAGCGTGGTCAAGAGGCGTTCGGCCTGGCTCAACTGGCCGCGCAGGCGCTCAAGCCGCAGCGAGATGACCCGATCCTGCCGCCTGGCGAGCGCCGCCAGCGTGTCGGCCTGCAATTTTTGCCGGCGCGCGATCGGCGCCGGCGACAGCCGCGTCGCGGTGCGCGAAAATCGTGCGCGCCGTTCGCGCACAATGGCAAAGAACGCCGCCTGCGCGCGGGCAAGGTCACGCCCGGTCAGCGTGCGCGCCTCGTTGATGCGCCGCGACAGCGTGGCCGGAGTCAGCCTTTGGCCCTGGAGACGCGCCCGCTTGCGATCGACGCTGACGGACAGGCCGCGGCCGAGCCTGGATGTCGCCTCGTCGAGGCGCCGGCGCGGCAGCGCCAGCAATTGATCGGGCGAGGGCAGGGCGCGTGCCGCCGCACGCGCGGCCTGCCGTTTGCGTTCGAAATTGCGCAGCACCGCCGCCTTGAGCCGCGCGCCAAGGCTGGCCAGCGTCGCTTCGAGGTCGGCCTTCACCGGCACGGCGATTTCGGCCGCGCCCGTCGGTGTCGGCGCTCGCACATCGGCGACGAGGTCGATCAATGTCCAGTCGGTTTCGTGGCCGACAGCGGAAATCACCGGAATGCCTGAGGTCGCAACGGCGCGGGCCAGCGCCTCGTCGTTGAAGCCCCAGAGGTCCTCGAGGCTGCCGCCGCCGCGCGCCACGATCAAGAGATCGGGGCGCTGGATGGAACCGTCCCAGGTCAGCGCGTTGAAGCCGGTGACGGCATTGGTCACTTCCGCACTCGCGGTATCGCCCTGCACGCGCACCGGCCAGACCAGTACATGCAGCGGAAAGCGGTCCTTGATGCGGTGGATGATGTCGCGGATGACGGAGCCGGTCGGCGAGGTGACGACGCCGATGACGCGCGGCATGAAGGGCAGCCGGCGTTTGCGGCCGGCATCGAAAAGCCCCTCCGCCTGCAGCCGGCGCTTGCGCTCCTCCAGCAGCGCCATCAGCGCGCCTGCGCCGGCAGGCTCCAGATTGTCGATGACGATCTGGTAGTTGGATTTGCCGGGATAGGTGGTGAGCTTGCCGGTGGCGATCACCTCCATCCCTTCCTCGGGGCGGAATTTCAGCCGACTCATCGTGCCTTTCCACACCACGGCGTCGAGCCGGGCACGGTCGTCCTTCAGCGCGAAATAGGCATGGCCGGAGGAATGCGGGCCGCGATAGCCCGAGATTTCGCCGCGCACCCGCACATTGCCGAAGACGTCCTCGACCGTGCGCTTCAGCGCGCCGGAGATCTCGCTCACCGTGTATTCGGTGGCGTTGGTGCGTGATTCGGATGCTGCTTCGCTCATCGGCCGATTGGGGGCTGGTTGGCGCCCCGCGTCAAGTCGCCACGATCCTTCCTACCAGCCCGGCAGGATCTGGTTCGCCTTGGTACGCCTGATCTTGGCGTAGGCAAGTGCCGCAAAATCGAATGTCCCGGCCTCTTCGACGAGCGGCACCGAGATGTTGTCCAGGCTCTCCGAGATGTGGCGGGCGAGCGCATCGACGATCTCCGGCCGCGAGGTCTGGCCGCGCATGATGCCGATGCGGCAGTCGGGCAGGGTTCCGAAGCCGTCGGCTTCGCCCAGCACCCGCATGCCGGGCCGGAGCGCGCATTCCGGCAACACCGAGATCGCCAGGCCCGACAGAACGGCGGCGGTGATGACGGTCGCAGAGAAGCTGGTGAACAGGATGCGATAGTCGCGGTTCTGCTGGTCCAACACATCGACGGCGGCGCGCCGCCAGATGCAATTCGGCCGGCCAAAGGCCATCGGCAGCGTCTCCTGTTCATGCGTCGCATGATTGGCCGAGGTGACCCACAGCAGCGGTTCGCGCCGCACCACTTCCGACTGGCCGCGCACGTCATTGTGCGTCACCAGCGCGAGGTCGAGATTGCCGCGCTTGATGTGCTCGACCAGGCCTGGTGTCGGCTCGCAGATGACCGTCAGTTCGACGCGTGGATTGGAGCGCGTGAAACGCGCCATGATCTCGGGCAGGAAGCGGTCGGCATAGTCGTCCGGCGTGCCGATGCGGATCGTGCCTTCTAGCCGCTGGTCGTCGAAGGCGGCGAGCGTTTCGCGGTTGAGGTAGAGCAGCCGTCTTGCATAGGAGAGCAGCTTGTCGCCTTCCTCCGTCAGCCTGTTGGAGCGCCCCTCCTTCTCGAACAGCGGCTTGCCGATCCGCTCCTCCAGCCGGCGCATCTGCATCGACACCGCCGACTGGGTCCGGTGCACCTCTTCTGCCGCCCGCGTAAAGCTGCCGGTGTCGGCGATCGAAATGAAGGTTTGCAACTGATCGAGATCGAGCGGCGCTTTCATCGGGTGATCCATCACTGGTGTTGATGGTAAAGATTAAAAACATTCGTTGGATTAATCAATCGGCCGATGGCAAATTGCTGACATCCACATGAAGGCATGTGAATCGAAGCCGGAACGGCCGCTGTCGCCAGCGTCTGTTGCTTGGTTTCGTCCGCTCGACTCCGAAGGAGACAGACATGACCACGATCGATTTCGCCACCGAGACCTCGCGCATCACCTCGCGTCCGGCCGTTGCGATGCGCGTGGCCAATACCGTCTTCAATCTCTACCGCGCCTGGAAAAACCGTCGCGCCTTCTACCGCCTTGGCGAGATGTCGGACGCCGAACTCGCCGATATCGGCCTGACGCGCGCCGACCTGCATGTCGCCATCGACGTGCCGTTCGGCCGCGACCCGACGGCGATCCTGCGCGAAATCGCCAGCGATCGCGTCGAAACGATCGAGGACATCGCCCGCAAGGTGGCCTGATCGGCTGATTTCGGTCCTGCTGAACCTTTTCAGGGCTCAGCGCGACCAAGGATTATGCAGGCTCCCCACTCCCTGCCGGTTCCCCGCCGGCCTGCCTGCACGTTGCCCGGTCCTCCCAAGGATCGGGCTTTTCTTTTCTGGCTTGCTCAGAAGGGGCCGCAGGTTTTGGCATCTACCGCCTGTCCATGTCCCGCTTGAACTGGTCGAAGATCGTTTCCACGCCCTTCTGGTAGTCGTCACGCTGCTGGGCGCCGTGCTCGAACATCTTGCCGAACAGATCGTCGAACGGGTTTCTTGGCCGGCCGCTCGGATTGGTCTGCGGCGGCGGCGCCTGGCGCTGCTGCGGTGCCTGCGGCTGCGGCGCCGGCTGTCCGCCGCCAAATCCGCCCCCGCCGCCTTGCCGCAGCATCTCCTCGAAGATTCTTCCCAGCGGATTGTCGCCGTAGGGGCTTTGCGTCTGCTGCGGCTGCGCCCGGCCCTGCGGCTGCGGCGCGCCGCCACCAAACATATCCTGCAGCACCTTCCCCAGCGGATTGTCGCCATAGGGATTGGGTGCCGGCTGCGGCTGGCTTTGCCCGCCGAACATGTCCTGCAAGACCTTGCCGAGCGGGTTGTCCATCGGGGTCTGGGGCTGCGGTGCCTGGCGCTGCTGTGGCGCCGGCGCCTGCATGCCGCCCTGCCGCATCATCTGCTCTATGATCTCGCCGAGCGGATTGTTGCCGCCGCCGAAACCGCCGGCGGCCTGCATCTGGTTTGTCGTCTGCTTGAACAGTCCACCCATCACCATCGAGGCGATCGCCGGCAGCATCTGCTGCAGGATCTGCTGGCTGACGCCGCTCGCCTGCGCCGCCTGGCTGGCGACGGCGCGCGACAGGTCCTTCGAGCCGAACAAATGTCCAAGAATGCCGTTGCCTTCGTCGACGCCCTGCGGCGAGAAGGCGCGGGTGGCGTCCTCGAAATATTTGGCGTGCTGGCCGCTTGCCATCGCCGTCATGAAGGCGCCAAGCCCGTAAGGATCGGCGGTGTTGCGTTGCAACCCCTGCGAAAAGGCCGGCAGCAGGGCGGCGACCGCAGCCTGTGTCTGCTGCATCGAAAGCCCATATTGCTGGGCAAGCGCCTGCATGCCGTTGCCGTTCTGGACCTGCGCCAGCATGTCGAACAAGGTAGGCATCGGCGTCTCCTCCTGAATTCCTCGGAAGGGAGCCTAATTCGTTTCAATGCTCGATTGAAGCGGCTTTTGCCGCCGGCTTAATAGGCGTATTCCATGAACACTGGCTCGATCGAACCACCCCAGCGCGTGTGGTAGGCCGAAAGCATCTCCTCGGCGCTGGTCGTGCCGCGCGCGACCACCTCATCCAAAGTGTTGAGGAACGAGGTCTCGTCATAGCCGTCGCGGTTTTTCTTGCCGCGGTTCTTCAGCCCGGTGCGCGAAATGGCCAGCACATCGCGCGCGATCTCGCGCAGCGTGGCGTTGCGGAAGGGCGCAGCAATGCCGAGCTCGGGCACGGCGTTGCGCATCGCCAGCACTTCCTTGTAGGTCCAGCTCGCGGTCAACGCCTCGGCTGCATCGAGTGCCGCCTCGTCATAGAGCAGCCCGACCCAGAAGGCCGGCAGCGCGCAGATGCGCCGCCACGGGCCGCCATCGGCGCCGCGCATCTCGAGAAAACGCTTCAGCCGTACGTCGGGGAACAGCGTCGACAGGTGGTTCGCCCAGTCGCCCATGGTCGGCAGGCCATCCGGCACTTCGTTGCGCGCGCCGCCGGCCATGAACTGGCGGAAGGTGATGTGCGTCATGTCGTGATAGTGGCCGTCGCGGATGACGAAATACATCGGCACGTCGAGCGCCCATTCGACATAGTCGGCGAAACCGAAATCGGGCGAGAAGCAGAATTCGAGCAGGCCCGAGCGCTGGTTGTCGGTGTCGCGCCAGATGTCGCCGCGCCAGCTCTGCAAACCGTTCGGCCGGCTTTCGGTGAAGGGCGAGTTGGCGAACAGCGCCGTCGACAGCGGCTGCAGCTTCAGCGACACCTGCATCTTGCGGCGCATGTCGGCTTCGCTCTCGAAGTCGAGGTTCACCTGGATCGTGCAGGTGCGGTACATCATGTCGAGGCCCTTGGTGCCGACCTTGGGCATGTAACGCGTCATGATCTCATAGCGCGACTTCGGCATTTTCGGTGTTTCGGCCAGCGACCATTTCGGGCTGCCGCCGAGCCCGAGGAAGCGGATGCCCATCGGCTCGGCGATCTCGCGCACCTGCGCCAGATGCGCATTGCCCTCGCGGCAGGTCTGATGGATGGTCTCCAGCGGCGCGCCGGAAAGCTCGAACTGGCCGCCGGGCTCGAGCGAAATCGCGCCCTGGCCGGTCGGTTCGACCAGGCCGATGATGCGGCCGTCGTCGATGATCGGATCCCAGCCAAGCTTTGACTGCATGCCTTCGAGGATGGCGCGGATGCCACGCTCGCCGCCATAGGGCACGGGCGCGTTGCCGTCGACATAGAAGGGGAACTTCTCGTGCTCGGTGCCGATGCGCCACTTGTCGCGCGGCTTGTTGCCCTCGGCCAGGTGGTCGACGAGTTCGTCGACGCCTTCGATCGGCCGGAAATCGGTTGTGTCGCGCGCCATGATCAAGCCCTCAGAAGGCGGTCGGGCGACCGCCGGCGGTAAATGGACGAAATGTCAGTAGCCGATCAAGCGAAAAATCCTGAGCCACAGGTCAAGAGGAATTGAAGGCCACGAACCGGGCGGCCTCTTGCAAGACATCGCGTCCTACCAGTCTCCGACGGTTGCCTGCATCACCGCAAGTGCGGCCACCGCCGCCGTGTCGGCGCGCAGGATACGCGGACCGAGCGGAATGGCGGTCACGAAGGGCAGGGCGCGCAGCATCTTGCGCTCGTCATCCGAAAAGCCGCCTTCCGGCCCGACCAGCAGCGCGAGCTTCTTCTCTTTTACGGCCCGCAAGGCAGGCAGCGGGTTGTTGGTCGAGGCGTCCTCGTCGCAGAAGACCAGCCGCCTTTCCTTGTCCCAGCCGGTCAGCAGGCGTTCGAATTTTTCTGCCTCGCGCACTTCCGGCACCGCCAGGATGCCGCATTGTTCGGCGGCCTCGACGACATTGGCGCGCAGCCGATCGATGGACGGCTTGGCCACTTGCGTGTGCTGCGTGATGACGGGCTGCAGGACGCCGGCGCCCATCTCGACCGCTTTCTGCACGAGATAATCGAGCCGGCCTTGCTTCAGCGGCGCGAAACAATAGATGAGGTCGGGGAGGGGTGGCTGTGGCCGTTGCAGCGCCAAGACCTTGAGTTTGATTGCCTTCTTCGACTTCGCCGCGATGGCCGCCGACCATTCGCCGTCGCGGCCATTGAACAGCAGGATTTCGGCGCCTTCGCCAAGCCGCAGCACATGCATGAGATAATGGCTCTGCTGCTGGTCGGCGTCGAACTCGGCATCCAGCTCGAGGTCGTCGGGCACGAACAGACGTTGCATCTTGTAGTTGGCGCGCATCGCCGAGGAATGAGCGAGCCGGCGGCTGGCGTCAAGCCTCGGCCGACGGATGCCACACCGGACGAAAGCCATGCTTCAGGACGGCAAGCGTTGTCTCCGGGGTCAGCAGCATAAGCGCCTTGTCTTCCAGCTGGCCAAGACCGGCGGGTGGGCCATATCCGGCGAAGGACCAACGCAACGCCTTGCCGTGACGCAAGGCATAGGCGTTGCCGCCAGTGGCGACCACCGCGCCGTCGGGCAGGCTGGACAGCTCATGCATCGCCACAGCAGGGCGTTTGCCACCCGACGCCAGCCGCTCCTTGTGCAGCCTTTTGTCGACCTGTGGCGCGCGGGGCTCGGCAATGCCGAAGGCTTCGCCGAAGCGGCCGACAAAATCCCTGGCCCGTTCGCGCTGGCAAAAGAAGCAGGGCCGATGACCGGCGGCCATCGCCGTCACCTCGTCGAGGAAGAACAACTCGGTCCAGCCGGCCTTGCCGCCAGGACGGTTTTTGCCCATCGGCTCGCGCCGGACATTGCGGAATTGGCATACGCAGATGATCCAGGCCTGAAGCGCCCAGCGCTTCCTCAGCAGCGTCTTGGTTGCGGGATCGTGGATGATGCCGCGATTGCCGGTGAACAGCCCGCGCTCGGGCACGGCGTGGATGGCGCCGAACGGATCGACCCGGTTCTGCAGTGGCATAGTTCTCTCCCAGAATACGATCTTGGCTGCAATGCGGGCGGCATGATATCGCTCGTGGCATCTTTTTCATGTCAGCAGGGTTTTGCGATGCGGGTGCTGGTGGTCCAGAACTACGACAATACCGGCCTCGGCCAGGTCGGTGCCGCCCTTGCGGAAGCCGGCGCCGATCTCGACGTGCGCCTCCCTTACAAGGGTGATCCCCTTCCCGAAGATGCGAACGGGCACGATGCGATGGTCGTGCTCGGCGGCGGCCAGAATGCGCTGGCCGATGATGAATATCCCTATTTCCCCGCACTGCTCGAACTTACCCGCGATTTCGCCGGCAAGGACCGTGCCGTGCTCGGCATCTGCCTTGGCAGCCAATTGGTCGCCCGCGCCTTCGGCGGCGAGAACCGCATCGGCGGCGCCAATGAATTCGGTTGGCGCGGCGTGTCGCTGACGTCGGACGCCAAGGCCGACCCGGTGCTGGGCGCCCTGCCGGAAAAATTCCCGATCTTCCAGTGGCACGACGACACGTTCGAACTGCCGCAAGACGCCGTGCGGCTGGCCGGCAACGAAGTCGCCGAAAACCAGGCGTTCCGTGTCGGCCGCGCCATCTATGGCTTCCAGTTCCATTTCGAGGCCGACCGGCCGATGGTGAAGGACTGGAGCACCTCCTTCGCGTCGACCATCGCTTCGCGGCATCCCGATTGGGCCGACAAGCTCGATGGCGAAATGGCCCTTAACGGACCCGACGCCGATGCCGCCGGCATGGCGATTGCCCGCGCCTGGGTGGCCACGATCTACACGATCTAAGAGCCTGCCCCTGGCGCTCCGCGTGACATAATTGGCACGCAGCCGTGAAACCGGCTGGGAAAAACCCCTTTCATCCTTGGCTTGTGTCCGACCGCCATCCTAGAAGGCGCGCGCTCTGCATCGGCTGTGCAACCGGGATGAACCTTTTGTGTGACCCGTGCGACACACCTCCGATACAGAACGCGCCTAGAAGCGCGAAATCGTCGAAACTTTGAAGCGAATTCTCCGTTTCAACGCATTGGTAACCGCCTGGTGCACAGATGCAGGAAGCTCAACAAGAGATGACGTCCGTGAAAGCAGCGCTTCTGTCCTTTGCCATGTTGTCCGCCATCGTGCTGTGCGGTCTCGGCATCTATTCCGCCGATGCCGCCAACAACCACAACGCCGTCGACGGCTACGGCGTCACCGCCTCGCTTCGCTAAAAAAGCCGGCCCTCTCGCGACGCATCCCTGCGACGTAGCTGGGCTCAAGCTCCCTTTATAGCCATTTCCAGGATGCGTTTGTCCGCCTCGTCGACGACGAGGGCGGTCAGCATGCCTGATTGCCAGGCAAGCGTGTCGACATTGACGCGGTTGGCCATCACTTCGGCCTCGGGGACGGGTGTGTGGCCGTGCACCACGATTTTTGAGAACAGGCCGGTGTGATCGTGGAAAACGTCGCGGATCCAGATCAGGTCCTGCGGGTTCTGCTTGTCCAGCGGAATGCCTGGCCGGATGCCGGCATGGCAGAAGAAGAAATCGCCGAACGTTAGCGAGAACGGCAGCGAGCGCAGGAAATCGACATGGCCCGGCGGTGTGGCCTCGAGCAGGGCCTGATGTCCGCGCTTCATAGTCTCCATCTTGCCGAACCAGCTGGCGTCGGTGGTCAGCGACACGCCATAGGACAGTGCCGTCTGGACGCCGCCATAGCGCATGAAAAGCCCTTCCGGGTCGGGGGTCCTGAGGAAATCGAGAAAGCCGATGTCGTGGTTGCCCGCCAGCATCAGATGGCGCGGATCGCGTTCCCGCGCCGCGATCAGGAAATCGATGACGCCCTTGGAGTCCGGTCCGCGGTCGACATAGTCGCCGAGATGGATCACCCGCCAGTCGCGAACCGGTTGCCGCTCCAGCTCGCTCTCGATCCGCTGGTGCATGGCTGCCAGCAGGTCGAGCCGGCCATGCACGTCGCCGATTGCGTAAAGTCGCACACCCTCCGGCCCATGCGCGTCGAGAAAATGGATGCCGGGTTCCGCCAACGCGTCGTGGTCTCCGTGGTCAGGCTGTCACCGGACCCTAGCGCCGGAGCTGGTCCTTGCCCATGTCGGTGACCAGACGTTTTCCGCACAGAGCCAGCGTGATGTCCATCTCCTTGCGGATGATTTCCAACGCTTTGGTAACCCCTTCCTTGCCGAGCGCGCCCAGGCCGTAAAGGAATGGGCGGCCGATATAGGTGCCCTTGGCGCCGAGGCAGAGCGCTTTCAGCACGTCCTGGCC
The DNA here is from genome assembly GCF_006441315.1 of Mesorhizobium sp. B2-4-19. NCBI lineage: Bacteria > Pseudomonadati > Pseudomonadota > Alphaproteobacteria > Hyphomicrobiales > Phyllobacteriaceae > Mesorhizobium > Mesorhizobium sp. B2-4-19. Next base: position 78,928 of record NZ_VFUV01000014.1, on the reverse strand, counting down.
GGAGCGGATGCCGCCGTCCATATGCACTTCTATTCTGTCGCCGACCGCGTCCGCGATTTCTTCCAGCGCCATGATCGAGGACGATGCGCCGTCGAGCTGGCGCCCGCCATGGTTGGAGACCACGATCGCGTCGGCGCCGGTCTTGGCCGCCATCAGCGCGTCCTCCTTGTCGAGGATGCCTTTGAGGATCAGCTTGCCGCCCCAGCGTTCCTTGATCCAGGCGACATCCTTCCACGACAGCTGCGGGTCGAACTGCTCGTTTGTCCAGGACGACAGCGAAGAGACGTCGCCGACACCCTTGGCGTGGCCGACGATGTTGCGAAAGGTGCGGCGCTTGGTGCCGGCGATACCCAAGCACCAGCGCGGCTTGCTGGCTAGGTCGATGATGTTGGCCAGCGTCATCTTGGGCGGCGCCGAAAGCCCGTTGCGCACGTCCTTGTGGCGCTGGCCGAGGATCTGCAGGTCGAGTGTCAGCACCAGTGCCGAGCATTTCGCCGCCTTGGCGCGGTCGATCAAATCGAGCACGAAATCCTTGTCGCGCAGCACATAGAGCTGGAACCAGAATGGTTTCGTCGTCGCAGAGGCGACATCCTCGATCGAGCAGATGCTCATCGTCGACAGGGTGAAAGGCACGCCGAATTCCTCTGCCGCCTGCGCCGCCAGCATCTCGCCATCGGCGTGCTGCATGCCGGTCAGGCCGGTCGGCGCCAGCGCCACCGGCATCGAAACTTTCTGGCCGATCATGGTCGATTCCAGCGAGCGGTTGCTCATGTCGACCATGACGCGCTGGCGGAACTTGATCTTCTGGAAGTCTTCCTCGTTGGCCCGATAGGTGCTCTCGGTCCAGGCGCCGGAATCGGCATAGTCGAAGAACATCTTGGGCACGCGCCGGCGGGCGAGATCCTTGAGGTCCGCGATGGTGAGAATGTCGCTCATGATGGTCCCCGCTTGATCTTATTCACTAGGAGCGTCTGCGCGCCGGTTCGGCATCGCCGGCTTCCGAACGCTGCCGCAGCCGCAGCCGTGACACGCGTTGCCAGTCGCCGCTGCGCTCGGCTTCGGCCATCGACCGCTCGACATAGGTCATGTGGTCCATTGCCGCGTGCCGGGCAGCGTTGGGATCGCCGGCCTTGACCGCGGCGTGGATTGCCTTGTGTTGCGCCAGCAGCGCCTCGCGCGCGCCAGGCACGGTGAACACCAAGAGCCGGTTCTGGAAGACGCCTTCCGACAAAAGCCGGTAGCAGGAGCGCAGCGTGTGCAAGAGCAGGATGTTGTGCGCGCATTCGCAGATCGCTTGATGGAACTCGACGTCGATCTCGGCCTCGTCGTCGAAATCGCCGATGCGATGCGCCTCGTCCATGCGCGCCATGATGCGGTCGAGCAGCGCCAGGTCTTCCGGGGTGGCGCGCCGCGCCGCGTATTCGGCGGCTATGCCTTCGATCTCGCGGCGGTATTCCAGATAATCGGTCACCGCCTTGCGATGCATGGAGATCAGGTCGGCCACCGGCTTGGTGAACAGCTGGCCGATGATGTCGGCGACATGCGTGCCGCCACCGGCCTTGGTCGTCAGCAGCCCGCGCCCTTCCAGCGCCTTCAGCGCGTCGCGCAGGATCGGCCGCGATACGTCGAACTGGCGTGCCAGTTCGCGCTCGCCCGGCAGCCGGTCGCCGGTGCGCAGCACGCCTTCGAGAATGAGGCTCTCGATCTGCTGCACCACCTCGTCGGCTGTGCGCGAATGCTCGATCCTGGAAAAAATATCGCTCAACAGCTGTGCCTGGGAATTGAACCGGTGTCGCGCAGGATAAAGCCTGCGTCGCCAACTGGTCAAATTATTTATCCAATTGGTCGAAGCGTGTCGGTTTCGCCGCCCGGCGCAATATCATCTCTGGCTAAACTTTGTTGTTTGCGTCGTCAGCCTATTGGCTCTAGAGGACGCGACTGCAAGAGGGTCTAGAGAACCCCCAGGGGACAAGCCGTGTCAGACGACCCGTCCAATCTCGAATTCCAGCCGCGCGCCAAGGGCAGCGTCATGGGTTTCCCCGCGCATGAGGGCCGGCCCGGCGCGCTGGGCGAGGTCCATGCCAGGCCGCATCCGCTCATCGAAAAGCCGCGCGTCCTGGTGCAACTCGCCTTCATGACCGAGGGTGGCTCCGGCGTCGACCATGCCGTGCTTTCCGAACTGTCGCGGCGTCTTGGCATCGCCGCGCCCGACCGTCAGGCCCGCCATCACGCCATGAAATGGGGCAAGGGCTCGCTGCGCTGGGAACGGCATACGGAGTTCTCGACCTATCTGTGGGAAGGCCCGCTTTCCGAAAGCGGCAGGGCGCAGGAGGACACACCCTTCGGCAACGGCTTTTCGCCGCCGGGCACCGTCATTTCTGGTATCCGGCTCGAGATCCGCAAATGGACGCAGGCGAGCGAGCGGCTGATCGCCGCTTTCGACCCGACCAGCCTGTGCTACTCGCTGGTCGAGCGCGGCAATGCGGCCATCGTCACGGATTTCCGCCAGGATGGCGACGGCATGACCCGCATATTGGTGCTTGACCGCGGCCTGACGCCGGCGCGCACCGGGGCGCTGTCGCAGCGGCTGATCGACATCGAAACCTACCGGACGCTCGCCATGCTCGGCCTGCCGCTGGCGCTGACCTTGTCCGGCCGCGCCCGCCGCATCGAGGACAGGCTCGCCCAGACCACGCTGGAAATGAAGGTTGCCGAGACCCGTGACAGCCAGACTTTGCTCGCCGACCTGACCGAACTTGCCGCCGAACTGGAGGCCGACGCCGCCTCCAGCCTCTACCGCTTCGGCGCCAGCCGCGCCTATGACGGCATCGTCGTCGAGCGGCTGGAAGCGCTCGAGGAAGAGGCCGTGCCCGGCTATGACACCTGGGGCGGGTTCCTGCAGCGCCGGGTCGCACCTGCCATGCGCACCTGCCGTTCTGTCGAGGAGCGGCAGGCCAATCTGTCGCGCAAATTGACCCGCGCCACGACGCTGCTGCGCACCTGGGTCGATGTCGAGGTCGAGAAGCAGAACCGCGATCTGCTCGCCTCGATGAACAACCGCGCGCGGCTGCAGCTGCGCCTGCAGCAGACCGTCGAAGGACTCTCGGTCGCCGCCGTCTCCTATTACGTCGTCGGCCTCATCGGTTATGTCGCCAAGGGTGCCTCGATCTTCGGCCATGCTTTCGCGCCGGAAGTCGTCACCGCCGCCTCAGTGCCGGTCGCCATCCTGCTGGTCTGGTGGGGCGTGCGTCGCGTGCGCCGGATGCATTCCGAGCCGGCCAAGCACCCGGGCGAATAGCGGCAGATTGCCGCTGCGGAAGCCCGTCCTGGCCCGACGCGGGAGCCTCCCATCACCACGGCATTTGCAACCAGCGCGCTTCACTGGTAAAAGATTTTGACCAGTCAAGCAAAATGAGGCTGCTGATGTCCGGCCTGGCCATGCCGAAACCAGACGACGCCACGAAGCGCCGGCGCGACGAGATCGTCGCCGACATGCGCATCATCGTGCCGGGCGAGGGCGTGGTCGACGCGGCCAATGCCATGCGCGCCTTTGAGAGCGATGGCCTGACCGCCTATCGGCAATTGCCGCTGGTCGTCGTTCTGCCCGAGACCGTGGCGCAGGTCTCCCGCGTGCTGAAATACTGCAACGACCGCAACATCCGCGTCGTGCCGCGCGGTTCCGGCACCTCGCTGTCGGGTGGCGCGCTGCCGCTGGAAGACGCGGTGCTTCTGGTGATGAGCCGCTTCAACCGCATCCTGGCGATCGATTTTCCAAATCGCATCGTCGTCGCCCAGCCGGGCGTCACCAACCTCGGCATCACCACCGCCGTCGAGCAGGAGGGCTTTTACTATGCCCCCGATCCATCCTCCCAGATCGCCTGCTCGATCGGCGGCAATGTCGCGGAGAATTCCGGCGGCGTGCACTGCCTGAAATACGGCCTCACCGCCAACAATGTGCTCGGCATCGAGATGGTGCTGATGAATGGCGAGGTGGTGCGGCTCGGCGGCAGCCATCTCGATGCGGAAGGCTACGATCTGCTTGGCGTGATGACCGGTTCCGAAGGCCTTCTCGGCGTCGTCACCGAAGTCACGGTCCGCATATTGAAGAAACCGGAAACGGCGCGCGCGCTGCTGATCGGCTTTCCGACCAGCGAGCAGGGCGGCCAGTGCGTCGCCGACATTATCGGCGCCGCCATCATTCCCGGCGGCATGGAAATGATGGACCGGCCGGCGATCCACGCGGCGGAGGATTTCGTCCACGCCGGCTATCCCCTCGATGTCGAGGCGTTGCTGATCGTCGAGCTCGACGGGCCGGGCGTCGAGGTTGATCACCTCATCACCGCTGTCGAGGCGATCGCCATAAGCAACGGCTCGACCACCTGCCGCATCTCGCAATCCGAGCAGGAGCGGCTGAGCTTCTGGGCCGGCCGCAAGGCGGCCTTCCCGGCGGTCGGCCGCATCTCGCCCGACTATTACTGCATGGATGGCACCATCCCCCGCAAGGAACTGCCGCGCGTGCTCGCCGGCATGCGCGAGCTGTCGGAAAAATACGGTCTCGGCGTCGCCAATGTCTTTCACGCCGGCGACGGCAATCTGCATCCGCTGATCCTCTACGATGCCAATGTTCCCGGCGAACTCGACAAGGCCGAAAGTTTTGGCGCCGACATATTGCGCCTCTGCGTCAAGGTCGGCGGCGTGCTGACGGGGGAACATGGGGTCGGGGTCGAGAAGCGCGACCTGATGTCGGAAATGTTCAACCAGGTCGATCTCGACCAGCAGATGCGCGTCAAATGCGCCTTCGACCCCAATCACCTGCTCAACCCGGGAAAAGTCTTCCCGCAACTGCGCCGCTGCGCCGAGCTTGGGCGCATGCATGTGCACAGGGGGCAGGTGGCGTTTCCGGATATTCCGAGGTTTTGAGAGGATGCTGTTCCGGGACCAGATCCTTGCGGCCATTGCGTCGGGCGAAGTGACGCTCGCCTTTCGCCGCTGGCGGCGGCCGACGGTCAAGGCTGGTGGGCGGGTGAGAACGGCGTCGGGCGTCGTGCTGATCGGCGATGTCACGGTCGTCGACATGTCCGCACTGACGGAAAAGGACGCGAGCGCGGCTGGCTTTCCGACACTCGCGGCCCTGCGGGAGATGCTTGGGCCTGATGACGGCACCCTGGTCTATCGCATCGAACTCACCGGTCTTGAGCCCGACGAGCGGGTTGCCTTGCGCGCCGAGGCCTCCTTGTCAGATGCGGATTGGCACGCCCTGACCCTGCGCTTTGCCCGCTGGGACAAGACGGCGCCTGGCTATTTCCCGTCGATCCTGCGGGCAATCGACGCCCATCCGGAAGTGCGGGCGGCGGACCTGGCGGCCAAGGCCGGCATCGAGACGCTGAAGTTCAAACAGGATGTCCGCAAGCTCAAGGAACTCGGGCTCACCGAGAGCCTCGAGATCGGTTACCGGCTGTCGCCAAGGGGCGAAGCCGTGCTCGAGAAGCTCAGGGAGCACAGGCTTTGACGACTTTGACCCCGACCACGTCAGGCGAAGTCCTGTCCACCATTGCCTGGGCGGTGGCGGAAGAGACGCCGCTCGAAATTATCGGCCACGGCTCCAAGCGCGGCATCGGCCGTCCGTTGCAGACGGAGCACACGCTCGACCTGTCGAAACTCACCGGCGTCACTCTTTATGAACCCGCCGAGCTGGTGCTGTCGGCAAAGGCCGGCACGCCTTTGGCCGAGATCGAAAAGCTGCTGGCGGACAACGGCCAGCAGCTTGCCTTCGAGCCGATGGACTACAACCCGCTGCTCGGCGGCGAGCCGGGCAAGGGCACGATCGGCGGCGTGCTTGGTGCGAACCTTTCCGGTCCGCGCCGGCTGAAAGCGGGCGGGGCGCGCGATCATATTCTCGGCATCAACGTCGTGTCAGGCCGGGGCGAAGCTTTCAAATCCGGCGGCCGCGTGGTCAAGAATGTCACCGGCTATGACATGTCGAAGCTGATGGCCAACAGCTGGGGCACGCTGGCCGTTTTCACCGACGTCACCTTCAAGGTGCTTCCTGCCGCCGAGACCGAGGTGACGCTCGCGGTTCGTGGCCTGCTTGACGACGCCGCGGCGAGCGCCATGGCGCTGGCACTCGGCTCCAGCGCGGAAGTGTCGAGTGCCGCCCATCTGCCGGAGCGGATCGCCGCACGCGTAGCCGGCGGCGCGCTCGGCAGCGACGCTGCCACGCTGCTTAGGGTCGAGGGCTTTGGCCCTTCCGTCGTCTATCGCATCGCTGCGCTGAAGACGCTGCTCGGCAAGGCCGGGCCGCTGGAGGAGATTGCCGGCGAGGCTTCGCGGCTGATCTGGCGCGACGTGCGCGATATCAGGCCTTTCGCCGACAGCAGCGAAAAACCGGTCTGGCGCGTGTCGATGACACCTTCCCAGGGCCACCAGATGGTGCTGACCTTGCGCATGCAGGCCGCCGTCAGCGCCTTCTATGACTGGCAGGGCGGGCTGGTGTGGTTGCGTATGGAGGAGGGCGGTCCGGAAGCCGCTCTGCTGCGCGGGCTGTTGCGAAAACATGGCGGCGGCCATGCGACGCTGGTGCGCGCCGCCCCCGCCCATCGCGCCGCGCTGCCGGTGTTCGAGCCGCAGCCGCCGGCGCTGGCAGCGCTCAGCCAGCGGCTGAAGCAGGAATTCGACCCGAAGAACGTCCTCAATCCCGGCCGCATGGCCTAGGACATCAGCGATGCAGACGAATTTCTCATCCGACCAGCTCGCCGACCCGCATGTCGCGGAATCGGAAAAGATCCTGCGCAAATGCGTGCATTGCGGCTTCTGCACCGCCACTTGCCCGACTTATGTGACGCTCGGCAACGAGCTCGATTCACCGCGCGGGCGCATCTACCTGATCAAGGACATGCTGGAGAACGGCCGTCCGGCCGACAAGGAGATCGTCACCCATATCGACCGCTGCCTGTCGTGCCTTGCCTGCATGACTACATGCCCCTCGGGCGTCAACTACATGCACCTGGTCGATCACGCCCGCGCCCACATCCAGGAGACCTATCACAGGCCGCTGCTCGACCGCCTGACGCGCGCCATGCTGGCCTTCGTGCTGCCCTATCCCCAACGTTTTCGCGCCGCTCTCAAGCTGGCGAAACTCGGCAAGCCCTTCATCGGCCTGTTCGAGAAGGTCCCGGCCCTAAGACCGCTTGGCGCGATGCTCAAGCTCGCGCCGGCATCGATCCCGGCAGCCTCGCCGATGGCCTCGCCGGGCATCCATGCCGCGCAGGGGGCCAAAAAGGGTCGCGTCGCCATTCTCACCGGCTGCGCGCAGTCGGTGCTTGATCCCGCCATCAACGACACGACGATTTCGCTGCTGACGCGCCTCGGCGTCGAGGTGGTGGTGCCGCCCGGCGAGGTCTGCTGCGGCGCATTGGTCCATCATATGGGGCGCGAAGAGGCCGCACTGGCCTCGGCAAGACAGAATGTCGATGCTTGGACACGCGCCATGGACCAGGGCGGGCTCGACGCCATCATCATCACCGCGTCCGGTTGCGGCACGACGATCAAGGACTATGGCTTCATGCTGCGGCTCGATCCGGCCTATGCCGGCAAGGCCGCGCGCGTCTCGGCGCTGGCCAAGGACGTCACCGAATATCTGGCCGCTTTCGACATGCCCGAGCCGGTGCGCAGGCCGGGCACGGTCGTCGCCTATCACTCCGCCTGTTCGATGCAGCACGGCCAGAAGATCATCCGCCAGCCGAAGGAGTTGCTGGCCAAGGCCGGCTTCATCGTACGCGAGCCGCGCGAGGGCCATCTGTGCTGCGGCTCGGCCGGCACCTACAACATCCTGCAGTCCGAGATTTCGGCAAAGCTGCGCGACCGTAAGGTCAGAAATATCGAGGCGACGGGCGCCTCGATCGTCGCCACCGGCAACATCGGCTGCATCACCCAGATCGGGTCGGCCGCCAGCATGCCGGTGGTGCACACCATCAAACTGCTCGACTGGGCCTATGGCGGGCCGAAGCCGGATGGCGTTCAGGACGAGAGCCTGATCGCGGCGGAGTAGGGACCGGCGCCTACTCCGCAGCCAGCCTGTCCGCGGTGCCGTAGGTGGCCTCATACAGCGCGCGCTGGCGGCTGAGCGCCACCATCGTGTTGCGCAGCAGGATCGCCACTGTGATTGGGCCGACGCCGCCCGGCACCGGCGTGATCCAGGAGGCCACGTCTTTCACACTGTCGGTGTCGACGTCGCCGACGATGCGGCTCGTCCCATCGGGTCCGATCTCGGAATTGATGCCGATATCGATGACGGCAGCCCCAGGCTTCACCATGTCGGCCTTGATCAGCCGCGGCTTGCCCACGGCGACGAACAGCGCGTCGGCGCGGCGCGCATGGGCTGCGACCGATCGCGTCATGTGATGGCAGACCGTGACCGTCGCGCCCTCGCTCATCAGCAAGAAGGCGATCGGCTTGCCGACGATTTCCGAATGGCCGACGATGACGACTTCCAGCCCCTTGAGGTCGAGGCCGGTCTCCTTGAGCAGTTCGACGGAGGCAGCCGCCGTGCAGGGCGCCAGATCAAGCTGGTTATAGACGATGTTGCCGATCGAGGCCGGGTGCATGCCTTCGACATCCTTGAGCGGATGCACCGCCGCCTGCAGCGTCTTGACCGGAATATGCGCGGGCACCGGCCGCTGGATGATGATGCCGGTGACGCGTGGATCGGCGTTCAGCCCGTGGATGGCCGCTTCCAGTTCGCCCGAGGTGATGGTGGCGGGAAAACGCCGTTCCTCGAAATCGATGCCGGCAAGCTGCGCCTTGGCGCGTTGGTTGCGCACATAGACATCCACGGCATCGGTATCGCCGACGGTGATCGAGATCAGCTTGGGCGGAAAACCCTCGGCCTTGGCGATCGCCGCATCCTCGCGCACGGCGGCGATGATGCGCTGGGCAACCGGGCCGCCCTTGAGATAACGGCTGTCGTCGGGCAGGGACATGGCTGGGACTCTTTTCTTGCGTTGACGCCGACATAGCAAAAGACCATCGAAAATGGCAGCATGAAAGCGAAGCGCCATGCCTTCTGCGCGACGCAACGACGCGGGCTTGTCGCAGGTGCGGCACGCCGATCAAAGAAGAAGGGCAGCGCGGTTTCCCGTGCTGCCCTTCCTGACTGACCGCATCCCCATACGGCCCGTCCCCCGTTATTCCTTCCGACTTCAGGAAACGATGTGCTTCCCGACCAGCTGATTCGCTGCGGCTATCATATCACCTCGACCGTGGTTCCGACATTGACCCGTTCATAAAGGTCGACCACGTCCTCGTTGCGCATGCGGATGCAGCCTGACGACACCGCGCCGCCGATCGTCCATGGCTGGTTGGTGCCGTGGATGCGGTATTCGGTCGTGCCGAGGTAGAGTGCGCGGGCGCCGAGCGGGTTCTCGATGCCGCCGGCCAGATAGGTCGGCAGATAGCGGCCCTTGGCGGCTTCGCGCTTGATCATCTGCGCCGGCGGGCGCCAGTCCGGCCACTCGCGCTTGTTGGTGATCTTGTGCGTGCCCGACCATTCGAAGCCTGGCTTGCCGGTGCCGACGCCGTAGCGCCGCGCCTTGCCGTTCTTCTCGACCAGATAGAGGAAATTCTGCGTCGTATCGATGACGATCGTGCCCGGCTTCTGCGGGCCGTCATAGGCGACTTCCTGCGGCAGGTAGACCGGGTTGATCTGTTGGCGCATGACCATGCGTTTCGCCGGCGCCTGCACGGCCGCCGTCTGCACGCGGTCTGGCTGTGCCGGTTGCGCGGTGCGCAGGCGCGGCTGCTGGCGGTTCTGCCGCACGATGCCGGGCGCATTGCCGAGCTGCAGCACCCAGGGGGCGGAAAGGTCGGGGCTCACCATCACCGGCGGCCTGTCGGCATAGCGGTCGCCAGCGGCCGAGGGTGTGACGCCGGCAAACACAGCCACGGCGCCGAGCACGGAAAACACAACTCTCTTCATCGGGAACGCACCTTAGATCGTCTGATACACCGGGTGGAAACGCTCCCCCGGTCCAGCGATCATTGGCGCGCAAGCAGCAACCGAAACATGAATCGGAATGCGTAAAATGCGGTTCTGTCAGTAAACCTTTTGGTGTGGTTACCGCCGGGTTCAGGAATCTGGTAAAGCCACGGTAAAAGCTGCGCCAGAGCGCGTTAACGGATGGACTTTTCGCAATGAGCAATGAAAACACCGGCCTGCTTGCCGGCCCCGACGGGGTCGCGCGCTGCTTCTGGCACGGCAATCTGCCCGACTATCTGCACTATCATGATCATGAATGGGGCCGGCCGGTGGCCGACGACCGCAGGCTGTTCGAAAAGATCTGCCTCGAAGGGTTCCAGTCCGGCCTGTCCTGGCTGACCATCCTGCGCAAACGCGAGAATTTCCGCGAGGCCTTCGCCGGCTTCGATTTCGACAAGGTCGCCGCCTTCACCGACAAGGATGTCGAACGCCTGCTTGGCAATGCCGGCATCATCCGCCATCGCGGCAAGATCGTCTCGACCATCAACAATGCCAAGCGCGCCCGCGAAATGGTCGACGAGTTCGGATCGCTCGCCGCCTGGTTCTGGAAGTTCGAACCCGGCAAGGCGGAACGGCCCGAAATCGTCGACCTCGCCCATCTGCGCGCCAACCCGACGACGGCGGTCTCGGTGCGGATTTCGAAGGAATTGAAGAAGCGCGGCTGGAGTTTTGTCGGCCCGACCACGGTCTATGCCTTCATGCAGGCCATGGGCTTGGTCAACGACCATCTCGAGGGCTGTGTCTGCCGCAAGCAGGTGGAGAAGGAACGTAAGGCGTTCAAACGGCCGACGTAGCTCCCTTCTCCTCGTTCACGGGGAGAAGCCCAGCCGCATGCCCAACCCCGCGATCAAGAAAATATGGAACCAACGAAGCGGGCGGTTTCAGGTGCCGTTGGCGCTGGCCAGGAACAGTCCGGCGACGATCGCCACCACCGTGGCCACCGTCGGATAGATCACCAGCAGGCCGGTCACCAGGGCGTCGCGCAGGGTGGGGGCCTTGCCGGCGTCGGCGGGCACCTCGAACGGTCCGGCAGCCTGGCCAACCGGTTTCGGCACATGGGTGCCGGCCGGGCGCAGCCGCGCTGGCAATTCGCCGGCATCGCCGTTGGCATGGAATTTCACTGCGCTGGTCATGTCCCCAACCCCTTCGTGTCGATGCGTCATATCGGCTCCGATTGTGTCGGCACGATGCCGCGCCCATGGCGGGATTGTTTCATTCTCGATGCGTTTCTGTTTCAGGGCGGTTCGGTTCCTCCTTTCTCTCAGCAGGAGAGGCAAGGCTGCAAACCCTTGCCGCACAAAGCTGCATCGGTTAGGACACGCGCGCTGCGGAAATAGGAGATTTCCTATCGCTCAGCGCCACGAAACACCGAGTACCCTTCCCATGGCCGACAAATCGGAAAAGACGAAAGCGCGGCTGCCGCGCGGTTTTGCCGACCGCAGCGCCGAGGACATCCGCGCCGTCGAAAAGATGATGGCGACGATCCGCTCGGTCTATGAACTCTACGGTTTCGAACCGGCCGACCAGCCGCTGATCGAATACACCGATGCGCTCGGAAAATTCCTGCCCGACCAGGACCGGCCGAACGAGGGCGTGTTCTCTTTCCAGGACGATGACGAGCAGTGGCTGTCGCTGCGCTACGACCTGACCGCGCCGACGGCGCGTTTCGTCGCCGAGAATTACGAGCGCCTGCCAAAGCCCTACCGCAGCTACCGCTCCGGCTGGGTGTTCCGCAACGAGAAGCCCGGCCCCGGCCGCTTCCGCCAGTTCATGCAGTTTGACGCCGACACGATCGGCACGCCGGGCGTCGCCGCCGACGCCGAGATGGCGATGATGATGGCCGACGTCATGGAAGCGCTCGGCGTCAAGCGCGGCGACTACGTCATCCGCGTCAACAACCGCAAGGTGCTCGACGGCGTGCTGGAGGCGATCGGCCTTGGCGGCGACGAGAACGCCGGACGCCGGCTGACCGTGCTGCGCGCGATCGACAAGCTGGACAAGCTCGGGCCGGAAGGGGTGAAGTTGCTACTAGGTGCCGGCCGCAGGGACGAGAGCGGAGATTTTACGAAGGGGGCCGGATTAGACAAGCAAGGTATAGAGTTGGTGATGAACTGTGTCGCAGCAGTTGCCGAGATGCGCTCCAGCAACCATGCCATCCTACAAGATCTGAAAGTCTCCCTCGACAACATATCGGCCTGTGAGGCAGGCTTGAACGAACTCGAACAAATTGCATTGCTTTGCGACGCGGCAGGATATGGGCCGGCGCGAGTTAAAATAGACCCCTCCGTCGTCCGCGGCCTCGAATATTACACCGGCCCGGTCTTCGAAGCCGAACTTCTGGCCGAAATCCCCAACGAGGACGGCCAGATCGTGCGCTTCGGCTCAGTCGGCGGCGGCGGGCGCTATGACGGCCTGGTCTCGCGCTTCCGCGGCGAGCCGGTGCCGGCGACCGGCTTCTCCATAGGTGTCAGCAGGCTGATGACGGCGCTGAAGAACCTCGGCAAGCTCGACAGCGCCGACGTGATCGCGCCGGTCGTGGTCCTGGTCATGGACAAGGACACCGAAAGCCTCGGCCGCTACCAGAAGATGGTGAGCGAATTGCGCGCCGCCGGCATCCGTTCCGAAATGTATCTCGGCGGGGCCGGCATGAAGGCGCAGCTGAAGTATGCCGACCGGCGCGGTTGCCCGGTCGCCATTATCCAGGGCGGCGACGAGCGCGCCAAGGGCGAGCTGCAGATCAAGGATCTGATCGAAGGCGCGCGCATGTCGGCCGAAATCACCGACAACGCCGAATGGCGCGCCGCACGCCCGGCGCAGGTGACGGTGGCGGAGGATGAATTGGTCGCGGAAGTGAAGAAGATCCTGGCGGCGCAGGCCGAGGAGAGGGCGCGTGGCAAGTAGAGGCCGCCCCGCTGGTCCCAAATCACCTGGTCGTGCGATACGGAGTCCAAATTGACCTCCCGCTTCCCCGCCATCGCAGCCGACATCACCGGCCTCTTCGCCACCCGCGACACGCATGCGGTAGAGGTCGCCATATTGCAGCCGGCGGACCCGTTCCTCGACATGGCCGGCGAGGATCTGCGCCGCCGCATCTTCCTCACCGAGAGCGAGACCGGGCAGACACTGTGCCTGCGGCCGGAATTCACCATTCCGGTCTGCCTCGACCATATAAGCTCGCAGGCCGGAACGCCGCGCCGCTATTCCTATCTCGGCGAAGTCTTTCGCCAGCGCCGCGAAGGCGGCAACGAGTTCTTCCAGGCCGGCATTGAGGATCTCGGCGACAGTGACACCGCCGAGGCCGACGCCCGCTCGGTGGCCGATGCGCATGCGCTGCTGTCGCTGGTGCTGCCTGGGCGGTCGCTTGCGGCCACGCTGGGCGATCAGGGCATCTTCGAAGCGGTGCTGGCGGCGCTCGGCCTGCCGCGCGGCTGGCGCATGCGGCTGGCCCGTGCCTTCGGCTCGGCGCCGATGCTGCAGGCGGCATTGGGCGACCTTGCCAACCCGCCGCGCAATGGCCAGCTTTCCGGCGACGTCGCTGCCCTTGTCCTTGACGGGGATCTTGAAGGTCTTTCGGCGCACATCGCCGGCGGCATGGAAGAGGCCGGCCTGTCGGCATCGGCCGGCCGCGCGCCCTCCGACATTGCGCGGCGGCTGATCGAGAAGGCCGAATTGCGCAGCGTGCGGCTGTCGAACGAGGCCTTCGCGGCGCTGAAGAATTTTCTGGCGATCGACGTGCCGCTCGATGGCGCGGCGCAAGCGCTGGAAGGCTTTGCCGCCGGCGCCGGGCTGTCGCTGGGCGCCGCGCTGGAGAAATTCGCTGCCCGTGCCAAGGCGATCGAGGCGCATGGCCTGCCGGCGGAAAAAATCCGCTACGATGCCGCCTTCGGCCGTCCGCTCGATTATTACACCGGTGTGGTCTTCGAAATCGCGGCGCAAGGCGGCGGGAGCCCCCTGGCCGGTGGCGGCCGCTATGATCGGCTGCTGACCTTGCTTGGCGCCAAGACGGCGATCCCCGGCGTCGGCTTTTCCGTCTGGCTCGACCGCATCGAGGCGTTGCGGGAGACGGCACCATGATCACGCTGGCGATCCCATCGAAAGGCCGGCTCAAGGAACAGGCGCTGGAGGTGCTGGCCAAGGCCGGCCTCGCCATCAGCCGGCCCGGCGACGACCGCAAATATCATGCCCGTGTCGAGGGCCTGGACAATGTCGAGGTCGCCTTCCTGTCGGCTTCCGAGATTGCAGGCGAGATCGGCCAGGGCGCGGTCGATCTCGGCATCACCGGCGAAGATCTGGTGCGGGAAAACCTCGCCGATTGGGAAGCCCGCGCCGAAATCGTCGCCCGCCTCGGCTTCGGCCATGCCGATGTCGTGGTGGCGGTGCCCGAAATCTGGCTCGATGTCGACACCATGGCCGATCTCGACGACGTCGCCGCCGATTTCCGCCAGCGCCACGGCCGGCGGCTGCGCATTGCCACCAAATACTGGCGGCTGACACAGCAGTTCTTTTCGCAGAAACACGGCATCCAGGTCTATCGCATCGTCGAAAGCCTGGGTGCCACCGAAGGCGCGCCGGCGGCCGGGCTGGCCGATGTCATCGTCGACATCACCACCACCGGCTCGACGCTGCGCGCCAACCATCTCAAGGTGCTGGGCGACGGCGTGGTCTTGAAGTCGCAGGCCTGTCTGGTCGCGTCGAAAAAGGCGCGTACCGCAGGCGATGAAGCCACCTTGCGCGACATCGCGGCGAAGATGGCGGTGGCGGTCGGATAGCCAAACCGCCCCTCCGAGGGACCAGAACTCCTCGACTATCGACAGGATTTCCACTGCCACGCCGGGCTGATAGACTCGGCGCGGCCTGGGGAGGAAACAGCGATGCCGGTCAATCTCGACGAGCTGAAGAACGCCACCAATCTGCGCGGCCGCGCTGGGCGCGCCGGCAGCGTCTTTATCGCACCCGTCGACGGCAGGGCGCATGTCTCGGGGGAGCGCAAGGTGCCGCTGCTCGACAAGACCATTCCCGCCCTTTTCTCCGACACGGCCGGCAAATACGCCACGCAGGATGCCGCCGTTTTCGTCGGACAGGACAAGCGCTTCACCTGGAGCGAACTGTCCGACACGGTGGATGCGCTGGCTGCCGGCTTCCTGGCACTGGGTCTCGAAAAGGGCGACCGCGTCGGCATCTGGTCGCCCAACCGCTGGGAATGGCTGGTGACGCAGTTCGCCACCGCCCGCATCGGCCTGATCCTGGTTAATATCAACCCGGCCTACCGGCTGACCGAGCTGGAATATGCGCTGAACAAGGTCGGCTGCAAGGCTTTGGTCACGGCCGCCAGTTTCAAGACCTCGGACTATCTCGGCATGATCGAGACGCTGGCGCCGGAGATCGCGAAGGCCGCGCCGGGCAAGCTGAAGGCGCAAAAATTGCCTGATCTGAAGATCGTCATCCGCATGGGCGAGGACAATTCGCCGGGCATGTTCAATTTCGCCGACGTGCTGGCCATGGCCGGCCGCGACGAGCATGACAGTCTCGACCGCATTTCCGAGGGGCTGAAGCCCGGCGATGCGATCAATATCCAGTTCACCTCGGGCACGACGGGCGCGCCCAAGGGCGCGACGCTCACGCACCACAACATTGTCAACAACGGCAATTTCGTCACCTCCGCGATCAAGCTCACCGTTGACGACCGGCTCTGCATCCCGGTGCCGCTCTATCATTGCTTCGGCATGTCGATGGGCACGATGGGCTGCGTCACCAAGGGCGCGACCATGGTGTTTCCGGGCGAGGGCTTCGACCCGGGCGCCACGCTGAAGGCGGTGGCGCAGGAGCGCTGCACCGGCCTCTATGGCGTGCCGACCATGTTCGTCGGCATGCTCGACCATGCGGATTTCGCGACCTTCGACCTCTCTAGCCTGCGCACCGGCATCATGGCCGGTTCGCCATGCCCGATCGAGGTGATGAAGAAGGTGGTGTCGCTGATGCATATGTCCGAGGTGACCATCGCCTACGGCATGACCGAAACCAGCCCGGTCTCCTTCCAGAGCGGCGTCGACGACCCGCTGGAAAAGCGCGTTTCCACCGTCGGGCGCATCCACCCTCATGTCGAGGTCAAGGCCATCGACGCCGACGGCGCCACCGTCGCGGTCGGCGCGCCGGGCGAGCTCTGCACACGCGGCTATTCCGTGATGAAGGGCTATTGGGACGACGCCGAAAAGACCCGCGAGGCGATCGACGCCGACGGCTGGATGCACACCGGCGACCTCGCCACCATCGACGCGGAGGGCTATTGCAACATCGTCGGCCGGGTCAAGGACATGGTCATCCGCGGCGGCGAGAACGTCTATCCCAGGGAGGTCGAGGAATTCCTCTACCGCCATCCCAAGGTCAGGGAGGTGCAGGTCTTCGGCATTCCCGACCAGAAATATGGAGAGGAGCTGTGCGCCTGGATCGTGCTCAAGCCCGGCCAGATCGCCACCGAGCAGGAGATCAAGACCTTCTGTGCCGGCCAGATCGCCCACTACAAGATCCCGCGCCACATCCGCTTTCGCACCGAATTGCCGATGACGGTGACCGGCAAGCCGCAGAAGTTCCTGATGCGTCAGGCGATGATCGAGGAACTGGG
Source organism: Mesorhizobium sp. B2-4-19 (assembly GCF_006441315.1). Taxonomy (NCBI): domain Bacteria; kingdom Pseudomonadati; phylum Pseudomonadota; class Alphaproteobacteria; order Hyphomicrobiales; family Phyllobacteriaceae; genus Mesorhizobium; species Mesorhizobium sp. B2-4-19. The sequence goes on along the minus strand of NZ_VFUV01000014.1, from coordinate 62,276 downwards.
GCTGGTGGCGCAGAAGACGGCGTGAACGGGTCAACGCTTCGATCTGTCGGTGCGCGAATGCAGCCAAGGTTCGCAGAAGCACGCAGGGGCTTGGATGAGCGGTTTCGGACGATCGATGACTTCCTATGCGATGCCGCTGGCCGCCTTGGTGATGGCCGTCGCGGTCAGAGCGAGCGGGCTGTCGGTGGACCAGGGTTCGCTGAACGCCAGGATCCTTGTCGGTGCGATGTCGAGTGCGATCATGTTCGTCACCATTTTCGTGGTGCTCGACCACGCCGAGGCGGTGGCTCGGCGGGTGGGGGAGCCGTACGGCACGCTGGTGCTGACCTTTGCCGTCACGGCAATCGAAGTGTCGATCATCGTCTCCATGATGCTGCATGGAGAGAACAACCCGACGCTGGCACGGGAGTCCGTCTTCTCGACGGTGATGATCACATCCACCGGCGTTGTCGGCATGTGTCTCGCGCTTGGCGGCTGGCGTCATCGCAAGCAGGCCATCGTGCGGCAAGGGACCAGTGCCTATCTGGCGGTTCTGATCGCGCTGACCGTGATGACGCTTATTCTGCCGACTTACACCCAGGCCACGGATCCCGGCACGTTTTCGGCAGCCCAACTTGGTCTCGTCAGCGTCCTTTCAGTGCTGCTCTATGCAAGCTTCGTGTTCGCGCAGACCATCCGGCACCGGGAAGACTTTATCCAGGGACAACAACACGACGTTTCGGTGCGCGCTGCCCCTCACGAGAACATCTCTGCCAGCGCTCTGCTGCTGATGGCCGGGCTGATCGGAATAGTCATGCTCGCCGAGCAGGTCGCGGCAAGCGTCGAAGATACCCTCGTTGCCTATCAGGTGACCCAGGCTGACAGCATTGTGGGGGCAATGATCGCGGGGCTGGTGTTGATGCCGGAGGCCATTTCGGCGGTGCGCGCTTCACTCAACAACGAGCTGCAGCGCGGTTTGAATGTCGCGATGGGTTCGGCCTGCGCCACGATCGGCCTGACCATACCGGGAGTCGCAGCCGCCAGCCTGCTGACGGGGAGAGGACTGACCCTGGGGCTGCCGGCTGCTGACGCGGTCCTTTTGGTCTTGGCGCTTTTCATATGCAATGTAAGCTTCAGCACTGAAAGAACGACGTTCTTGACCGGAATGGTCCATCTTGTAGTATTTTTTACTTATGTATTTCTGATATTTGTACCATGAAATCTCTGATGCAAGTGAGCGATCAGATGCGGGATGACGCACCCGCTGATCAGGAAACCGTTGCCGACCGGGTTATCGAGAGAGCAGTCATCCGCTTCCGCAACGAACTGCCGATGACGCCGAGGGGGGCGGCCCTCTTGATTGCCTCAGATCGCGGATTTGAGGTGATCGATGAAGGCGCGCAGTTTCGGCAGGATCTGGCGCTTGCCGGGGTGATAGAGGAAGACGCCCGGCGTCGTCGCCGCGATGGTGTCCAGCACGGGCTCGAGTTTTCCCTGTTCTATCGGACCTTCGGCGACCGGTCGTGGGATCTGCGCCAGCCCAATCCCTCGCATCGCGGTTCCGAGCAATGTCGGATAGTCGTGGGCGATCAGCGGGCCTGAGACCATCGCCTCGATCGCTTCGTTGCCGTCGACGAACGTCCACGGCGCGATGGCGCCGTTGGAACGGCGCAGGCGCAGGCAGGCATGCTGGCGCAAATCGTCGATACGCTCAGGGTGGCCATGGCGATCGAGATAGTCGGGACTGCCGACGACCACGAACGAGAAGGACGGCGTCAGCCGCACCGCCACCATGTCGGTGGCAATGAACTGCCCGAGGCGGATGCCGGCATCGAACCCGCCTGTCGCCAGATCGACCATCTCGTCGCTCGCGGCGATCTCCAGTTCGACTTCGGGATAGGCCTGGCAGAACGACGCGATCACCGGCTCCAGGATCAACGGCACGACGGCGCGCGGCACCGACAGGCGCAGCAGGCCGGTCGGCCGCTGGCCGACGTCACGCGCGGCCTCGCCCGCGGCGACGATCTCCTCGAAGCCGGGGCCGGCACGGTCGAGGAAGCGCTGACCGGCCTCGGTCAGGCCGACACTGCGTGTCGTGCGGACAAACAGCGCCGCGCCGATGCGGGCTTCCAGCGCGCGCACCGCCTGGCTCACGGCCGACGGCGTCACGCCGAGATCGGCGGCGGCGCGGCGGAAGTTGCGGTGTCTGGCGACAGCCAGGAACACCTCGACGCCCTCCAGCGCCCCGTGCCGGATTGTGTAGTTCTGCTTCATGGGTTGTTGTGATTACACCGGATAGTCGAACGATGGAAGCGGGTTTAGGTAAGAGCTTGAGACAGGAGCATCTTGCCATGACCGATGAACTTGATGGAGTGCGCGACCACTATCGCGCGACCGGCCTGACTGAACGGTTGAGGACGGTACTGGCTGAGTTCGGCCCGGAGCATCAGCTTCTCACGCCGCAGCAACTGGGCACCCTCGACCAGTTTCACACCCGTGGGCTTGCGGCCACCGCCGAGCTTGCCCAATTGGCTGACATCACCGCCGGCATGTCGGTTCTGGACGTTGGCTCGGGCGTCGGCGGGCCGGCGCGCTTCCTGGCTGCGACCTATGGCTGCCTGGTTGCCGGCGTGGACCTCAGCGAGCCTTTCGTGGATGCCGCGCGCTATCTGACCGAGCGCACGGGGCAAGGCGGGCAATTGTCGTTCCAGACCGCCAACGCCCTGGAGCTTCCGTTCGATGACGGCCGTTTCGACATCGTGCTGCTGCAGCATGTGGCGATGAACATCTCCGACCGGGGGCGGCTCTATCGCGAGATTCGCCGCGTGCTGAAATCAGGCGGCAGGTTTGCCACCTTCGACGTGGTGCTGTGCGGCGGCCAGCCGCACTATCCGCTTCCCTGGGCGCGAACACCGGCGACGAGCTTCCTCATGACAATCGATGCGACGCGTGAGGCGATCGACCCGGCGGGCTTCCATATGCTGGCATGGCAAGACGACACCGAGGCGGCCAAGGCCTGGTTCGCACAGTTGCGGGCATCGGGTCCGCCGCCTTCGCCAAATCTCGGCGTGGTGATGGGGCCGGACTTCGCCGAGCTTGCAGCCAATTTGGGACGAAATCTCATGGAAGGCCGGCTCGGCATCCTGACCGCGGTGTTCGAGGCCGCGCCGACCAACAGCTGACGGGAGACCACAATGTCGACGGAAATGCTTTTCCAGATCCAGCTCGTACTCGGCTATGTCGCATGGCTGCTGTGCTTCGGTGCCTACATCTGGCCCTGGCTGAGCTCGATGGAGGGGGTCGCGGCGCAACGCGCCATTGCCACCCTGCACAGTTTCCGCTTCTTCGGGCTCGTCTTCATCCTTCCGGGCGTCGTCAGCCCTGACCTGCCCGCCAGCTTCGCCACCTTTGCCGCCTATGGCGACTTCGCAACCGGGGTGTTGGCCATGCTGGCACTGTTTAGCGTAAGGATACGCCCGCTTTTCTGGCTATTCGTCGTTGCCTTCAATGTCGTCGGGACCATCGACCTTATCGTCGATTATTATCAAGCCATCCAGGCCGATCTTCCCGCCCATGCCGGATTGCTGGGTGCGACCTATGCGATCCCGGTCATCTACGTGCCGCTGCTGATGATCACGCACCTCGTCGCGTTCTATTTTCTGGTGCGTCCCCACCAGAACGCGACTCGCGCCATGGCAGGTGATGCGGCTGCTTCCTAGATCCTCGGAGGCCCGCTGGACGCACCGCGGCCCGCTATTGCCGGCACGCCATCTATCGCCGTCCGCTCTGGATCTCCGACGGCCGCGGCGCCGAGCCTGGCTCCTGCACCAGCGGTCCGAGCAGGACCTCTCCGAACAGCGGCTGGTAGCTCCTGCGCACCGCCGGGTCCTCCTTGAAGGACAGCGCGTACTGGCCGATCTGGTGGAAATAGGTGATGCGTGCCCTGACCAGGCTTTCGTCCTCGGGATAGCCCATGGCGCGGAAGGAGCGGATCAACAGCGCGATGCGCAGATCGTCCATGTCCTTGACCTCCTGCGCCAGCTTCTTCGACGTTCGCGACCAGTCGCGCACGGCCAGATCAAGCAGCGGGCTGAACGGTGCTTCATCCACCCAGACATGCACGATGTCGGTGAAGAACTGCAGGCCGTCTATGTCGTGCATGTCGCGCATGGCCCAGAACGGCGCGCAATTGGTGTTTCGCCATTCCTGCAGCAGGCCGTCGCGAAGGTCGGCCAGGCTGGCGAAGTGGAAGTAGAAACTGCCGCGCGTCACCTTGAACTGGCGCGCCAGGCGGTCGATCTTGACCTCGCCGATGCCGCGCTTCTCCAGCACCTTGCGCGCGGCCGTGATCCAGGCCTCGCGGCTGAGCGTCTGCCGCGCCGCTTTCGCAGGCGGAGCAGCTTTGGACGGTCTCTTGCTTCTGGCCGGGGTACTTTCGGCTTTCATCTGATCAGGACCTTCATCGCCATGCGCGACGCCTGCAAGCCGTTCGTCGGCTTCGATGCGCTTCGCGACTCATCAAGTGTCCATCTATCGCGGACGGCGCAACTCAGGGCAATGCGCTGATCCGCTCCAGCATCAACTCGAAGAACGGCGCCGGGTCGATGCGTCGCAGGACATTGCAGTTCTTGCGCCGGCCGGTCACATGCCACCAGTCGACCACGGTCATGCCGATCGTCTCCGGCGACACGATGTCGACCGTCACCGCGCATTGGCGCTGCTCATAGATTTGCGGCGCCAGCAGATAGCCGGTGACGCAGGCATCGTGGATGGGGCGGGCCGGCGTTTCGAATTTGTGCGTGCCGTACTGGCGGTAGAAATCGGCCAGATTGGCGGCCTCGATCGCCGCCCGGCTGCCGGTTGCCCGCAGTCGGTCGAGCCATTCCGGCGTCATCAGCGCGGTGTAAGTGCAGTCTATACCAGCCATGGTCACCGGCACGCCGCTGTCGAATACCTTATGCGCGGCATGCGGATCGACGAAGATGTTGAATTCCGCCGCCGGCGTGGCGTTGCCGCCCTGGAAGAAGCCGCCGCCCATCAGCACGACTTCGCGCAGCCGGGGCACGATCCTCGGCTCCATGGTCATGGCCATTGCGAAATTGGTCATCGGCCCGAGCGTGCAGACGGTCAACTCACCCTCCGGCGCGTCCATGATGGTGCGCACCAGATAATTCACTGCGTGTTCACTTTGCAGAGGCGTCACCGGTTCGGGAAGATCGGCGCCGTCGAGGCCGGTTTCGCCGTGAACATATTCGGCGGTGATCAGCTTGCGCACCATCGGCGCCGGACATCCGGCATGCACCGGCACATCAGGCCGTCCGGCAAGCTCCACCACCTTGAGCGCATTCTTCGACGTCAGGGCAAGCGGCACGTTGCCGCCGACCGTGGTGATGCCGACCACGTCGAGTTCGGCCGGCGACCCCAGCGCGAAGAGGATGGCGAAGGCGTCGTCCTGGCCCGGATCGGTGTCGATGATGATCTTGCGTGGTGCCATGTTTGAGCGCTCTTCCTTTTGCGATCGAAAGCCTATTGATGAGGCCGTTCGGATGTGTAGAAATACAGTACTGTATCTTATGTTCAAGACAGGGTGTTCGAAAATGGATGCACAAGAGCGCGGCGATTTTTCCGAAATTCCGATCCTCGACGTTTCGGCGCTCTATGGCGACGATGAGGGTGCCGTCCGGGCAACGGCGGCGACGCTGCGCCGCTATCTCGAGACGATCGGCTTCCTCTATGTCACCGGGCACCCCATTCCGCGCGCCGATGTCGAAGCCGTGCGCGAAGCCAGCAAGCGCTTCTTTGCCTTGCCCGAGGAGGAAAAGGCGAAGCTGAAGATCGACAAGAATTTCCGCGGGTATCTGCCCTTTGCCGGCTCGACCATCGTGACCTCGTCGGTGGCAACCGTCAGCAAGCCCAACCAGAGCGAATCGATCTTCTTCATGCACGAGGTCGGCGCCGACGATCCAAGGGCCCTGGCCGAAAAGCCGCTGCAAGGCCCCAACCAATGGCCCGACGAAACGGCACTTGCCGGTTTCCGGGAGACGATAGAGCGTTATGTCGACGAGATGGGGACGCTCGCGCGCAAGATGGTTCGCGCCATCGCGCTCTCGCTCGGACTGCCCTCCGACAGCCTCGACCGCTATTTCGAGCAGCCGACGACCTTCCTGCGGCTGCTGCACTATCCGACGCAGCCCCAGGAAGAAGGGCTCTTCGGCTCGGCGCCGCACACCGACTACGGCTTCATCACCTTGCTGGCGCAGGACAATGTCGGCGGCCTCGAGGTCAAGAACAAGGCCGGCGACTGGGTTCCGGCACCTCCCGTTCCGGATTCCTTCGTGATGAATGTCGGCGACATACTGGCGCGCTGGTCGAACGACCAGTTCGTCTCGACGCCGCACCGGGTCATCAACCGGTCGGGACGCGAGCGCTATTCGCAGCCCTTCTTCTTCGATCCGTCCATGGACGAGACGATCGAGGCGCTGTCGGTCTGCGTGCCGGCCGGTACGCAGCCGAAATACGGGCCGGTGCTCTACGGCGACTATCTGATGGAGCGCATCGACAAGAACTACCACTATCGCAAGAAGAAGGCGGCGGAAGCCGCCGGCGCATAACGGCAAACAAGCAAAAGAAAGGGGAACAGCAATGAATGCATATCTGCGAATGACCGGCCTTGCGCTGGCGATATCCACCATGGCCTGGGGCGAGGTTTCCCAGGCCGCCGAGGTTGCGAAATCCACCGACGTCAAGCAGAGCGGAACGCTCGCCGTCGCCAACACGCTGGACTATGCGCCGTTCGAATATCTCGATGCCGACGGCAAGCAGACCGGCATCATCATCGAACTGGCCGGCGAAGTGGCCAAGCTCGTAGACGCCAAGCTCGACGTGCAGCGCACGCCCTTTCCCTCGATGATCCCAGGCCTTGCGGCCGGACGCTTCAAGATCGCCTGGGAGACGTTCTCGGCGACGCCCGAGCGGCTGAAGCAGGTCGATTTCGTCATGTTCCTCAAGGCCGGGCTCGCGGTCTCGACATCGCCCGACAAGAAGGCGAGCTTCAGCGGCGACACCCCGGTCTGCGGCAAGCGCATCGGCGTCTCGGCCGGTAGCGCCTCGGACTTCCTCGTCGACAAGCTGAGCAAGGAGTGTACCGACAAGGGCCAGGCGGCCATCGAGAAGTCGGTCTTCAACTCCTCGACCGATATCGTCCAGGCCGTGCTGTCGGATCGCGTTGATGCCCGCATGGACGATGCCACCGCTTCGAGCTATTTCGAAGTGACGAGCAAGGGCCAGCTGGTGGTGCTGCCGACGCTTTACGAGGTCGCGCCGCTCGGCATGGCGATTGCCAAGGACGACAAGGAGACCGCCGATATGATGGTGGGCGCGCTTGCCGAACTGTTCAAGAACGGCACCTACAAGGCTATCCTCGACAGATACGGCATGGGCGCCTACGCGATCAAGGAACCCTATTTCGTCGGCACCATGGACGCGCTTCGCGCCGAATAGGAATTACCCGGCGCCTGATCCTGGGTCAGGCGCCGGCCAGCAACCAGGAGACCATTGATGGGCGTGGCCCACCCGACCGAGATCGGCGTCGAGCCCGGCATTGCCGCCGCCGTGTCACGACTGACCGTCGTGCCGCAGCGCCGCTATGGCATCTGGATCGGCACGGCGTTCGCCTTGCTGCTGGCCTTCCTGATCGTCCGCGCTTTCGCCAGCAACCCAGCCTTCGCGTGGGGCACGGCCGCCGGCTACCTGTTCCATCCCTCGATCATGCGCGGCCTTGGCAACACGCTGGTGCTCACCGTCATCATCATGGCGCTGGCGATCGTGGTCGGCACCGTCATCGCCATCATGCGGGTGTCGCCAAGTCCGGTGCTGCGCGCCTTCGCGGGCGTCTATGTCTGGTTCTTCCGGGGTGTCCCGGCGCTGATTCAGCTCATCTTCTGGTTCAACCTGTCGCTGCTGGTGCGCGAAATCTCGCTCACTCTGCCCTTCCTGGGCACGCTGTTTTCCGTGCGCACCAACGATTTCATGACCCCGTTCTTCTCCGCGGTCGTCGCGCTTTCGCTGTGCGAGGCCGGCTACATGGCCGAAATCATCCGCGCCGGCATAAAGTCGGTGCCGTCGGGCCAGGCGGAAGCGGCGAGCGCGCTCGGCATGCCCTACCGCATGATCCTGAAGCGCATCACCCTGCCGCAAGCCATGCGCTTCGTGCTGCCGCCGACCGGCAACGAGGCGATCAACCTCCTGAAGATGACGTCGCTGGTGACCTTCATTGCGGTCGACGACCTGTTCTACACCGCGCAAAGCATCTATGCCCGCACCTTCGAGACCATCCCGCTCTTGATCGTGGTCGCCTTCTGGTACCTCGCCGTGGTCAGCATCCTGTCGGTTGGGCAGCATTTCCTGGAGCGCCATTTCGGCCGCAGCGACACGCGCCGTGAACCTCTGACGATGCGCGCCTTGCGCAACGTGATCAGCCTGCGCGGCGTTGCCCGATGAGCGATGTGAAGTCCGATAATCGCGCCCGCTTCGGCGTGCCGGCCGATTCCATGGTGTTCGCGCGCGGCGTGCGCAAAACCTATGGCTCGCTCGAGGTCCTCAAGGGTGTCGACTTCGACGTGCCCGAGGGCTCGGTGGCCTGCATCATCGGCCCGTCGGGATCCGGCAAGAGCACGTTCCTGCGCTGCATCAACCATCTGGAAAAACTCAGCGGCGGGATCCTGTTGGTGGACAGCCAGTTCGTCGGCTACGACCTCCAGGGCGACAGGCTCTACGAGGTCAAGGACGATCTCCTGTGCCAACGCCGGGCCGAGATCGGCATGCTGTTCCAGTCGTTCAATCTGTTCTCGCACATGACGGTGATGGAGAACCTGATCGAGGCGCCGACACAGGTGCGGCGCATCCCGGTCGACCAGGCCAAGGCCGAGGCGGAAGTCCTGCTAAGGCGCGTCGGACTTGCCGACAAGGTCGACCGCTATCCGCGCGAACTGTCCGGCGGCCAGCAGCAGCGTGTGGCGATCGCGCGCGCCATGGCGATGAAGCCGAAGGTGCTGTTGTTCGACGAGCCGACATCGGCACTCGACCCGGAACTGGTCGGCGAGGTGCTGCAGGTGATGCGCGATCTGGCCGAGAGCGGCATGACGATGGTCGTCGTCACTCACGAGATCGGCTTTGCCCGCGAGATCGGCGATCAGCTCGTCTTCATGGATGGCGGTGTGATCGTCGAACGCGGTGCACCGCGCGAGATGATCGCCAACCCGAAATCGCCGCGCACCCGCGAGTTTCTGTCCCGCGTTCTCTGACGTCCGGTTGATAATTTCTCACGCGGCCAAGACCGCCGCGCCGAGGCTGCGGATGATCTTGGCCAGTTCGACGCATTCGCCATGCCTTGCATTGTTCCGCCGCCAGGCAAGGCAGATCATGCGCTCCGGCATCGGTTCCTGGAACGGCACGATCTTGAGGTCGGGGATGGTGCCGGCTGGGCCGGTCGCCATTTCGGGGATCAGCGTGACGCCGAGCCCATGCGCCACCATCTGCAACAGCGTGGTCAGGCTGGTGGCGCCGTAGCTGGCCATCGCCACCGGCCGCACATTGCCGCAGACCGCCAGCGCCTGTTCGCGCAGGCAATGGCCCTCTTCCAGCAGCATCAGCCTTTCCAGCGCTGGGCTTTCGGGCGGAACCGGCGGCGAGGCGAAGGCCGGGTCGCCCGCCGGGACGGCAAGGAAGAACCGGTCCGAAAACAGCGCCTCGGTGATCAGGCCCGGATGATCGAGTGGAAGCGCCGCGATGAAGGCGTCGAGCTTGCGCGATGCGATGTCGTCGACCAGCGTGGCGGTCACCGCCTCGCGCAATTCGAGCAACAGGGCCGGAAAATGCTTTTTCAGTTCCGGCAAAGCGCGCGGCAGGAGATAGGGCGCGACCGTCGGGATGATGCCCAGCCGGAAGCGTCCCTCCATGGCAGTGCGGCCGCGCCTTGCCGTCGTTTCGACGTCGCGTATGTCGGCCAGGATGCGTTCGATGCGCGGTAAAAGCGCGATCGCTTCGTCGGTCATGCGCACCGACTTGCCGCCGCGTTCGAACAGCCGGCAGTTCAGCCTCTGTTCCATCTCCGCGATCTGCGAGGACAGCGCCGGCTGGCTGACACCGGCCAGTTTTGCCGCGCGTCCGAAATGCAGCGTCTGCGCCAGAGCGTCGAAATAATGCATCTGGCGAACTGTCAATCCGATCATAGGAAAATCCTATCGAAATGAACAGGAAAGGCAATTTGTTTTTATCGCCAATGCGGCCTAGTCTGGAATCATTCCAAGATGGTGCGGCCGACGAGCCGCCCCCAAAATCCTGGCAAAGATCAAGACTCGGCAAAAATCGGAGACTGAAGATGGACGCGAATACCGATGACAAAAGCGCGGGCAAATGCCCGGTCGCGCACGGAGCCGTTGGCAGGACCAATCGTGACTGGTGGCCGAACCAGCTTGACCTCGGCGTTCTCCACCAGCAGTCGAACCTGTCCGACCCGATGGGCGACGACTTCGACTATGCCAAGGAATTCGCGAGCCTAGATCTCGATGCTGTCATCAAGGACCTGCACCATGTGATGACGGATTCGCAGGATTGGTGGCCGGCCGACTTTGGTCACTACGGGCCGTTGTTCATCCGCATGGCCTGGCACAGTGCCGGCACCTATCGCATCGGTGACGGTCGCGGCGGCGCCGGCGCGGGCCAGCAGCGTTTCGCGCCGCTCAACAGCTGGCCGGACAACGCCAATCTCGACAAGGCACGCCGGCTCTTGTGGCCGATCAAGCAGAAATATGGCCGCAAGATTTCCTGGGCCGATCTGCTGATCCTCACCGGCAATGTCGCGCTGGAATCGATGGGCTTCAAGACCTTCGGTTTCGCCGGCGGCCGCGCCGATGTCTGGGAGCCCGAGCAGGACGTCGACTGGGGTTCCGAAGCCAAATGGCTCGGCGACGAGCGCTACTCCGGTGACCGTGAGCTTCGGGGCCATCTCGGCGCCGTGCAGATGGGCCTGATCTACGTCAATCCGGAAGGGCCGAACGGCAAGCCCGATCCGCTGGCCTCGGCACGCGACATCAGGGAAACCTTTGGCCGCATGGCCATGAACGACGAGGAGACGGTGGCGCTGATCGCCGGCGGTCACACCTTCGGCAAGACCCATGGCGCCGGCGATGCGTCGCTGGTGGGCGCTGAGCCGGAAGGCGCAGGCATCGAGACTCAAGGCCTAGGCTGGTCGAGCAAATATGCGTCAGGCATTGCCGGCGACGCCATCACCTCGGGCCTCGAGGTCATCTGGACCACGACGCCGACCAAATGGAGCAACAACTTCTTCGACAATCTGTTCAACTATGAATGGGAACTGACGAAGAGCCCGGCAGGTGCCCATCAGTGGACGCCGAAGGGCGGCGCCGGTGCCGGTACCGTGCCGGACGCGCACAATTCCTCCAAGCGCCACGCGCCTTCCATGCTGACCACCGACCTGGCGCTGCGGGTCGACCCGGCTTACGAGAAAATCTCGCGGCGTTTCCATGAGCATCCCGACCAGTTCGCCGATGCCTTTGCCCGCGCCTGGTTCAAGCTGACCCATCGCGACATGGGTCCGGTCGTGCGCTACCTCGGCCCGCTCGTGCCGAAGGAGGAACTGATCTGGCAGGATCCGATCCCTGCAATCGACCACGAACTGGTCGGCGAACAGGATATCGCGTCGCTGAAGGCAAAGATCCTGGCGTCGGGTCTGTCCGTTTCCGAGCTGGTTTCGACCGCCTGGGCATCGGCCTCGACCTTCCGCAACTCCGACAAGCGTGGCGGCGCCAATGGCGCACGCATCCGGCTGGCGCCGCAGAAAGACTGGGACGTCAACCAGCCGGCCGAATTGTCGAAGGTGCTTGCCAAGCTCGAAGGCATCCAAAAGCAGTTCAATGCGGCACAGACAGGCGGCAAGAAGGTCTCGCTTGCCGACCTGATCGTGCTCGGCGGCGTCGCCGCGGTCGAGAAAGCGGCAAAGGATGGCGGCAACGACGTCAAGGTGCCGTTCACGCCAGGCCGCATGGACGCCTCGCAGGAACAGACCGATATCGCCTCCTTTGCAGCACTCGAGCCGAAAGTCGACGGCTTCCGCAACTATGTCAGGGGCAAGCAGCCAATGTCGGTCGAAGCCATGCTGGTCGACCGGGCGCAGTTGCTGGGCCTGACGGCGCCGGAGCTTACAGTGCTCGTCGGCGGTCTGCGGGTGCTTGGCGCCAACACCGGCAAGTCCAGGCACGGCGTGTTCACCGACAGGCCGGGCACGCTGACCAACGACTTCTTCGTCAACCTGCTCGGCATGAACACGGTCTGGGATCCGGCCGCCGGTTCCGAGCCGGGTTCGGATGAAGTCTACGAAGCGCGCGACCGCAAGACCAAGGCAGTCAAGTGGACCGGCACCCGCGCCGACCTGATCTTCGGCTCGCACGCGCAGCTGCGTGCGCTGGCCGAGGTCTACGGATCGGCGGACGCCAAGGCGAAATTCACGAGGGATTTCGTCAAGGCGTGGACCAAGGTGATGAACGCCGACCGCTTCGAGGTCTTCGCGAAGTAAGGTCCATCCTCCCAACAAAAAAGGCGCGGGCCGTGGCCCGCGCCTTCAGACTGCTGACAAACCTCCGCACGTCTCGAAATCACCCAAGATTCACGGAACGTCTCAGATTCAGATCGCGAACAAACCGGAATCAAAACCCCTCGATTTTGACTGCTGTCAAAAACCGAGGGGTTTGTAATCAATCTGAAGGCGCGGGCCGTGGCCCGCGCCTTTTGCATGCAGGCTTTCGGGATCAATCCTTCTCGAAGATGCGTGCCTTGGCGACGACACCGGCGATGGCGCCGCCGATCAGCGGGGCGACGATGAACAGCCAGAGCTGGCTGAGCGCCGCACCGCCGGTGAACAGCGCAGGGCCGATGGAGCGGGCGGGATTGACCGAGGTGCCGGTGACCGGGATCATGGCGAAGTGAATGCCCGCCAGCGTCAGGCCGATGACCAGACCGGCAAACGCCGTCGAGTGCTTTTCAGCGGTCACGCCGAGGATCACCGTGACGAAGGTGAAGGTGCCGATCAGCTCCCACAGGAAAGCCGAGCTCATGCCCCATTTCGCCACGTCCCAGCCATTGGCGCCGAAGTTGGTGATGGGTTCGCCGGCCTTGCCGGAGACGATGATCCACAGTGCCAGCGAAGCCAGGATGGCGCCGATGATCTGCGCGATCCAGTAGGGGATGACGTCCTTTGCCGGCAGCCGACCGGCGAGGAAGACGCCGAGCGTCACCGCCGGATTGAGATGTGCGCCCGAAATCGGGCCGATCGCATAGGCCGCGGCGATGAGGCCGATGCCGAATGCCAGACCGATGCCTTCCTGACCGAGCGGCAGCGCGCCGCCGAAGCCGCCCGTCACCACCGACGCCGTGCCGATGAATACCAACAGAAATGTGCCTAGAACTTCCGCCAGATAAGTTTTCATTGCCCTCTCCTCTTAGCGATCCGCCGGTTCGCGTTTTCCGCGCCGCGAATCATGGTGTGAAGAGTATTCCCAACGGAAAAACTTGGAAAGCAGAGCAGTTGCGCCAAAGGCCGTGCTTGCAGTCGCCAGTTGCGAACATTAGAGATCTTGCATCTATTGATCGATCTGCTGTTGCCGGCCCGCGATATTTATCGACCGGACAGATTTCAGGTGACCTCTTCGTAGCGTGGCGGAGCGGGGTTCAATCCGAACGCGAAAGGCTCTAAGAGCAGGCGATAAATTTCGATTTGATGGAATGATCAATGCGACTGGGCGGACGGCTGGCTGCGGCCATCGAAGTGCTGGAGGACATTGGCCGGCGTCACCGCCCGGTGGCCGATGCGCTGAAAGATTGGGGCCTGTCACACCGCTTCGCCGGTGGCGGCGATCGCGCGGCGATCGGCAACATCGTCTACGACGCGCTGCGCCGCAAACGTTCCGCCGGCTGGCTGCTCGGCGAAGACACGCCGCGCGCCGTCGGCTTCGGCGCGTTGCTGCTCGAATGGGGCCAGACGGCGCAGTCGCTCAACGACGCGCTCGACGGCGACAAGTTCGCGCCGCCGCTGCTCAGCGCCACCGAACTGCAGACGATTGCCGGTCGCCGGCTTGCCGACGCGCCGCCCGCGGTGCGTGCCGACATACCAGATTGGTGTGAACCGCTTTTCGAACGGGCTTTTGGCGAGGCATGGGTCGGGGAGGGTGCGGCGCTGGCGACCCGCCCGCCGCTCGACATAAGGGTCAACACGCTGCAGGCCGATCGCGCCAGGGTGCTCAAGGAACTGGCCGATACAGGGGCGCAGACCGCGCCGATCGCGCCGCTCGGCATCCGCATTCCGCCCATCGACGGCGACGGCAGGCACCCGAACGTGCAGGTCGAGCCCGCCTTCCAGAAAGGCTGGTTCGAGGTCCAGGACGAGGGCTCGCAAATAGCGGCAGCACTTGCCGGCGCCGAGGCCGGCATGCAGGTGCTCGACTTCTGTGCCGGCGCCGGCGGCAAGACATTGGCGCTGTCGGCTGCGATGGACAATCGCGGCCAGATCTTTGCCCATGATGCCGAAAAGGCCCGCGTTGCGCCAATCTTCGACCGGATCCGCCGCTCGGAAAACCGCAACGTGCAGGTCGTCACCAAGCCGGCCGAACTCACTCCGCTCTCCAATCACATGGACATCGTGCTGGTCGACGCGCCTTGCACCGGCAGCGGCACCTGGCGGCGCCGTCCCGATGCAAAATGGCGGCTGACGCAAAGGCAGCTCGATGCCCGCAAGGGCGAGCAGTCGGCGATCCTCGATGCCGCACAAGCCTATGTCAAACCCGGCGGCCTGCTGGTCTACATCACCTGCTCGGTATTCTCCGAGGAGAATGGCGAGCAGATCGCCGCGTTCCGCGAGCGCAACAGCCGTTTTGTTCCGATTGACCACCGCGCACTGTGGGAGAGCCATTTCCCCGGCCACGAGGCCGCCGCACGGATCGGTTCCGCCGGCGATATCTCACTGTCGCCGTTGCTGAGCGCAACGGACGGGTTCTATTTCTGCGCGCTGCGCCGGACCAACTGAGCCAGCCGGATCTCCGGCCACTCAACCCATGACGGCCGACGGGACGAATTGTTGCAGTGCAGCAATTGAGATTGCCTGCCGCCCATCCCTCTGCAATAAGCTTTGCCAGACAAACGAAGGCAATTGCGATGGCAGCAAAGATCGTACCGGCCCCGGACTATGAGGATCGCGTCAGGGCGTCTTTCGCGCGCCAGCAGGCAATGGCGACGATCGGCGCCGAACTGACGCTGGTGACGCCCGGCATCATCGAGATCGAGATGCCTTATTCGGCGGCGCTCACCCAGCAGCATGGTTTCCTGCATGCCGGCGTGATTTCGACAGCGCTGGACTCGGCCTGCGGCTACGCCGCCTTCTCGCTGATGCCTGAGAATTCCGGCGTGCTGACCATCGAATTCAAGGTCAATCTTCTGGCGCCGGGCAGGGGCGAACGCTTCCTGTTCCGCGGCTCGGTAACCAAACCCGGCCGCACCATCATCGTCGCCGACGGTCAGGCCTATGCCTTCGCCGCCGACGGCGAGGCCAAGCTGATCGCCACCATGACCGGAACGATGATGACGGTGGTTGGGCGTGACGGGATTGCTGGGTGATGGCCAACGTTACGAGAATTGGCGGCAAGGACGTCCTCTTCGTCATGGCGGCGCTGGCCGAATATGGCTCGCATCTGCAAAAACTGTTCACACCGCTGATGACGGGCGTCGGTCCGGTCGAGGCAGCAGTCACGCTGGGCGCCGAACTGTCCTGGCTGAAGTCGCAGCAGGCGTTGCCGGACCTTGTCGTCTCGCTCGGCTCAGCCGGCAGCCGGACGCTGGAGCAGACGGAAATCTATCAGGCCGTCTCCGTCAGCTATCGCGACATCGACGCCTCGCCCTTGGGTTTCGAAAAGGGCGCGACCCCTTTTCTCGATCTGCCGGTCACCGTGCCGCTGCCGTTTCGTATTCCTGAAATCAGGCAAGCCACACTGTCGACCGGTGGTGCGATCATCACCGGCGCTGCCTATGATGCGATCGCGGCCGATATGGTCGATATGGAGACCTTCGCCTGCCTGCGCGCCTGCCAGCAGTTCGATGTGCCCCTGATCGGGCTGCGCGGTATTTCCGACGGGGCTGCCGAGCTCAGGCATGTCGGCGACTGGACCGAATATCTGCACGTCATCGACGAAAAGCTGGCCGACGCCGTCATGCGCCTTGAACGGGCGATCGGCACGGGTCTGCTGCGGACGGCTCCGTCCAACGACCAGGCCAGATCCGTCTGAAAGTCAGGCTACGCAACCCATTGCGTCGACTCATTTCTTTCTCTAAACGCTCGCCATGAAAACAGCCAATCATCCCGACACCGTCCTGATTGTCGATTTCGGCAGCCAGTTTACGCAGCTCATCGCCCGCCGCATCCGTGAGGCCGGCGTGTTTTCCGAGATCGTGCCGTTCCAATCGGCTGAAGCCGCGTTCAAGCGCATCAATCCCAAAGCCGTCATCCTGTCGGGCGGCCCGGCTTCGACGTCGGATATCGGCAGCCCGCGCGCGCCGCAGATCGTCTTCGATGCCGGCGTGCCGGTGCTTGGCATCTGCTACGGCCAAATGGCCATGTGCGTGCAGATGG
This sequence comes from Mesorhizobium sp. B2-4-19, assembly GCF_006441315.1. Lineage (NCBI taxonomy): Bacteria > Pseudomonadati > Pseudomonadota > Alphaproteobacteria > Hyphomicrobiales > Phyllobacteriaceae > Mesorhizobium > Mesorhizobium sp. B2-4-19. The sequence goes on along the minus strand of NZ_VFUV01000014.1, from coordinate 45,607 downwards.
GCGGTGTCGCCGAAAGCTCCAACCATCGCGAGTTCGGACGCGCTTTCGTCGAGATCGAGAAGGACAGCCCGCTGTTCGAGGGGCTGTGGGCGACCGGCCAGCGCCACCAGGTGTGGATGAGCCATGGCGACCGCGTCATCGCCTTGCCGCCGGGTTTTCAGGTGTTCGGCAAGTCGGAAAGCTCGCCTTTCGCCATTTTCGGCAATGTCGAGCGCAAGATGTACGGCATCATGTTCCACCCCGAGGTGGTGCACACGCCTGATGGCGCCAGGCTGCTCCGGAATTTCGTCTGCGACATCGCCGGCATCGAGGGCGACTGGACGATGCGCGCCTACCGTGAACACGCGGTCGAGGCGATCCGCAAGCAGGTCGGCAAGGGTAAGGTCATCTGCGCGCTGTCGGGCGGTGTGGATTCTTCCGTCGCGGCGCTGCTGATCCACGAGGCGGTCGGCGACCAGCTCACCTGCATCCTCGTCGACCATGGCCTGATGCGCAAGGACGAGGCGGCGGGCGTGGTGGCGATGTTCCGTCAGCATTACAATCTGCCGCTGATCCTGGTCGATGCCTCGGAGAAATTCATCTCGGCGCTGGAAGGCGAGGTTGACCCCGAGAAGAAGCGCAAGACCATCGGCCGGCTGTTCATCGAGGTGTTCGAGGAAGAGGCCAAAAAGCTCGGCGGCGCCGATTTCCTGGCACAGGGCACGCTCTATCCCGACGTCATCGAAAGCGTCTCCTTCACCGGCGGCCCGTCGGTGACCATCAAGTCGCACCACAATGTCGGCGGCCTGCCCGAGCGCATGAACATGCAGCTGGTCGAGCCGCTGCGCGAACTGTTCAAGGACGAGGTGCGGGCGCTGGGCAAGGAGCTCGGCCTGCCCGAAAGCTTCATCGGCCGCCACCCGTTCCCCGGTCCCGGCCTTGCCATCCGCTGCCCCGGCGGCATCACCCGCGAGAAACTGGAAATCCTGCGTGAGGCCGACGCCATCTATCTCGACGAGATCCGTAAGGCCGGGCTCTACGACGCCATCTGGCAAGCCTTCGCCGTGCTCTTGCCGGTGCAGACAGTCGGTGTGATGGGCGATGGCCGCACCTACGAGTTCGTCTGCGCGTTGCGCGCCGTCACCTCGGTCGACGGTATGACGGCGGATTTCTACCACTACGACATGGCCTTCCTGGGCGCCGCCGCCACGCGCATCATCAACGAGGTCCGCGGCATCAACCGCGTTGTCTACGACGTGACGTCGAAGCCGCCTGGCACAATCGAGTGGGAATAAAGCGAGGGCATTCGCCAGCGTTTGAGATCTATCGGAAATAGACGACCAACGCGTTGAATTACAATAGATTTCCGCTCTGGGACTATCGCTGACTATCGCCTCTAAGCGGAATCTTTTGGCGGTAAAACTGACGGCATGCCTTTCCGCGTCATCCTCGCTTTTGACTAATACCGTCACAGCGTCGTTCCAAAGCGCGCCGAATGATATTGCGGTAAGCTATTGAATATGTAGCGTTCTTCGCGAAGCTTGACGGTAAAATGAATGACGGTGAAATGGCGCTAAATATTTGGATAGGCGCTTTGATACTGTTCTCCGCATGCTCACTGATATCGCACTTAAGAAGCTGAAACCAAAAGGAAAAATATATAAGGTTGCCGACCGTGACGGTATGTACGCGACGGTGTCTCCCGCAGGGCAGATTTCGTTCCGGTACGACTACCGCATGAATGGTCGGCGCGAGACGGTGACGCTAGGCCGCTATGGCGAAGGAGGCATCTCTCTAGCTGAGGCGCGTGACCGATGCCTTGCCGCTCGGAAAATGGTGCAGCCGGAAAATCGCCTGCGCAGGAAAAGCAGCGCGACAAGCGGCCTGTCTGCGATGGCCACCTTCGGCGATGCCGGCAGGGGCTGGTTTAAGGAGGCCAAGATGGCCGACAGCACGCGCTCAATGCGCAAAGCCATCTTCGATCGAGACATCTTGCCGATTTGGGACAAAAGGCTCCTCACAGAAGTAACAGCTGACGACTTGCGCTCGCTCTGCGCAAAGGTGAGGGACCGCGGCGCGCCGCAACCGCCATTCATGTCCGGGATATCGTTAAGCAGGTCTATGGTTATGCCATTTTGCGCGGTGAGAAGATTGCCAATCCCGCGGACGAGATAGCACCAGCCTCGATAGCCACGTTCGAGGCGAAAGACCGGGCGTTGTCGCCCGCAGAAATCCGAATCGTGCTGACAGAGTTGGAAAATGTGCCGACGCTGCCAACCATTCGGCTCGGCCTAAGGCTGATCCTGCTCACGATGGTTCGAAAAGGTGAGCTGCTGGACGCCACGTGGGATGAGATCGATTTCGAGAACGCTGTTTGGAGCATTCCCAAAGAGCGAATGAAGCGGAAGAAGCCACACAACGTCTATCTGTCCCGCCAGTGCCTCGATATGATGATTGCGCTCAAGACTTGCGCAGCGAGCTCGCGATATGTGCTGCCATCTCGCTACGACGCCGACGAACCCATGTCGCGCGCGAAAAAACGCGGAGCCGCGAGACTACTATCTGCTTCCCCGTTTGGACATGCATACGGCCGTCTTGCGTCTTTGCGAGCACAACGGGCTATCCCTCGATGCATACCGTTTCGAGACGCTCGAAGCCTTTTACGCAATGTCGGAACGAACTCCTATAGAGGAGGCAGCATGATGACAGCGATGCCGGCTCAGCGGGTTGAAATGATTCCCGTCGACAGGATTGCAGTCGTCAATCCCAGAATACGCAACAAGCGGAGCTTCAGAGATATCGTCGACAACATTTTCCGAGATCGGTCTGAAACGGCCTATAGCCGTTGCCCGTCGCGCCGAGGCGGGAGGACCTTACTACGATCTGGTTTGCGGATAGGGCAGGCTGGAGGCCTACAAGGCGCTTGGTCAACAGGAGGTCCCCGCTCTTGTCGTCGCAGCCGATCCTGAAGACTGCCTCGTAGCCAGCCTAGTGGAGAACTGCGCTCGTCGCAAACACCAGGCGATCGATCTTCTCAACGACATCGAATTCATCAAGATGATTGCCAAGACGGTTACAGTTTTCAACCGTGGCGAGGTTCTCATGGAAGACACCATCGGCAAGGTTTTGGCCGACCAGCGTGTCAAGGACGTCTATCTCGGGATGCAGGTCGGAGGGGTAACCCTATGATCCTCAAGATTTCCGATTTGGGGTCCGGATACGGACAGATACCGATCCTGTACGGGATCAGCTTCCATGTCGATCAGGGAGAATGCGTTGGCACCACAACGGCATGGGCAAGACGACCCTTCCTTCCGCGATCGTTGAATATCTGCCCGCGACCTCCGGCAAGATCGAGTTCGATGGCGGCGACCTGACTAAAACGGCACCCACATCCGCGCGCGAAAGGGGCTGGGACTCGTTCCGCAAGGGCGGCAGATATTCCCGGCGCTCACCGTGCATGAAAACCTTCGCATGGGCAGCGCCGTGCTCGGCAATGGTGACCAGAAGATCATGGACAGGTGATTGAGCTTTTCCCGCGCCTGAAGCCGTTGCTGGCGAGGGTCGGGGGCTGCTGTCCGGCGGCGAGCAACAGTTGCTGGCCTTGGCGCGATGTCTGTGCGGCAAGCCGAAGCTGATCATGCTTGACGAGCCGACGGAAGGCATCCAGCCGTCAATCAACGAGGAAATCGCTGAAACCCTTGGACGGCTGCGCACAGAAGCAACTGACGATGATCCTCGTTGAACAGCGCCGTGAGTTCATCGCGGCTCTGGCCAATCGTGTCTTGGTTATGCAGAAGGGCCAGATTTCCAAGGCGATGGCACCAAGGGATCTGCTGGAACTGGAAGAAATCCACTGAGCCCCTTTTGCGGCAGGCGCAAGCCAGAAGGAAGCACCTGTGCGTGAGGTCCAAGAGCACGCTCGCCACTCCCTTGCTCGACGGCACCCCGACTGCGTGCGGATTTGGACCGACCGCGACGAGAACATCAAAGCCTGGTCGGACCTGGGGTATCTGGACAGATTATTCGTCGAGCATGAGTGACCGCCAGACGAACTCTTTACCGCCAGCCGATCGGACCGCTTCTGTCGGATTCTGGCCGGTAACAACGACTTGGGGGTAAGCCTCGGGACCTTGGCCCACATTCATCAACAAACAGAACCGCCACAGAAGAACTGGACGAAACGACAACTCACGCGGCAAGCAGGACGAGCAGTGAAAAAATCGGGGAGGCCGTATCCGTATCGAGCGGGACTGCCAAAGGCCCTCGCTCTTGTCTCACCGTTCTTCCCAACAATTCCCGCGATGGCGGACTGGTCCGTTAGGAATTGTTGTTCAAGCTTCCCGGCTCATGATCTGGTCATTCTTTACCTTTGCGACTGCTTCACGGATACGCTTTTCCTGGCCGCCGAGTTCATCGTCGGCAAGAAATCCCTCGGCCACTAACGTCTCCTGGGCGGCTCCAAGCCAACTGTCAAAATAATGCTGATTGATCGCTTGGTTCGAATGCGCGACCGTTTCTGAGAGATGTTCTCTCAGGTGCGAGACAAGACGTGCCTGAAACGTCCCCCACGCAACTTGCTTGTTTTCGACCAAGGCAATGATCAGACCAAAGACCCGCGCGTGCCAGGCGCACGGGAAGAGAGGCCCCTCTTCGCCGTCGTGGGGTAAGCCCGCCTCAGCCAAACGGCGCAGAGCTGCATCTTCATCAAAGGTGGTCAATGTAAGTCTCCGCCAAGTCTAGGTAAAAGCGGTCGCCGGCCCTTTCGGCGCCGTTGCCCCACAGCGTGCCTGCGGTGAATTCGACCGTGTAACAATGCTGCGGATGCGGTCCTGATCCGGCCGCGACGGTGTCGGCGAATTGGAATACGCCCATGTCGGCAACGATACTGCCGACCTTGCCGCGCACATAGCGCGGCACCCGCGTATGGCCCGAAGCGTGGTTGACCGACACGCGGATGGTTTCGCCCACCACAAACTGTGGCCGGCTGGTCTCGGGCGGGAAGTCCAGCTTCGCGCCGCTCTTCATCACTTCGACCAGTCCCTCCGGAGTGGCAGGCGTGTTTCTGGTCAGGTCGACATCAAACACTTTCTTGCCTGAGGACAGCTCCGCTTCGCTGACCAGTCCAGCATCCTTGAGCAATTCCGACGTCGCGACGGCCCATTTCTCGAAGTAGTCCATTTGCAGATAGTCGATTGCCAGCAATTTCTCGATCTTGAACCGGTGCATGTCGGCGCAATAAGGCGTCGTCCCCGCCAGCGCCTGGGTAAGGCCGAAAGACCGGCGCTGCCACTCGTGCTTGAAGACGTAATCGTCCTTGTCTACCGGCACCGGGCCGAAGCCGTGCATGCCTCCGAGGTCGTGAATGCCGTCCATCGTCTCCTCCCATAAGGCGGTCATGCCTCAAACCAGCGCCGTCCCAATCATGCCATTGCGCGTAACGAGGCTCGCAAGCCTTTCAGGCGAGAAGCCCTCGGTTCCGGCGGGCCGTTGCGGCAGGACCATGAAGCGGATTTCGGCGGTACTGTCCCAGACCCGCACCTCGGTTTCCGCAGGGATGTCGAGACCAAATTCCTTCAGCACGGCCCTTGGCTCTCGCACGACCCGCGAGCGGTAGGCGGCGCCCTTGTACCACGCAGGTGGCAGGCCGAGCACCGCCCACGGATAGCAGGAGCACAGCGTGCAGACGATGACGTTGTGGACGCTGGACGTGTTCTCTACGACCCGCATGTGCTCGCCCTGATAGCCCTGAAAGCCCATCGAATGGATGGCAGCGGTACTATCCTGAAGCAGCCATTCCCTGAATGCCGGGTCCGTCCATGCACGCGCCACGACGGCGGCGCCGTTTCGCGGACCAGTCTGCCGTTCGTAGTATTCGACGACGCGATCTACAGCCTCCGGGTCGACGAGGCCCTTGGCGATCATCAGTTCCTCAAGTGCCCTGACACGCAACATCGCACCGTCTTCGATCGGGTCATGCTCATGATGATGGTCGTCGCCGTCGTGACCATGATGGCCGTTGTTGGTCGCTGACATGGCTGCTCCTCCTAGACGATCGCTGCACGAAAATTATGGACCTCCGCCGCCTGCCCAGCAACGATCGCCGCATAGTCGACCTCGACCGCGAGCAGGCGCTCGATGCGATGGGCGAGCATCAACAGTTCGGCGTCGCCATCTCGCCTGCCGACAAGTTGGATGCTGAGTGCCCTGCCATCCGGCAACAGTGTCGCTGGCATCGAAATCACCGGGTGTCCCGATTGATTGAACAACGACGTGTACCGGATTGTCGCTTCGAGTTTCGGGACTATCTTGCCGGCAAGTTCGATCGCGTCAACGCTCCGCAGCGGCGCGTCGATTGGCAGAGTTGGCAATATCAGCGCATCGATGCCGACAAGCGCAGCGTCGACCATCGCACGGGCATCCCTTCGACGCCTGTCGGCCGACTCATATTCCACCGCGGAGATCGACTTGCCTTTCTCCACGGTCAGCCGCGCCACGTCGGGATAGCGCGGCCACTCGTCTGGAAATTGCGCAGCATGATAGGCGGCCGCTTCCCACGGCAGGTTGATCATGTGGAATGCGAGTACGTCGTCAGGCGCCGGCAACGAGACGTCGTACAATCGCGCCTGAGAGTGTCGACGAAGTTTGCAAACAACCTCGACCATCGCCTGTTTCACGATATTGTTGGCGTCGGCGAAATATGCCTCGCTGATACCCAAGGAGAACGTCGATGGCTGCTCGCGCATCCCATCGATTGTGGGATCCAGGACAGTTTGAACGATCCTCAGATCGGCAACGCTGCAGGCGAGCACCCCAACATGATCCAGCGATGGTGCAAGCGGTCGCACACCCGTCGTGTCGAGTCTGCCCCAGCTCGGTTTGAAGCCGTAGACGGAGCAGCACGCGGCCGGAATGCGGACACTGCCTCCCGTGTCGGTACCGAGTGCAGCATATGCAAGTCCGGCCGCCACTGCTGCACCCGAGCCGCCACTTGATCCACCGGCCGATCGCATCTGCGCGAGTGGATTGATCACCTGCGGCGTCTCGGTCGAGAAGGCGCCAGGGTCAGTCTCCGTGACCCCAAGGATGACGGCACCGGCATTACGCAACAGCCTGACCATGGTGGCGTCCGATGCGGGCCGATAGGCGGAGAGATGGTCGAGGCCGGCCTTGCAGACCGCAGGAGTGGTATCGATTATGTCCTTCACGGCGACTGGAATGCCGTCAAGCGGACCACGGCACCGCCCTTCGGCGCGGCGCGCATCGGAGGCTGCCGCCTCAGAGAGAGCCGTCTCTTCGAGGATATCGCTATACGCCCCAAGGGTGGGATTATCTCTGTGAATTTCGATGAGAAGATCCTTGCAGAGCTCTACTGAAGACACTGCCTTGTCGCTAAGTCGATTGAGCGCGCCTGCGATAGTCTCAAAATACCTCATGATGTAGACTTTGTTCCTTGCTGCCCAAAAGCCGAATGCCGTTCCGCAGGCAAGCTAGGTGGAGGAAAAGGCGCATGAAATCTCAATCGGGCAATATTCAGATTGACGGCTCTAAACGTGTGAAGCGGCCGATTGGGACTCGCTGAGGTGGCAGGCGGAACAGGATCGCCAGTCAGCGATCGATGCTGCACAGCATTCCCGTGCCGCGATGGCAATTGAAATAGTCGAAGGACTGGTCGTGCGCCTTTAACACCACCAACTCATGATAGAGCCGCAGCCTGGCTTCATCGCCCGCCAGCTTGAAATGTTTGATACCGGCCGCCCAGATCGCCAGATGCGTGTCCGCCTTCACCCAGGACTCGAGATGGCCTAGTGAATGCCACGCGCTGACGCTGTAGGTCTTCTCGACCGGACCGTCGGTGCTTTCGATCATCATGTAGCGATTGAAGTAGCACCCCAGGGACAATCCCGAGCCGCTTATCTCCGCCATGCCCTTTTCGAGCATCGGCCTGACCTTTTGCAGATAGAAGGCGCGCTCTTCTCCGCGCGTTTCGCTCCAGTCTTGTCCAGAGCGCAACACACACAGGTTGCCGTGAGGTACAATCTCGATGCGGCGGCCGCGCGTCTCAGCACCCGAAGCGATGTATGGCGCACGAGGTCGTCCATCCGGCAGCAGCGTCTCGGTCTGAGCCCGGGGGATGCGGTCACGTGCAGACCCCCAATATTCATGTGTATCGGTCTTGCCGCTCATGCCGGCAGCAATCGTAGAGTAGCCTTCCGGATAAGGATGGGAGAAGGTCGTTTCTGTGTCGACGATGGCCGGCGTGTAAGCTTCCCGGAAAGCACCGACCTCACCAGTCAATGGGAGTTCCCGATGCCACCAGCCGGTTGGCAGCGACCCAGCCCACCGGTCGTAGATGGCTCTGTCGTCCCAATAGCCAACAAAGACGGCATTCACATATCCACTTTCGTCGACGAATCGAGCCTCGTCGAAAAAGCCCGGGGCAGAAGGGCCGCTCAACCCGGATCTTAAGTTGGCGATCGATGCGGCGGCACTTGCGCCAGGCCTGAACTGGATTCCGAGGTAAATCATCGGGAGATGCTTAACGCGAGGGTGAAACCGCGCAGAGTATGAGGCATGCTGTGGCGTGAACCCCGCTGGTGCTCTCAGCGGCGTAGTTCGTTCCACCCGCAAATGGGGAGGGATTGCCGGCTCGAGCATTACCGTAGGATTTGGCAAAGCACATCTCCCTGCTGACGATCCACGTGGGCCCAGATTCACGGAAGCTGTCGTGACACCAGACCTGTCGCTGTCGAGGGCCGCCGGCGGCGAAAAAAGCTTGAAATTGCCGCCAAAGCACCACCAGCGGCACCGACGATTCCCCTCGGCATGAACACGACGAAGAGGACAAGGATGATGCCGACCGCTGTGTTGCGAACGTCGCCCACGCTCTTGGCGAATTCGACGAGCAACGTCATCGCCATTGCTCCGAAGATCGGGCCCCAAGTCGACCGCAAGCCACCGACGATCACCATGGACAGGATGAAGACCAGCGTCGGCAGTTCGAAGAGGCTGGGGCCGGCAAACCGAAAATGCGTCGCGTAGACTGACCCGGAAAGCCCGGTGAAGAACGCCGTTGTGACAAAGGCGATGATGTGGAACTTTGTCCTGTTCAAGCCACGGCTTGCTGCATAGATAGAGCTGTCGCGCAGCGCGCGGAATGCCAGGCCGAGCCGGCCATGGATTACGAGAATGGAGGCAACCAGCGAGAGGCCCAGCGAGGCGAGGACGACGAAATAGTTGCCGACAATCCAGCTGCCTTTGAGCAACTGCCTGAAGCCGAAATCCTCGATGCCCGAAAAGCCGTTGCCGCCACCGAAGAGAGGCTGACACATGCCGCCGCTCATGACGAAACAGCCGGCGTCGGTGATGATCAGCGTATGGACCATGTAGGCGATCGCAAAGGTGAGCAGCGCCACATAGGCGGTTGCCAATCGAAGACAGGCAATGCCGATGAGGAGAGCTGCCACGGCAGCGATGGCGGCGCCAATGGGCATGGACAGCCAAGGTGAGAGATCGAGATAGGCCCCAGTCATGCCAACCGTATAGGCGCCGATGGCGAAAAACAGCATCTGCCCCAAAGAAAAGACGCCGGCATGCCCCATCAGGACATTCCACTGAACGGCGACCGATGCCCACAGCATGAACACGATCATTTCGCCGAGCAGATAGCGCTGCGAGATAACGAAGGGGGGTATGCTCATGACCAGCATCAGCAGGACCGCGCCGACAAGGTGTTTTTTGATGTCGCCAAACCTGTTCACGAGCGGACAACCTCTTGCCTGCCGAACACACCTGCCGGCTTGAAAATCAGAACCAGGACAACCAGCCCGAGCATCACGGGCAGTCCATAGCGAACGCCGAAGTAGTAGCCGATGGCCGCTTCGAAGAGCCCAAGCGCGATGGCAGAGAGTCCCGCGCCGGTTACACTGCCGAGCCCCGCCACCACACAGATAATGAAGGCCCGGATGAGCGGATTGGAGCCCATGGCCGGAGACAATCCGGCCAGAGATGAGATCAAGATGCCAGCGGCTGCGGCGAGCGCACCAGAGATGATGATGACTTGAAGGTAGATGCGCTCCGTGCGCACGCCCATCAGCTGGGCCGCATCCTGGTTCATGGCGGTCGCCCGTATAGCGAGGCCGAAGCGCGTGCGGGTCAGTAGCCACGCCATCGCGCCGATCAGTGCTGCGGCGATAGCGAGGATCAGCACCGACTGGTATGTCACCGCGATGCCGGCAAGCCGAAAGGATCCTTCGATCTGAACCGGCTGCTTGAAGGGATAAGCGCCGTATCGCTTCAGGATGAGATCCTGAAGCAGGATTGCAACGCCGGCTGTCGCCACCATGACGGTCGTCTGAAAATCCTCCGTATCCAACATGAAACGGACGATGAGTGTGTGGAGCAACAGACCGCTCACGCCGCCCGCCAACAGGCCGACAAGCAGGCCGACAGGAAGCGGCGCGCCCCATAGAGTCGTTACAGAATAGGCGGCATAGGCGCCAATTGTCATGAAGAGGCCATGTGCCATGTTGAACATGCCCATGGTGCCATAAGTCAGCGCCAGGCCTACGGAGGCCAACGCATACATGGAGCCGAGTGTCAGGCCCGTGACGATGATCTGGAGGATGGCGTCCAAGGCGATCAGCCTCCCAGGTAGGTCTTGAGCACGTTGCCCGACTTGATCATCTCGTCGGACGATCCGCTCCACGCAAACCGACCTCCGTCCATCAGGTGGAAGGCGGATGCGACACGGGCGACACGGCTCGGATTTTCCTCGACGACGAGGATAGACTGACCAGCTTTTGCCAATTGGGCCAAAGCCTCATAGATCTGGTCGATGATCAGCGGCGCCAACCCCAGCGATGGTTCGTCGATCATCATCAATCTGCCTTTTGCCATCATGCCGCGGCCAATGCCGACCATCCGCCGCTCACCGCCAGACAGGGAGTTCGCGCGCTGTGTGCGCCGCTCGAGCAATCTCGGAAAAAGGGTGTAGACCTCGTCGAGGGTTTGCCGCACACCGCCGAAATCCGAACGGGCGAACGCACCCATCATCAGGTTCTCCTGAACGGTCATGCCCATGAAGAGCTGATCGCCCTGAGGCACCAGGGTCAGACCGGCTCTTGCCCGATCGGGAGCTCCGGCCGGCTGTCTCACTCCATCGAACTCGACTTCGCCGGCCCAACTGGGCAGCAGGCCCGAAATGGCCTTCAGCAGAGTCGATTTTCCGTGGCCGTTCGGCCCGATGATGGCGGTGATCGTTCCTTGCCCGACCGCAAGATCTACATCGTGAAGCACACGCAAATGGCGATAGCCGGAAACCAGTCCACGCACAGCGAGAAACGGGGTCATGCCACCTTCTCCGCCACCGCGTGGGCCGCTGAGCCAAGATACACAGACCGCACCAGTGCATCCTCGGCGATCTTCTGGGGGTTGCCGTCATAGATCAGCTTCCCCTGGTGGATGATGAGAGCGCGGTCGGCGACCGTCGTCAGGAAGCGCATGACATGCTCGATGAACACGATGCATATGCCGCTGCTGCGCAATCCGAACATGAGATCGATGAATTCATCGATCTCGCCGGGCATCAGTCCGCCAACCGGCTCGTCGAGCAGCAGCACCTTTGGATTGTGAACCACAGCGGAAGCGACCATCAGCTTTTTGCGTGACAGAACGGGGATGCCCGAAACGATCTGGTGAGCAATGTCGGCCAGCCCATATTTTTCCAGGCACGCCATCGACTGGTCGCGGTGTGCACAGGCGATGTGCAGTCCCGGTCGCCCGCTTCCTGTTCCGTAGACGACCGCCGCCAGCATATTCTCCAGCACCGTCAGGCTGCCGAAGCCGCTCGTAACCTGAAACGTCCGTGCCATGCCCATATGAAAGAGCCGGTATGGTGGGATGCCGGTAATCTCGCGTCCTAGGAACAGGACCTGACCGCCTGTCACAGCGGTCAGGCCTGAGATGAGGTCGAAGAAGGTCGTCTTCCCTGCTCCGTTGGGTCCGCCAATGCCGATAGTCTCACCATCCGCGATCGCGAGATCGATCCCGTCGACTGCGGCGAGTGCGCCGTAGTGCTTCTTGACGTTTCGGCATTCTAGGAGCGGCGCGGCCGACATGAAACGACCTCAAGCTTTCATCCATTTGGGTAGTTCGAACGCGGCCGTCTCGTAAGGCGTCGGCGAGATGATGTAGCCGTTCTCTCCCTTCTTCTTGATCTGGCTGAAGATGTGCGCCATGCCCAGCGACGGATCCTTAGTCTGCACCGGGTAGGAGAATGCCTGCTGGGCCTTCTGGTCGAAGCGAATGGCGCCCGTTGGTCCGCGATAGATGGTCGACCTCAATCGTCCGGCGATCTTCCGGTTCTGCTCTTCCTCGTAGGCAGTCCCGACGCCGCCGGCCATTGCTGCGGCCTGTGCGAACAAATGCAGGGCCTCGTAAGTCTGCGCACCACCGTTCGGAGAGGCCTTGGCACCGTACCTGGCGGTGTACTTGTCGGCGAAGTCTTTGCTGACGTCACCGGACAGCACGCCGATATTGGTGGCATAGAGCACGCCCTCAGAGGCGTCGCCCGCAATGTCGCGGAAGGCAGCCAGCGACGCACCGTACTGCAGATAGACCAGGCTATTCGTCGGATTGGTCAGGAACTGGATCATGAACTGGGCCTGATCCTGCGGGAAGAAGTGGGTGACCGCAATGAAGCCAGGCTGGTCGGCCCGCAGTTTGGCGAGTGTCGGCCCCCACTCCGAGGTCGGTGCCTGTACGGTCTCGAAGAGTGATATCTCGTACCCGTATTTGGCAGCCTCATCCTTGATGGAATTGGCGATGTTGATCGAGTAGACGAGCGGGCCGGTAATCAGGGCAATCTTCTTGTTTTGCGCCTTGAGTTGGCCAGTGTCCTCCAGCTTCTTGATGAAGTTTAGAAAGGCAAAGCCGTAGTAGAGCTCGGAGGGACAATACATGAATGAGCCCCAGAACCGCTTCGGATCTCCGCTTACCAGTTCCGTATGCGCGCGGGCTGTATCTGCGTGCATATAGACGATCGACGCATCCGCTGCCACGTTCTGCAGGGCCGTCTGCGAACCAAAATTGTAGCCCGAAATCAATGCGCACGCACCGCCATGATCGATCAGCCTCTGGCCTGCACTGGTGATCAGATCATCGCCGCCGGACTCCGTATCCTCGACGACGATTTTGACTTCACGGCCCAGGATGCCGCCGAGGGCGTTGATTTCCTCGGCCGCCATCTCCAGTCCCTGCTTGAACTCGATGCCGTCCGCTGCACCCGCTCCGGTGAGCTGCAGCGGCGCCCCGATAACGGCCGGCTGGGAGGACTCAGCTGAAGCATTGCTATTGAGGCCTGCGAGAACGGCAGCCGAAGCCAGGCCACCAAAGCCTGCGTTCTTCAGAAAGTTGCGGCGTGATGCCCCTTGCCGGATTTCCAGTTTGTCGCTCATTTGGAATCTCCCATTGGATGGATAGCTGATCCACCATTGCCAATTTCGAAGCGGCCTTTGCCTTGCCTGGGGTCTCTTGGTGAACCCTCAATTTCGTTTGTTGGCCGTTCCCTTGTGGTCACCCATTCTTTGGACGACCTCGCGGAGAGCTTGGCAGACTAAGCCAGCTTGAAAAATCGAAATGTAACAATATTCAGTTAGATCTATCTCTATGAATCGACGCTGGTCCGAACGAGGTGTCACCCTTCGGTGGTCAGCAGCTCGAAAAACTTCTTCTCTGCAGGCGTCCGCCCGGCCGACTTTCGCCGAATGATCTCGTACTGTGACGAGTATGCGTATTCCAACGGGAGCAATGATCGCATCTGACCTTGGGAAACCCAGTTCCGGGCATAGTGAACCGGCAGGAACGCCAGGTACTGCCCCGATAGGATAAGATGAGCGAGCCCTTCTATGGCTTGCGCGCGGGCTGTGAAATTGAAGTGCTTTTCATTCTCAGGCAGTTGATCGTAGGAAACATAGCCACGTTGGGCGTGCCTGTATTGCGATATTAGCTGAGGGCTGAGTTTGTCCTCGGGCACGTCGAAGAGCGGGTGCTGACTTCCACAGTAGACCTCCATGTCGGCGGTGAAGGCAGGATCATACTCCAGCTGCGATAACCTGCGGGGAAAGAAGCCAATCCCGATATGGGCCTGACTGCCGAGCACCATCTGCTCCAACTGGTTCGGCGGCGCCACGTGGACCGTAATGTCGACATTGTGGTCCAACAGCCCGAAGGCGCGGATGACCCGGCCAAGTTGGAATGTCGGGTGATATACCGAATTGTCGATGACCGCGATTTGAAGTTCGCCGACCAGGCGTTCGTAGCCAAGGACGAGGCTGCGAAAATCCTCGATGTGGTTGAAGAGGGCGTTCGATGCGTCGTACACGCGCTGTCCGTCCTCTGTTAGAGCGAAACCACTTCGTCCTCGCTGGCACAGTGTCAGCCCCAGACGGGTCTCAAGGTTCTTGATGTGGATGCTGATGGTGGCCTGGCTCACGTTTAGGGCTGCCTGCGCAAGCGAGAACCCGCCACTGCGCGCAACCGTCCTGAAGACGCTGAGCAGCTTGAGATCGACATTACTGATCACCGGCAAGGACATCGGGCACTTCCTGATACTTAGAGCTCTCTCTAAGTGAAAATTGTTACATCGAAATTTCTGTAACAGCCAGCGTCTGCTAACTCGACGGCTGGCGCTCTTTCCCTGCGCAGAGACGACTGTCCTACAAAGGCTGGCTGCATATGACCAACGCACTCGAAATCGACGGTAGGCGGCTTTGGGATACCTTGATGGTGTCCGCAACCATCGGCGCAGGCATGAAGGGAGGCCTGTGCCGCCTGGCGCTGACCGACCAAGACAAAACCATGCGCGATCTCTTTGTCCGCTGGTGCCGGGAGGCCGGTTGTTCCGTCGAAATCGATAAGGTCGGCAACATCTTCGCGCGACGCATCGGGCTCGATCCGGCACTCAAGCCTGTATTGATAGGCAGCCATCTGGACACGCAAATAGCCGGGGGCAGGTTCGACGGCATCCTCGGTGTCCTCGCCGGACTGGAGGTCGTGCGTACCCTCAATGACAAGGGGGTGCAGACCAGACGGTCGATCGAGGTGGTTTGCTGGACGAATGAGGAAGGTGTGCGTTTCCAGCCGCCGATGATGGGTGCCGGCGCCTTCGCTGGCGTCCACGATGTCGACTGGGTCCTGGCGCAGCCGGACGATGCCGGCACGCTGCTGGGAGCCGAACTCGCACGCATTGGCTATAGAGGCGAGCAGGATCGCGACCGCACGGACATCGATTGTTATTTCGAGTTGCACATTGAGCAAGGCCCTGTCCTCGAGGAAGAGGGCGTGGACGTCGGCATCGTCACAGGCGGCTTCACGTCCTTCGGCGCCGAAATACACTTCACCGGAGAGAACGCCCATTGCGGCCCGACACCGATGAAGGCCCGCAAGGATCCCCTGGTTGCGGCCGCAATCTTGATAGCCAAGGCCAATGAAATCGGCTGGGGGTACGAACCCAACGGGCGAGCGACCTGCGCCCGCATCGAGGTTTCACCAAACCGATATGGCATTATCGCCGATAGCGCCGACGTCATAGTCGACGTTCGCCACCCCGATGCCGGTACGGCGGCGGAAATGTACCGCGAGGTTCTCGACACGATCGCGATTGCGACCAAGCAGGCGCGTGTCGTAGGGGCAGTCGTCAAGGAATGGTCGTTCGGAAACATCGCCTTCGATGCGGGGCTGATCAACCTCATCCGCACGGTGTCGGCCGACCTCGGTGTCTCGCACAAGCACATGCTGAGTGCGGCAGGGCATGATGCCTACCATGTCTCAAAAGTCGCGCCTGCAGCCATGATTTTCACTCCCTGCAGGAATGGGATCACCCACAACGAGGCGGAGCACATCGAACTCGAATACACCGTCCCTGGTGTCAACGTGCTTCTGAATGCCGTCGTCCGTCGAGCAAACACGTAGGCTGAGGCCGATCGGGACCTGCAATGCGCACACTCATCGACCCCGGCCTGCTCAAATCACAGGCCTATTTCAACGGCGCCTTCGTAGGCGAAGCCAGTGTGGTGGTGACCAATCCGGCCAATGGCGACGTCGTTGGCAAGGTGCCCAACCATGGTGCGAGTGAGGCGACTGAAGCTGTCGAGGCTGCTGCCGAAGCGTTCCACCCGTGGGCGGCCAAGACAGCCAAGGAGCGCAGCCCAGTGCTGCGCAAATGGTTCGATCTAATCCTTGCCAACAAGTGGGACCTCGCCACAATCCTCACAAGCGAGCAGGGCAAGCCTCGCAGAGGCGCTCGGCGAGATTGACTACGCGGCGTCCTATGTCGAGTTCTATGCCGAAGAGGCCAAGCGCATCGCTGGAGAATTGCTGCCGTCCCACCGAGCCGACGCCCGTATCATGGTGTTGCGTCACGGACGAGCTAGATGCCGAGTTTGGGCAGTCCCTGAACAACGTCTCGGCCGAACCTCAGCGCCTAGAACGCTGGCTCGATGCTATACGGATCGTATCCTCAGATCCCGGCATCGGCGATATCGGCGTTGAGGCCATGTTCCTACCCGCGCATTCGTGGCCGGAGAGGAATAGCCTTGCTCCCTCTCCCTGTGCCTGAGATCGATCACCGGTCGCTATTTGATGATTGCGTCGCCCAGACACAAAGGACTGCCGACCGCGCTACCCTTGTGAACCTCGGCGACCGAATAGTGGATGCCGGTGCGATCTTTGTTGGCGCGGCTGCGGGCGGCGGGCTGGCCGGTCTTGCTCCGATCGACCTCACGGCCCCCGAGGAAAAACTTGTCCGCCCCCTCTACGACAACCGTCTTGTGGACAAGGAGGGTCGTGGTCGTTGGGCATGCGACATGATTCGAAACTCGGCACGCTACTGTCCTTATTGCACTTTCGGCGAAGTCTATGAGGTCGATCACTTCTTGCCCAAGATGGACTACCGGGAACTGAACATCTGCCCGGCCAACCTCGTCCCAATCTGCCATGCCTGCAATCACATTAAACTAGCCGAACAGCCGCAGGCTGCGGACCGCTATCTGCTGCACCCTTATTTTGATGCACTGCCGGCAATCCGCTGGCTCTTCGCCGAACTTGGCTATGAGGCTGGCGGCCCTGTGCTGCGCTACCGGGTGGCGCTAGCTGTTTGATCCCAGGCTTTGATGGGGTTTCTTCATCGAAGACGCTGGCAGCCGCACTTAACCTAGGCGCCGTCTTGACAAATTAACGTAAGCGTTGTCGCCTTCACCCTCGACAATATAAACGCCGTGACTTGGGCGGTTTTGTGTTCGGTGGTCATGTGGATCTCTCCCTTTGGTTTCGCCGGCGCGACCATCGCGAGGCCGACCGGCCCGGAACAAGACTCAACGAAGGCGTCGTCGCGCCGGACGGCTCGTTGTGGGTCGGCACGATGGCCAACAGTATCGGGCCGGACGACGCGCCGATGGCGATCGCAAGCGACGAAGGCCGGCTCTGCCGGGTCGGCCCCGACGGCAGGGTGACATCGCTGAGTGAGGACCGTTTCGGCATCACCAACACCATGACATGGCTGCCTGACGGACGCTTCGTCACCGCCGACACCATGAAGAACGCGCTCTACAGCTATGGCTGGGACAAGAAGAGGCGGGGCTCGGCGAAGCACGCCCCTTCTTCACTGGTTTCGGGCGCGGCCTGCCGGACGGCTCGTGTCTCGACGCCGAGGACCATGTCTGGAACTGCCGGGTGGTGGGCGGGAGCTGCCTCGCCCGCATCGCACCCGACGGCAGGTTGGACCGGATCGTCGAACTGCCCTGCAACTGGCCGACGAGTTGTGCCTTCGGCGGCGCAGGTCTCGACACGCTGTTCGTGACCTCCGCGCGCTTCACGATGAGCGAGGAGTATCTTGCCGCCAATCCCTCCGAGGGCGGCCTGTTCGTGCTCAAGCCCGACGTGCGCGGCCTGCTGGCCAACCGCTTCGGCTAGAGAGCCGGTAGTGGAGCGAATAATCTCCCCTTGAGGATCTCTAAAGGGGAGGCGGGTCTCCCCGCAGAAGGGTCGGCCGAGACCTTGGCTCGGCCGCAAGAGAAGGCCTTCCCCTCATGCCCATTTCCGGATCGCGGTTCAGAGACTTTCCGACATACAGGTCCTTGACTTCCAATTGTCTGCGTCATGGTTCCAATTTTCCGGGATTGGAGATGGGTGCAACGAATGGCGGGAGAGCGCCACAGCGCTCGCTTCCTAATAGACCACCAAAAGGGTCCATTACATGATACAAAACCTCGGAGCTTAAGATCCCCTTCAGAAGCGCTCTAAGAGTTCCTGGCAATGAGGAGGTGCAAATGCTCATCTTTGGCTTCAAACAGTTTCTGCATTTCGGAGAATGGATCGCCGTCGAGTCCCAGAACCTTTGCAAACGCCGGTTCGGTCTTTAATCCTTCCAATCGCTCCGCAAAAACGCGCTGCCGCAGCGTCTCGCCACCAAGATTGAGAAGGCGCTGCTCGACGACAAAATGCCGCCAGGCTGACTGGTCGACGATAGCTCGACAATCTCCAAAAACCTGGAATTCCCAGCCATCGAAGAAGAAATCGCAGACAACGCATCGTCCGCCGGAAGTCCATTGTCTCAACGAGAAATTGAGACAGTAGCCAAACGAACCCCAAACGACTTTCGCAAACCGCTCATAATCTGAAGCGTGGCAAATGATGTCGATGTCGCTGTTCGCGGTCGCGATACCGAGTGGCGGCGTTCCAACAATGCGCCAATCGAAATCTTTCAGGTGTTCGGCTACGCGGACACCTGCAACAGCGTCCGCGTAGTCTGGCCGAAATCCTTCGGTAGCAGCTCTCATTCAATGATTACCCCGCAACGGATCATTGAACGCCTTAAACTTCGATGCGGCTCAGGAACATTTCCCGGAAGCGTTCGCGGTCGACATCACGAAGAACCTTTGTCAAAGGCGTGTCAGCCCACTGACGATCTCCGCCATTGGCCCCGTTTGTCCGACGGTCAGCAACTGTCATTCCACGAGTAATCGAGCCTTTGAGTTCGACTTGAACCGGCAGCTTTTCCGAAGCCGTGACGATGTTCGGGTCGGCAACGACGGCAACCGTCAAAGCCGAGTGAGCCGCACAAGCGTAGCGGCCAAGTTTTTTTGAATAGAAGTTCATATAGAACGGCATCATCGCCGCCAGGTAACGGCCCTGCCCGCTGCCAGCCTTCAGCCTCTCGAGATCTTTTTCATCGAGCAGGGTGTCGTCGGTCACGTCGAGGCCAACCATTTCGACCTCCCAGCCGGACTGCTGCAGCACCATCTGAGCGCTTTCCGGGTCATGCCACGCGTCGGCTTCCGCCACGGGAGTGACGTTGCCGGGCACATAAACCGCTCCTCCCATCCAAACGACTTTCTTGAGGTAAGTTGGAAGGTCAGGATCGATCGCCAGTGCAAGGGCCAGATTGGTCAGTGGCCCGAGCGCGATGTAGGTGATTTCTCCTGGATTGGCGCGCGCAAGATCTACCGTAAGTGCTGCCGCGGACGCTTTGACCGGCTTGACCTTGCTTGCCTTTTCGAAACCCGCGTTCCCAACGCCGTCGTCGCCATGAACAAATGGCGTGAAGCTTGGGCTGCCGACCAGACCACGGCCAGCTCCTTTGGCAAGCGGAATGTCTGTCCGATCAAAAACCTCCATCAAGTATGCGGTGTTTTCTGTCGTGAGCTCGACGCTGACATTTCCGAAGACCGACGTGAAGGCCACAACGTCCAGTTCCGGCGACCTGAGCGCGAGCGCGCATCCCATCGCGTCGTCCACGCCCGTGTCGGTATCGACAATTACTTTCGTCTTCATCGTATTTCCCTTTTACGCGTTCATGAGATTCCGCGAAAACCGCGTTCGGCAGACCCGTTGGTTATGTCTGTTCAGCGTTCGCCCTTGACATAGGGCCTGCCAGCGGCTGCGGGCCCTTCCGCCCGGCCGACAACCCCGGCGAGCAAGAGGATCGTGAGCAAATAGGGCAGCGCCTGAATCAATTGCGTCGGCACTTCGAAGCCGGCGAGCACGGAGCCTTGAAGTCGCCCCTGGATTGCGTCGGCGAAAGCGAACAGAAGGCAGGCGGCAAGCACCCTGCCTGGACGCCAGTTGCCGAAGATCAACGCCGCGAGCGCCATGAACCCTTGCCCGGCGGTCATGTCCCGATAGAAGGCGCCGCCCTGGACGATCGCAAGATAGGCACCAGCGGCGCCGCAAAGCGCGCCGTTGACGATCAGTGCCGAATAGCGAAGCCCGATGACCGAAACGCCCGCCGTGTCGACGGCTTCCGGTTTGTCACCGCAAGCCCTTAGCCGCAGCCCGTAGCTGCTGCGATACAGAATGAACCAGGTGGCAAGCACCACCGCAAAAGCGAGGTAGCCAAGGATTGTGTGGCCGCTCAACACCACATTGTAGAGAGGCCCCACCACCGGAACGTGAGCGACGCTCTCGGCGAAGGGAAGTTTCAGGGAGGGAAATCTGGCGGCATCGGCGAGCGGCGGCGTCTGGCCGCCCCTCTGGTACCAAGCTATGCCCAGGAAGACGGTCAGCCCGCTCGCGATGATGTTGATGGCCAGTCCGATCACCAACTGATTGCCGCGCAACGTGATGGAGGCGAAGCCTTGCGCCATGGCAATGACGATTGCCATGGCCATCGCCCCAGCCAATCCAATCCAAGGATCTCCGGACAGCGAGGCGAATGCGCCGGCGGCGAAGGCTCCTACCAGCATTTTGCCCTCCATGCCGATATCGATCAGGCCGGATGTTTCCGCGTAGAGGCCCGCAATGGCTGCAAGCACAACAGGGACAGCGAGGCGAAGTGCTGAGGCGGTAATCAGGAGCAAAGCGAGATAGTCCATCAGATGCGTTCCCCGGCGATACCCATCCGGACCAGAAAGGCCTCGACCACGTTTGTGGCGAGTGGGCGCAACACATGCACCAGCCCGCCGGCGAACAGGATCACCAGCCCTTGGAGGACAATGACGACGTCTCTTGAAACCGATGGAAACAGGAACGAAAGCGAGGCGCCACCCTGATAGAGCGCACCGAACAGGATCGACGCCGGGATGATGCCTGCTGGATGGTTGGCGCCGATGAGGGCGACGGCAATTCCGGTGAACCCATACCCAAAGGCAAAGTCGAGCATCAGACGATGCTGCGCCCCCATGATCTCGTTGACGCCGATCAGTCCGGCAAGCCCGCCAGAGATGCATATCGCCTGGATAATCACGCGATTGACCGGAATGCCCGCGAACGCCGCAGCTTCGGAGTTGGCGCCGACCGCACGCAATTCGTAGCCCCATCGCGTGTGCCAGATCAGATAGGTCGCAAGAACACAGCAAGCCAGCGCCACGAGAATGGTTACATTGAGAGGAGACTCCGGAACCTGAATTCCCACGGCGGCGAGGATCTGGTCGAAGCGAAGCAGTTCAAGAGAAGATGAGATTGCCGCGCTTGCCGGGATCATGGAACCGGCTTCCCGGAATTGATTGACGATCAGGTAGATCATCAACAGGGAGGCCAGGAAGTTGAACATGATCGTCGTGATGACGAGATGGCTGCCCCGTCGCGCGACCATGTAGGCGGGAACGGCGACCCAGATAGCGCCAAAAACCATCGCGGCGACGATCCCGAAGGGCAAGGCGACATACCAGGGAAAGCCCGGCATCGCGAAGCACAGCAGTGTTACCCCAAGGCCGCCGAGATAGGCCTGCCCCTCGCCGCCGATGTTGAACTGGTTGGCCTGCGCCGCGATTGCCACGGCCAGACCGGCGAAGATGAAGTTCGTGGCATAGTGCAAGGTGTAGCTTAGTCCGTCCAAGCTTCCGAAGGCGCCCTGAAGCACGACATCGAGTGCGGCGATCGGATCTTCGCCCACTGCCAGAATCAAGATGCCGCCAAGTGCGACAGCGATGAAGATGTTGATGAAAGCGGCGAGGACGCCGCCGACGACAGTTGACATGCGGCGCATCAGCCTTCTCCTCCCCCTATCTGTTCGATAGCGCTGTCGCGCTGCGAGCCGGCCATCATGAGGCCGATCACACGTTCGTCGAATTCATCGCGATTCAGTTCACCCATCGAACGGCCTTCAAACATGACCAGGATACGATCCGAAAGATCCATCACCTCTTCGAGTTCGACGGACACAAGAAGGATGGCCTTGCCGGCCTGCCGCTGCGCGAGAAGCTTGCGGTGGATGCTCTCGATGGCGCCGATGTCGACGCCCCGCGTCGGCTGGCCGATCAGAATGATCTCGGGGTCGAGCGCCAGTTCCCGCCCGATCACCAGCTTCTGCTGATTGCCGCCGGAAAAAACACGGATCGGCCGATGCGGATCCGGAGGCCTGACATCGTGCGCGATCATTAACTCGCGGCACCATTCAGCAATTTTCGACCGCACGATCCAGTTACCCAACCCGGCGACCTTTCCGGATCGCTGCAGTCCAAGGACACTATTCTCCAATGCGCTCCATTTCGGCACGAGACCATGTCGCAATCGATCCTCGGGCACATGAGCGACACCGCTGGCCCGCACTTTGATCGGAGACGTCGGCTGGCTTGGCGTGACGGTTAGAGACCCGAGTTGGATATTGCCATCCGATGGGCTCACGAGACCTGCAAGCATCGAAAGCAATTCGGTCTGGCCGTTTCCAGAAACGCCGGCAATTCCAAGGATCTCTCCGCCATGAACGTCGAACGACAGGCCATTGACCCTCACCGTTTCCGACGGATCACGGAACGTTAAATCCCGAACGTCGATCTTTACGTCGCCCGTGGCAGGTGCTCTGGCATCCGAGATACGCCCGACTTTTCTCCCAACCATCATCTCCGCGAGGGAGGCGCGGGTGACCGAGTTTGTTGGTGTCGTGACAATGCAGCGCCCTTGTCTCAGCACCGTCACATTGTCTGTCACGTCCAAGACTTCCTGGAGCTTGTGCGTGATCAGGATGATTGTCTTGCCCTCGGCGGCAAGGCTGCGAAAGACGTGGAACAGGCCTTTGACTTCGTCGGGCGTCAGAACGCTGGTGGGCTCGTCGAGGATCAGGATTTCGGCGTCCCGGTAGAGTGATTTGACAATCTCGACACGCTGCTGGACGCCGACCGGGAGGGATCGGATCGTCGCGTCGAGCGGGAACGCGAGGCCATAGCGCTGCTGGATGGCCGTCACCTTTTCACGGCAGGCGCTGGTCTTTCCACCAAGCCAGAACCGGCCCTCGGAGCCAACGATCACGTTTTGCAGCGCGGTCAGGCGGTCCACGAGCACGAAATGCTGATGGACCATGCCAACGCCGCGCTGGATGGCGGCGGAAGGGCTTCTGATCGAAACTGCCTTCCCGTTGAGCCTGATTTCGCCGGCATCCGGTTTGTATAGGCCGAAAAGCGTACTCATGAGCGTCGATTTTCCGGCGCCATTTTCACCCACGATGCCGTGGATCGTTCCCGCGCTGATCGCGAAACTGACGTTGTCGTTGGCGAGAAGCGACCCGAACTTCTTGGTCAGGCCGATGAACTCGATGGCGGGCGGCACTGCCTGCAAGATTGACTCTGGCTTTGTGATCAGCATGCCGCCCACCCTTCGGCTGATATGGTCCCACGTCTCAACGCGGCGTCTTCAAGCAGGTCGCGCAACGCGGCCTCGGTCACCGATGCAACGTGCATTTTGTCGTCGGGGTCCAGAAGCCCGTTCGTCCAGCGGATGGAGCCGACGGAAAAAATCTGGCCGCCGCCCTCATGCCGAAAAAGCACGATGTCTCCCCTGACCATGGCGCGCAGTGCGGCACTGTGATCAACGATCAGGACGTCGAGGCCGGTAAGCTCCTCGACGGTCGGCACATAGCCGGATGGCATGCTTTCGGCATGCGCAAGAATGATCGCGTCGGTGGGCGAACCGAGCTCCGGAGCGTATCGGTCGAGTTCCAGACCAGCCACACCGAACCGGCGGTCTCCGATCTGTCGAAATGCCGCCGCCAGGTGTCGGGGAAGATTTTCCGGCCTCAGCGACGGCTCGACCCTGTAGATTCCGTCGCCTGAAAAACCGTGTGCGCAGAAGCCAACGCCGAACAGCCTGTTCGGCGCGCGGCCCAGCCCGCGCCAGATACCGCCCTCGCGACCGTCAAGCTGCTGACGCCGTTCGCCTTGACCCGCCGACCAGGTTCGCCCGCCTTCCGCCCTGCGCACCTCGATCAGCTCGGGTACGTCCGCATTCAGCCCGATCGACCAGTAAAAGCCGTTGCCGCCCAGATACATGATGGACCCGCCCGTCGCAGCGAAATCCTCGTAGGCATCAAGCAGGGCGGCGCTGGCATATTCGGGGTGGGAACCTGTCAAGATCACGTCGTACGGGGCGAGTATGGGATGTCCGCCGTCATGCAACATCTCGTCGGTGAGGATGTCGAAGTCGACCTTCAGGTCATGAAGCCATCCAATGATCGCGAGGTCCGCCGAGAACTGATGTGGAAAACCCTGCAATTGGGAATCGAAGTCGGCCCTGGTGGTGACCTGCGGCCGTTTCAGTGAAGCCAGACACACGCCAGATCCGTCGCTGTGGAGGCTGTAGAGCGATTTCAGATCGTGATCGATCGCATAGTCGTACAGTGGCTTCGAAACCGAGGCCTTCTTCAGCTGGAACACCTTTGGATCGGCTTCTTCCGCAAAGGTGTTGTTGGTGTAGGCTCGATAAGAGAAAGTTGGCAAAACCAGCGCGACGCGCGAATTCGACGTCAAAGGCGGCCGCACAAACAGAGGCAACGCATCGAAACTGGCGCGATCCGCCCAGTCGACGTCCTCTGAAGCGGAAAGGATGATCGAGCAGGCGCCCGTAGCACTTGCCGGGACAGTCAGCTCAAAATCGACAGGCCATCCGGCATCGCCTAGGTCGTCGCGGTGAAACCAGGCTGCATCATATTGCGAACCGCATTCGCGAAAATCGTTGTTTCTCCCATCCCAGGACGATGACGTAACCGCTCGGGTGGGGCTGTTGAAAAATTGGCCGGGCCGACAATTGCCCCATTCGTCCGGCGCACGGAATGATCCTTGTTCGAACCCGAAATCCCAGCGCGCGATGCGCTCCGATGTTTCCTGAAAAGCCAGCACCTGCGTTAGCGGCCGCACAGTCCCAAACAAGGAAGGCGATGCGACCTTGCCGTCAAAGTCGCCACGCATCCCATCGGTTGTGGATCGGCCGGCGAGTGCAAACCCTGTCAGCGAAGTGCTGGGAGAAGCACCGCCTACGCGAACAGACTCGAATTGCGCTGACGAACCGACAACGGAAGTATCAAGCATTCCATTGGAGAGATCCAGCCGGACAGCTACCCCTTGCCATCTCAGAGGATGGAGTTTGAGGAGGTCAAATTTCCTGATTTCCTGAGCATCCAGATTTCCGGCGACCACGAAAAGCGCGCCTGATGGATCATGGCGCAGGCTGAGTTGCCACTGCCCGAAATCAATCGTAGCGACGGTCCCGCCGTCCGTGCCGAAGTGGGTCGGGAAAAGATCGAAGATCAGAACCAAGGCGACTTGGTTGAACTGATGGGTGACGTCGACCTTGAAGAAAGAGCCGAGTTTCAGCGGCCGCTCGGTCGCCGGATGTGGCCCGCTTCGCGCTTCGTCGATTTCCACTGTTTTCGATGACCAGTGTTGGGGATTTTCGATCGCTCCGAGGTGGCGCACAAACCGCGCGTGGAACGATGGATGGCGGGACGATACCCGAACACCGACCTTCTCACCGGGCGAAACCACCCATTGATCCGTATATCCAGCGATTTGAAGCATCTGCCTTATGAACCCGTCACTGTGCTTTAGGGCAGGAGTTGGTCGCGATGTATTCTGGGACCTTGACCTTGCCACTCGCGATGTCGGCTTCGATTGCCTTGACTTTGACGATGTCATCATCAGTCAGAAGCGGACGGTTGTTTTCATCGACAAACCAACCCACGCCGCCCTCCTTGACGCCGAGCCGCAGCACTCCCGCCTTCCATTTTCCGTCGGACGCATCAGACAGCGTCCGGTAAACGGCAACGTCGATCCCGGCGGTTGCAGAGGTGAGGACATGGCCTGGGTGCACGCCGTTTTGGTTCGTGCCGACGCCTATCGCCAGTTTGTCGGCATCGGCGGCCGCCTGAAGAACACCCATGGTGGTGCCACCGGCAGCCGCGAAAACGATATCCGCACCTCGATCATATTGACCTAGAGCGAGCTCGCGACCGCGGGCCGGATCCGTCCAGGCAGACGGCGTCGTCCCGGTCATGTTCTGAATGACCTTGATGTCGGGACGGGTGTGACGGGCGCCGGTTTCGTACCCGCATTCGAAGCTGCGAATGATGGGAATGTCCATGCCCCCGACGAAGCCGATGGTTCCGGTATTGGTCTTGAGGCCTGCGAGCGCGCCGACGATGAAAGCGCCTTCGTTGTAGGCGAATTCGATCGACTGCACGTTCGGAAGGTCGACCTTATTGTCGATAATGACGAAGCGCGTGTCGGGATATTGGGGAGCGACCTTCTCCAGCGCTAGCGCCCATGTGAAGCCCACCGTGACGATGGGACTTGCGCCCTGGTTTGCAAAGGTCCGTAGTGCCTGTTCGCGCTGGGCGTCGTTGTTCGGTTCGAACTCGAGGAAGGAGATGCCTTTCTCGGTCTTGAACTTCTCGGCGCCGTTAAATGCGTTCTCGTTGAAGGAGCGGTCGAACTTGCCACCGAGATCGTAAAGCAGAGCCGGCTTGATGTCGGCAGCAAGAGAAAAGGTCGTTAAGTCCAGTGCTATAACGGCGGCAGAGAGAATTGTAGAAAGCTGGCGTGTCATTTCGATTCTCCTATCGAAGACGGGCAGACAAGGACTGCCCGATAGCGCGCGATTTCACGGCTGCCGTCGGCGCTGGGCGGAGGGGGCAACGGTGAAGATGCTCAGGCTCGGAGATGACCAAGACTACGACATGGACAGCTCAGTACCCGGCCGACCCTCCTTGACACCTCGGCGTCAGCGGGCAGGGCACGAGTTGGTTTGTGCGTACTCAGGCACCTTGACCTTGCCACTGACGATATCATTTTTGACGGCGTCCACCTTCGCAATGTCGTCATCGGTCAACAGCGGGCGATTGTTCTCGTCGATGACCCAGTTGACGCCACCTTCCTTGACACCAAGGCTCGTGGCCCCAGCCTTCCAGGTTCCATCGGCGGCCTCAGAGAGCGCCGTGTAGACAGCAACGTCCGTCGCCGACATTGCCGAGGTCAGCACGTGGCCCGGGTGTATACCGTTCTGATTGGAGTCGACACCGATGGCGAGCTTGTTGGCGTCGGCCGCAGCCTGCAGAATGCCCATTGTGGTACCTCCCGCTGCCCCGAAGATTATGTCGGCGCCTCGATCGAACTGCCCCAACGCCAATTCGCGGCCGCGCGCCGGATCAGTCCATGCCGACGGAGTGGTTCCCGTCATGTTCTGCAGAACAGTGACTTTGGGATTCGTGTGACGCGCACCCGTCTCGTAGCCGCACTCGTAATCACGAATTAGCGGAATATCCATGCCGCCAACGAACCCGACAGTACCCGTCTTGGTCTTGATGCCCGCCAACGCTCCGACCAGGAACGCGAGTTCGTTGTAGCGGAATTCGATGGATTTCACGTTCGGCAGATCGACGGTGTTGTCGATGGTCACGAAACGGGTCTTTGGATATTGCGGAGCGATCTTCTTGAGCGCCAGCGCCCATGTGAAGCCGACGGTAACGATGGGATCGGCACCTCGCTGGGCGAACGTCCGCAAGGCTTGTTCACGCTGAGCGTCGTTGCTGGGCTCGAATTCCGAGAAGGAGATTCCTTTCTCCTTCTTGAATTTCTCCGCGCCGTTGAACGCGCTCTCGTTGAAGGAGTGATCATACTTACCGCCAAGATCGTAAAGGAGGGCGGGCTTGATGTCGGCCGCGAACGACGCCGTTGATCCGAATGCTGTCGCAGCAGCGCATGTAAGTGCGCATAGGTAGCTTCTCATAATCGTTCCCCGGTCTCTTGGTTGGCCGCTTTTTGTAGCGATCTTCATCACTGACATTGTCATAATGTATACATTCTAACAAATCAAGAGGGCTGGATCGAGATACACGTTCAGGCACGCGCTACAGGTCAATCAGGAAGACGATGGGCACGGACCCGGCGCCCCATATGCCACGACGTAGCCGCTGTGATCGGTGTCACCCAAGCCTTGAGCGACCAGAGCCTCGAAAACATCCAGGGCCTTGTTCGCGTGCCACAAATGACAAAACGTCTCTGAGTTCCCGCCCTTGGCCAAACGAAGATCCTTGAGATGAAGCCGCATCGCTCCGGCTGCCGAAAAGTCGCGAGCGGCCATGCGCGGGCCGTGCTGACGCAACACCGCGCTGTCGGCGAAGCCTCCCTTGAGCGCCTCGATCAACCTGACAGCGTCGAGGCCGTGTCCTTCGGCGAACGTCAGCCCTTCGGCGAGCGCCGCGATCGAAACGGCCACGATGATCTGGTTCGCTAGTTTTGCGGTCTGCCCGGCGCCTACCGGACCGAGGTGATGCGGTGTTCCCATCGTGTCCAGGATCGACTTCACCCGTTCGAAATCCCGGAACTCGCCTCCCGCAAAGATGGTGAGAGAGGCGTTCATGGCGCCGGCGACGCCGCCGGAAACCGGAGCATCCAGATAAGCGCAGCCCTGCATCGCAAACCTTTGGCTATGCACGCTGGCCACTTCGGGTCCGGAGGTACCCATGTCGACAATGATCGTCCCCGGTGACAGCCTGTCGGCGACCCCCGAGCCGAAAAGCGCGGCATCGGTGGCATTGCCATCAGCAAGCATCGCAACAACGGCGGCGGCATCGTTCACCGCCGCAAGCGGTGATGGGAGGAATTCCACCGCTTCTGCGAGAGCGTCGGGTCTTCGCTGGGATCTTGTCCATGATCGAACGCGAAACCCTGCCTTTGCAATCGCATTGGCCATCGGCACGCCCATCTTGCCCAAGCCAAGAAAGGCGACATGCGCAGGAGGTCGTAGGGTGTCGCTGGCCATCGCCTATGCCGCCCGAGCTTGAGGGGCGTCTGGATGCAGGAGGCCGAGAGACATTAATTCTTGCCAGAACTCCTCCGGGATTCTGACGTCCAGCAAGCGCGCGTTCTCGGTTGCCTGGGCAGGCGTTCCGGCCCCCGACACGACGCTCGCAACGATTGGATGGCGAAGCGGAAACTGGAACGCGGCCGCTTTGAGTGGAACGTCGTATCGTGTGCAGACGGCCTCTATCCGCCTTGTTTTCTCAAGAACCGTCCGGGTAGCCGGCAGGTAGTTATAGTATGGATCGGGGGTGTTTGTGCCCGTTGCCAGGATTCCGGACGCGTAGGGAGAGCCTACGACGATCCCAACACCTCGCTCTCGGCAAAGCGGGAATTCCTCGTTGAGCACCTCCTGATCGAGAAGCGTGTAAGGCATCGCCACCAGGAAAAAGTTGAGGTCGAAGCGTCGGAGAAATTCCGGGATTGTGCCAAGGATGTTGACGCCCGCTCCGATGGCCGAGATTTCGCCCGAATGGCGAAGCGCCTCCAGGGCACGCCATCCCGATCGCTCCATATCCCTGAAGTGATGTTTCACCAGGTCTTCGGATCCGATTTCAGCGACGTCGAGATCATGGATAAGCAGGAGGTCGATGGTGTTGAGCCCCAGCCGCATCAGGCTCTGATCATATGAGCGCATGATCCCATCATAAGTGTAGTCGAACCGATGTTCGAACGGCAGGCCGCCAGCCCAGAACTCCCCCTTGAAAGACGACGGATCGCTCGGCCGGTGAAACGTACGGCCAACTTTCGTCGACAGCACGAATTCGCCGCGCGGTTTTTGCCGCAGCAAGCTGCCGAAGCGCAGTTCGCTCAATCCCCGCCCGTACCAAGGCGACGTGTCGTAGTAGCGTATGCCCGCTTCCCACGCCGCTGACATCGTTTCCTGAGCAACAGTCTCGTTTACACGAGCATAGATTTCGCCAAGTGGAACTCCTCCCAAACCGACCGGCGATAGCGAGACGCCGCTGCGGCCCAGCTTTCTCGATGAAACGATCATTGGGCTTTCATCTTCTGCGCTTCCGACTGCACCTCGCGATGCTGTTTTAGATATCCCATGATGTGACGCTCGATCTCCTGATCAAGGGCGCCTCTCTTGCGGTCGCGGATCATCTGGACGAGCAGTTCGTGGTCGCGGATCGACGCTTCGTAGTCGAAGGCGACATTTCTCTCCTGCATCAGGAAAACCAGAACACCACGAGCGAGCGAATCCCAGATCGGCTTGAGTACTGGACTCTGCGAGAGTTCGACCATCCGGCTGTGAAACCCAAGATCAGCGCGGCAATACGCAAGCTGGTCCGACAGTTTCGCTGCCCGCCGCATTTCGTCGATCGAATCCTGCAATTCGCTGATGATTTCGGGCCGGGCGGCGACCTGTTTCAGCAGACGCCGAAGTGCGATGCGCTCGACGCTCAGGCGCACCTCAAGCATCTCCGATGTCTCATCCGAACCGAACTCGGTGATGAAGGTTCCACGATTGGGTTCCGTGGTGACGACGCCCTGCGTCTGAAGGATGCGAAGGGCTTCGCGAACCGGAATCCGACTGACGCCCAAAAGCTGACAGATATCCTTCTCGAACAACCGCTGTCCCGGTTGCAGATCACCATTCGCCAGCAAAACAACAATATGTTCTGCGACCTGGTCGGGAAGATTGCGGTGTTTGAAATGGGGTTCGAATGTCATGGCCCACCCAGAATTGCTGCTGTCGATCTCAAATTGTCGCATCAATCAGCGGCTTTCGCCGCTGCAGGAATCCGGCCACCGCCGTCACTATCGTATCGTGGTCTTCAAGCGTCATCGGCAAGCTGAGATTGATTTGCCCCCTGCGCGCCGCGTAAACGCCCGCCTCGAGGAGATCGAAATGAAACAGCTTCATGAGATCCTTCGATTCGTGCGCGACATCCTCGGGGCAACTGATCTCACCGCGAACGAAATGGATATTCATCACGGATCCGCAGCCCGTGAATTGAACCGCCGGCGATATCGCATTGGCGGTCTTGTTCAGTCGATCTCGCAGATTTTCCCCTTCATCGAAAAGCGTCTGGGATTGCTGCTTCGTAAATACCCCCTTCAAGCCTACCGCACCAGCCGACATTGAATACACGTTGTTGTTGAATGTGCCGGCATGAGGAAGTGCATCGGAACGCGTGGGATTCATCAGATCCATTATGCGGGCACGACCACCAAAGGCGCCGAACGAAAAGCCAGCACCAAGGTACTTTCCCAGCGTTGTCAAATCAGGGAGGACTCCGTGGATCTCCTGTAGCCCACCCGGACCCATCCTGGACGTGACCACTTCGTCGAAAATCAGCAGCGCTCCAACGGCAGTGCATCTTTCCCGCAGCATACGTAAGAAGTCTGGTCGGGCTGCGATGCAGCCGCCATTGCTCATCATCGGTTCAATGATCACCGCTGCCAGATCCAACCCCAACCGATCGATCGTTTCGCCGGCCCCTCTCTCGTCATTGTAGCGACACACGGTCCAATCGAACGGGACATTCATTACGCTGCCACCGCCGCCGAACACGAAGACCCCGCCGTGGTAAGCGCCTGAGAAACACAGCAGCTTTTGACGTCCCGTGGCGATTCTCGCCAAGGTTAGTGCGTATAGATTGGCTTCCGTCCCGGAATTGCAGAACCGAACGGTCTCTATTGCGGGAAACCGTTCACAGACAAGTTCAGCAAGTTCAATCTCCGCGGCGCCTGGGGCTCCGTTGGAGGCTCCCCGCTCAGTGGCTTTGACTACCGCCCTCGCGATGCGATCGTCCCTGTGGCCGTAAAGACCGGCTGTGAACTCTCCTAGGACGTCGAGATATCGGTGACCGTCGACGTCTCGGATATATGCACCGGCACTGTCGCTGACATAGAGGGGGAACGGATCGAAATGAAGCGCGCTCCTTGTGTTTCCGCCCGGCATGGAATTTTGAGCACGCTCGAAAAGCTCCCGGCTGGCGCGGTTGTTTGCGGTGTATGTTTGTACGGCCTGCTCGACCGCGTTGACCAGAATGCTGTTCCTGATGTCGTGGAGACTTGCGGATTGCGCCATCTGTCCCGCCAGGGTTTCAACTGCGTGCATTGGATTCCTCAACTGCATTGTATTAATGTATACATTATATGAACACGAAAGCCCTGTCGAGGCATCCTTACAACAAAAGCTCGAGGATAAGCCGCAATTAAGGGAAGCGAATGGCGCGGGGTCGCTGCGGTGGATCGCCCAAACCCGCGGCTTCTGACTTCGGCCGCTCGATCTACGTAGCGACTCGGGCCAGCAGGTGACCCAATGCAGTCACGGAGGCGGGCGAAGGCTACTACCTCGGGCCTGTCGCGGTGATGCCTGGGCACCGGGCCGGCGTCGGAAAGCTTCCCGGGGAAGGGGTACCTTAAGAGATCGAGATCGTTTCGGGTTAATGGGGATTTGAGCGTTCGTCGATGCCCATCAGCGTCGTGACGACACGGTTCCCACTTCCCTACTTCCAACCACGAGCGCGCATCAGAGCCTGAGCAAAGCGCTCACGCGCGGCCGGACCGTATGACCCAGAGGGCGTGAGGGTGAGGTCCGGTTGCGGCAGGGGCGGCAGTCTTTCGACGCCCGAGCCCAGCATCGCCATGCGGGCAGTGCCGAGCGCGGTCAGATCCTTTGAGGATGGCACCGAAACCGTCTTCGCCGTCACGTCGGCCAGCACCCGCAGAAGGTAGGCGTTCCTCGCCATGCCACCGTCCACGGATATGCTCTCCCCGATTGATACCAGCCCATTCATGGCCTCAATTACCTCGGCCGTGCGAAGCGCCACCCCCTCGATCAGGCTTTGCATCATATCCGCCCTGGTGGTGTCGAGGCCGAGGCCAATCCACATGCCCGACGCCCTGCGGTCCCAGTGCGGGCATCCTAGGCCTGAAAGGGCAGGGACAAAGGCCAGATCGCGCAGAATGGCGGGCTCAGCGTCAAAGCCTCTTATCTCCTCGTACGACGAAAAGAGACCGAGACCCCTTGCCCAGTTTACCGCCGACGCAGCGTTGTAGACGCCACCCTCCACCGCGAAACACGGCGAGGACTGCGAGATCTTCCATGCTATGGTCGGCAAGATCCCAAAGCGGCTGCCGTCGACACGGTTGGGCCCGGCGACAGACAGGGCAAAGGCGCCGGTGCCGAAAGTGATCTTGGTATCGCCGGGCTTGGCACAACCATGGCCGAAGAGTGCGGCCTGCTGGTCGACCACGCTTGCCGCGACTGGGATGCCTTGGTGTTCGCCGAACGGACCAGCCGTGGCTCGAATTTCCGGCAGGCAGGAGGCCGGAACGCCGAAGAGCGTGCAGAGTCCTTCGTCCCATTGCAACGTAGCAAGTGACATAAGGCTGGTTCGCGAGGCGGTCGTAACGTCCGTTGCGAACGTGCCGGTCAGGCGCGATATGAGAAACGACTCGGACGTTCCAAGCCGCAGCCTATTGGCTCTCAGAAGTTCCTGGGCGACCGGCACATGGTCGATAATCCACCGAAGCTTCGATGCTGAGAAATAAGGATCGAGCGGAAGACCGGCCACCCTCAGCGTCAACTCCTCGGCACCCTCCGATTTGAGCTGCGCCGTGAATGCGTTGGTTCGGTTGTCTTGCCACACGATAGCGTTGTGGATCGGTCGACCTGTCGCCGCGTCCCAGGCAATGATCGTCTCGCCTTGGTTAGCGATGCCTATAGCGTCGACTTGCCCAGCGGCGGCGATCGCATCCGTCACATGGCGCAGCAGTTCTTCTGGATCGTGCTCCACCCAGCCGGCCTGTGGATAGACCTGACGGTGCTCGAAGCCCGTGACAGCCACGAACTGCCCATCATCGGACAGCGTGTAGGACTTGGTACCCGTTGTACCCTGATCGACGGCGACGACCTTCATTTGAGGCTCCATGCGATCTTCTGAGCCGCGACCGAGCCTTCGCGCCAGCACCGTCCCGAGGTTTTGACCGCGCCATGAACGTTTCCGGCGAGCACCACCTCCGGCGATGTCACCAGTAGCGACGTCTCGGGCACGAACAGTCCGGTTACGATCACACCGTCGCAGGCAATCCGCATCCGCCGGCCACCGCGTAAGATCTCTACCGCCTCGACTTGCTCACGGCCTTCGATAGTTAGAAGGCGTGAGTGCGTCCACACCGGCACGCCAAAGACCAGGCGAGCCACGAGATCGCCCGGCCAAGGTGCCGTGGTGCTTGCATTCTCCTCGATCATAGCCACCGGCCTGATGCCCACATGACGGCAGGTGAGAATGGCGGAGAACGATACCAACTCGGTGCCGACGATTAGCGGACGCCCGAAGGGCTTGTAGTTATGCATATAGACATGCGCCTGGAGGGCACCAGTGTTCATCACGCTCTTAGGTCGGGATCCTCCGATCAGTCGGGCCGACCGCGGCGTCTCCCGAGTGCCGGTGGCAAGCAGGATTTGCTTGGCGGCGATTTCGACTATCCCGTCGCGGTTCTGGACCCGCAACACACCATCGCCTATACCCAAAACCGTATGGCCGGTGCGGACATCGAGCCCCTCGACGTCGCGGCGTAGCGCCGCAGCATACTCCGGTCCGGTCCAGATACGGCGGTGGCTCTCCCAGCCGAAGCCGGCGTGACCGCAATGGCGGGGAATGCCGCCGGCCTCCTGCTCGCGTTCAAGTACTGTCACGGATACAACGCCGAGATCGGCAAGACGACGCGCCGCCGCTAGACCGGCCGGACCGCCTCCGACGATGACGACGTCACGCCGCTCCACGCTGCTTCTCCCGTATGATGGCTTCGATATGGGCTGAGCAGTTGAACCCCTGGCAGCGACCCATCATAGCGCGCGTGCGCCTTTTAAGGCCGCCGAGGTCCTCGGCCGGCAGCGGGCCTTCGAGCGCACCCTCGATCTCGTCGCGCGTAACCCACTCGCAGTGGCAGACGATCTGCCCACCATCCATATAGGGCCGACGACGCCCCTCTGTTAAATTGAGCACTGGCGTCCAGATTGGTTCCCCCTCATTCGGCAACTCGCCGAAGTGCTCGGCGTAAAGCCGCCCTACGTGGCGGGCTATCCCCAGGGACGCCGTGAGGCCGGTGGATCTGATGCCGGCCACCGTTATCCAGTTGCTGTCTGACAATGCCTCTATCACATAATCCTTGAACTGACTGGCAGGTCTCAGGCCGGCATAGGTAGCGTTCACGCCGACGTTCGCCAGGTCAGGCACCATTTCGATGGCGCGGGCCTTGAGCCGCTCCAAGGTTACGGAATCGGTTGTCGCGACCTCGCGCTCCTCCACATCCTCGGCAGTCGGGCCGATCGCCAGGTTGCCGAAGCAGGTACGGAAAAGCACAACACCCTTGGTGCGCTCCGTAGGCACAGGCAGGATAATCGCGTTGACAAACTTCGATGCCGGCTTGTCAAAAACGACGAACTGGCCCTTTCGCGGTGTGATCCGGAAAGGCGGCGGCCTTGCTATCTTCTCGACCAGATCGCCGAAGTTTCCGGCGGCATTGACCACGATTCGCGCCTCAACCGTTCCAGTGGCGCATTGCAGCAGCCAGCCCTCCGGAATCCGCTCTCCGCCGGTCACCTCCGCAGCACGCAGAATTGCCGCACCATGGGCGATCGCCTGGTGCGCATAAGCCAAAGGCGCCGACCATGGATCGATGATGTGCTCGCCGGGAACCAGTACGGCTTCCCGCGCCGCCGTCGACAGCGCGGGTTCAAGCTTGATGAGTTCAGCCCGGCCCACAAGGCGTACGTCGCCGATCCCATTCTCGTGCGCCCTGCCCACTATGCGGCAGAGCTTCGAGCACTCTTCATCGGACCAGCCCACGACAAGGGCCGAACTCCTCACTAATGGAAGGTTGAGCTTCTCGTGGATGTCGAGATACTCAGCATAGCCTGCCTTGATGCATGCAAGCTCGAGACTTCCCGACGGCGCGTCAAATCCGGTGTGGAGCAGCGCACTGTTGCCCTTTGAAGCGCCCGACAAAATGTCGGCGCCGCGTTCGAGCAATACGCATTTCAGCCCCGCCATCGAAAAATGGCGGAGTATGGCAAGTCCGACAACGCCGCCGCCGATGACCGCCACGTCGAACTTATGTCCGGCAATGGCCGACACGGGGTTGTTCGGCGCGTCCATATCGGATGTTGTTTTGTTACCGAACATTCAATTAAGATGCAAAACTTTGACTTCTGATGACCGTTCGGTCATTAGTAGCGTAGGTCCGTCGGTCAGGCAAGCCCCTTGTCGAGTTCGGAATTCCGTTTGTTGCTGCTGTTTGCCTGGAGAGATTAATGGGCCGATGAGATAGAAGCACAACTGGCCGGCTTGCCTCGATGGTAGCCCGCGCTTGAAAACCGAATGAGGACAGTGAATGGAACCGGATCAAAGACGAGCTGCAATGCTGGAGCTGGCTCATACGGCGGGCGAGTTGAAGGTAGAGGAGTTGGCGCAGCGTTTCGAAGTGTCTCGAGAGACTGTCCGACGAGACCTAGCCCAACTTGATTCCGCCGGCCTTTTGCGCCGCGTGCATGGCGGGGCGCAGAAGTCGAAACTGTCCGTCGAAGCGCCGTTCGTTCAGCGGTTGACGGAGAATGCCTACCCGAAGGAAAGGATAGCCAGGCGAGCTGCCGCATTGTTCGAAGACAATGAGACTGTGATGATCGATGCCGGTACAACGACGGAATTTTTCGCCGCGGCGCTGGCTGGGGCAGTCCGCTGTACCGTGGTGACCAACTCCATCGGGGTGGCGCTCAAGGTTCAAGAGGGCGGCAGCCGGAGCAAGGTCTATCTGCTGGGCGGCGAATGCCATGCGGACACCAAAGAGGTGGTCGGCTCCATTACCCTGGAACAGGTAACGCGGTTCAGGGCGGATCATGCCGTGCTGACCATCGGCGCGATCGATAGCAGCCTTGGTCTCATGGATTTCGACGTGGAGGAGGCGATGGTGGCTCGCGCCATGATCGCCCAGGCACAGAAGCTCACCATACTTGCAGATCACTCGAAGTTTGACTGCGTGGGAATGGCGCAGGTTTGTCAGTTCGAGGCCGTAGACAGGATTGTGACCGATCGGATGCCCTCAGAGTCAATCATGGAGGCAATTCGCTATCACGGCGTCGAATTGTTCATTGCGGAATAGAGCGTGCACAAAAAGTGGCTTGACTGAACGGGCATTGCTGCTCTACCGTTCGTGCATGACCTGCAGCTCGGTGGTTCCCCTTGTTGCGGGCAGGGAGCAACGGGAGGAGAACGAAATGACGAACCGTAGAGATGTGCTCAAAACCGCCGTGGCCTTGTCGGCGGCCGCGAGCTTCGGTTGTATTGATCCGATTGGGTTTAGGCAGGCACGCGCCGCCGACAAGAAGTCGCTCAAGCTGGCGTCGATGGGCCCGGTTACGGGCAACTGGGATCCGACGTCTCATACGACCATCGGTCAGCTCAACGTGGAGGCGCTGATTTTCGGGCGCCTGACCAGCTGTCCCATGAAGGAGGATAACCCGACTGAAGTGTTACCGGACCTCGCCACGAGTTGGAAGCTTATCGATCCAGGCACCTTGGAGTTCGAGCTCAGGAAGGATGTGAAGTTTCACGACGGCAAGCCCTTCGCCGCTGAGGACGTGAAGGCCACTTTCGAATATGCCTCCGATCCCAAGCGCCCCGCGGCCGCCTGGTATCCGGGACGCGTCGACGTTGAAATCCTCGACACGCACAAAATCCAACTCAAGACAGGCAAATACGGCTATCCCGCGTCGGCTTTCTGGTTCGTTGCAAGCTTCCTTCCGATCCTTTCGGCCAAGGATGTCGCCGATCCGAGCGCTCTGCAGAAGCGCCCGAACGGCACCGGTCCATTCAGGCACGTCTCCACCGATGGCGACCGCAACACGCTGGCGGCCTTCGATGACTATTATGGCGGTCGTCCCAAGATCGACGAAATCCTCCACAATTACGTGCCGGACGCCAACACGCGCGTGCTGGGCCTGCTCAACGGCGAGTATCACCTTGCCGAGCGCCTCGAACCGGAGCAGTACGCTTCGCTCAGCTCACACGCCGATTTGGCGACCTATCGCGGGCTTTCGACCGAGAACAAATATCTTCACTTCCGGTGCAACAAGCCGCCATTCAGCGACGAACGCCTGCGCCGCGCTGTTTGTCACGCGATCGACCGGTCGCAGATCCTTGCTCTCATGGGGGACGCCGGCGTCGCATCGAGCTGCTACGTCTCGCCGATGAAATTCGGCTATGTCGACGTGCCGGACTATCCCGACTATAATCCCGAAGAAACGCAGAAGTTGCTGGCTGAGGCAGGATTCCCGAAAGGGCAGGGCCTGCCCGAACTGGAATACATCACCTCTGTCGGCTTCTATGCCAAGACGAAGGAATATGGCGAGCTCATCACAGCCATGCTCCAGGATCAGGGCTTCAACGTGAAGCTGACGGTCCTTGAACCTGCCGCCTGGGAGCAGGCGATCTATCGTTCGAAGGACGGTCAGGGCCCTGGACATCTGGTGGATGTGGGGTGGCTCACAGGCTCGCCTGAGCCTGACCTCGTACTGCGGCCGAACTTC
Source organism: Mesorhizobium sp. B2-4-19 (assembly GCF_006441315.1). Lineage (NCBI taxonomy): Bacteria > Pseudomonadati > Pseudomonadota > Alphaproteobacteria > Hyphomicrobiales > Phyllobacteriaceae > Mesorhizobium > Mesorhizobium sp. B2-4-19. The sequence continues at coordinate 7,021 of NZ_VFUV01000014.1, read as the reverse complement.
CATTCTTCAGCAGCGCTTATCAACGGGGTGAATGACCCGGAAATCAATGCCTCGCTCGACAAAGAGCGCAACACGGCCGATCCGAAGGAGCGCGAAAAGATCCTGCAGACTGAGACCTTCCCGCTGCTGGCGAAGAAGGTTCCGAGCTTCTCGCTGTTTGCCGCGGTCAATTTCCATGCAATGAGCAAGAAGCTCCAGGGGGTTTATTTCCTCCCAAATGGCCCGCTTGATCTTCGCAACGCCGATCTTGTCTGAGCAGTCGGCCGCTCATTGTCACGGCAGGTCCGGCGAAAATTGGCCGGACCTGCCGTTTCGGCGCAAGCATGAGCTGATCGAAAACGCAACGGAGTGCCATCAATGATATTCGCGCTCAACTTCCTTCTGCGCCGGATAACACAAGGGCTCGTCATCGTTGTCCTGGTCACGCTGCTGATCTTCACGCTTCTGCGGGTGGTTCCCGGTGATCCAGTTCGCATCATGTTGGGTCCCATGGTCGCACCTTCGGTCATGGAGGAGACCGCTCAGAAGCTCGGTCTGCGCGATCCGATACTGGTGCAGTTCGGGCGCTATATCGGCAACGTTCTCCACGGTGAGCTCGGCCGCTCGTTCATCCGCAATGCGCAAGGCGGCAGCACGGGTGGTTCGCGCGGCGGCAACACCTTCGACACAGAGAACCGAGCTCCCGTGGCCGAGCTGATCGCCAACACGCTTCCCTATAGCCTGTTACTGGGTGCTGTGGCTGTCCTGTTCGCCGTACTTGTGTCGTTTCCTGTCGGCATCGCCGCGGGCCTGTATTCAGGTCGATGGCCGGACCGGCTGTCGTTGTATTCCAGCTCCATCCTGGTGTCGCTGCCCAACGTCTGGCTAGGCATCGTGCTGATCTTGTTTCTCTCGGCCAAGACTGGATGGCTGCCCGCCATCGGATATAAGGGGCCTGCGTACGCCATTCTTCCGGCAATCGTGTTGGCGATCGAGCTGGCGCCGGTAATGATCCGATCGATTGCCGTTTCGGTCGCTAACAATCTACAGGACGGCTATGTCACGGTCGGCGAAGTGCGCGGCATTCCACGCTGGCGCATGATCACCCATCACGTCTTCCGCAACTCGGCAATCCCACTACTCAATCTTTTTGGGATTCAGATCGTGGGAATGCTGCTCGGCAGCCTGTTTGTCGTCGAGTACATCTTCAATTATCCCGGCGTTGGGCTGCTGATGATAAACGCAGTGTTCCAGCGTGATTTTCCGATCATTCAAGCCATAGCGATGCTGTGCAGCACAGTTCTGGTTTGCGTGAACATCGCCGTCGATTTCACCGCGACTAATATCGACAGAAGGCTGCAATATTGATGAGCACGGTCGTGGCGCAAAACATTCCAGAGAAAACACCTACGGCAAAGGCGCGCGGCGTCAGCGTCCAGATGCTCGCGATCGCCGCCAGGGCCATGGACTTCCGCATCGGCGCTATAGTGATGGCCATCCTGGTCCTTGCCTCTCTATTGGCACCAACCATGTTGGGGCTTTCGCCGACCAAGATGGATATCGTGAGCAAGTTCACGCCTCCTGCGGTTTTCGACGGCGGCACCTGGAAGCACCTGTTCGGCACCGACCAGTTGGGTCGCGATCTTCTGGCTCGCTCCCTCATCGGTCTGCGCAACGCCCTGATGATCGGCGTCGTGAGTGTCGCCGGGATATTCGCGGTTGGCGCCACCGTAGGCATGGTGGCCGGCTATTTCGGCAAATGGGTCGATCTGGTGCTGATGCGGCTGACCGACGTTCAGATGGCTGTCCCCGTGATCATTCTGGCGATCACCATTCTCGGTGTGTCACGGCCGACGCCGGCGAGCATCATTTTCGTTCTGGTGCTCGCTGGCTGGCCGTCTTATGCGCGCGTCGTTCGAAGCGTTGCGATCTCGGAGCGACGCAAGGAATACGTCCGCGCCGCCGCGATCCTTGGGGCCTCGGATATCAGAATCATGCTTCGCCACATCGCTCCGAACATCCTGCCGCCGGTGGCCTTCGTCGCGATCCTTGACGTCGCGCGTATGATGATCTTTGAAGCCATCTTCGGCTTCATCGGCATCGGCATTCAGCCGCCGACCCCCACCTTCGGGACGATCATCGCCGACGGCACCAAATACCTCCTCAATGCATGGTGGATCACGACCGTGCCCGGCCTGTTGCTGGCGCTTTGCCTATGCAGCATCAACCTCATGGGTGGCGCCATGGAGCGCGCCCGCAATCAGCTTTTGCGGGGGCAGCAATGAGCGAAGCAGCCAAGATTGTTGAAGTGTCGCATCTTTCGGTGACGCTGAACCAGCGCGTGCCACGCCGATTGCTTCATGACGTGTCCTTCGAGCTTCATACCGAGGAGGTAGTAGGGATCATCGGCCAGAGCGGATCGGGAAAGACAGTTCTTTCGCGCGCTCTCGTCAACTGGCTTCGCCCCCCGCTTGCGATCTCCAGCGGAGCGATACGCTTCCGCGGCCGTGACCTTGCGAGCCTCGACGCGACTGAGATGCAAAGGCTGCGCGGCCGCGAGATCGCATATATCGGTTCCGACCCCGGAAGCGCGCTCGACCCGACACTGTCGGTCGGAGCGCAGATCGTCGAGAAGCTCAAATCGGTCGAACCCGGCATCTCGGAATCGGCGGCGCGTGCCCGCGTACTGCAGATGCTCGACGCGGTACGTATGCCGTCCAGCACAAAGCGTTTCGCCGAGTTCCCGTTCCAGTTCAGCGGCGGCATGATGCAGCGCCTGATGATCGTCGACGCGCTCGTTACCAGTCCGGCGCTTCTGGTAGCGGACAATATCACCCAGCCGCTCGACGTCACGGTCGCCGCGCAGATCCTGCGGCTCCTGAGAGAACTGCGACGCGACTTCAGGACGGCCGTTGCCTTCATCTCCAGCTCCTTGGGCATCGTCAACGAAATCGCCGATCGTGTACTGGTACTGGCGGAAGGCAAGGTCGTCGAGCAGCAGTCGAAGGACGCCCTCATTGCCCAACCAGTCCACGACTACACCAAGCGGCTCATCCGCGAGATGCCGAGGATCTGGAGCGAGGATGCCGAGCGATATCCGCCTGCGGCCCCTGTAGACCGCCAGGCGGTCGTGCTTTCCGTCAAGGATGTGGTCAAGACCTATTCGACCCGCGACCGCAATACGCTGTTTGGTCGCCAGCATGTCCAGGCGGTCAGAGGCGTGTCCTTCGACGTTTTCCGCGGCGAGAACCTCGGCATTATTGGGGAATCCGGCTGCGGAAAATCGACCTTGTCGCGGCTTCTGAGCTGCGTCGAGCCGCCCGATCATGGACGGATCGAATTTCTCGGTCAGGACCTCGCGCACATGGGAAGATCGCAGCTTCTGGGTCTCAGGCGAAGGTTTCAGTTGCTCTTACAGGATCCGTTCAGCGCCATCCCCCCGCATTTCACCATCGGCCGCACGATCGCCGAGCCGCTGCATATCCATGGCGGCCTCAACTCCGCGCAGATCGCGGCGAAGGTACGTGCGACAATGGCGGAGGTGGGGTTGTCGGCCGATATCCACGATAGCCTTCCGGTGGGCCTCAGCGCCGGCCAACGTCAACGGGTCAACATCGCGCGTGCGCTCGTGCTGGAGCCTGAGCTGCTCATCCTCGATGAGACGCTTTCAGCGCTCGATCAAGTGGAACAATTGCGACTGGTCGAGCTCTTCGGCGATCTTCAGGCACGCAGGGGTATTACTTATATCTATATTTCGCATGATCTGAGTCTGGTGCGCCGCGTGTGCGACCGCATTGCAGTCATGTATCTCGGGCGGATCATGGAGCTGGCAGCCAATCACAAGATTTTCTTCGACCCCAGCCATCCCTACACGCGTGCGCTGCTGAGCGCCGTCCCGGCGATTGAGGAGCGCCGGTTCAAGCCCCAGAACTATCTTCTTGAGGGCGAGCCGCCGAGTCCGATCGAAATTCCTCCGGGTTGCAGCTTTCGCACGCGCTGCCCCTTCGCCATGGACATCTGCCGGTCGACGGATCCTCTTCTCACGGATCGGGACGGCAAGGGTTCCGCTGCGTGCCACCTTCCCGACACCAGTGTTTTTGCAAGGAGGGCCGGCTCCCTTGCTCTGGCCGCCGATGCCTGAGGCAGCGGACGAGTGGAACCAAGTCGAGGAGTGACGGCAATGGCTGAAAAAGAGCGCGCCAAACGCGAACTGACTGCGGAAGAAATCGCCGCCATTGAGGAGTTCCGCAGAAAACCCGTCGGCCAGCATTCTCCCTTTCTTCAGCAGCGCATCAACATCATGCGCAGCGAGCCGGTGGAAGGCAAATACGTCCTTCTCTGCACAAAGCCCCACAAAGAATGGGTTCTTGCCCAGATGAACGGTCGTAAGAAGCCGATGACTGTACATAGCAACGTGGTGTTCCACGACATAGTGGAGGCGGAGTACGAGATTTTCCGTCGCCGCTGGGAGAGGCATTTCGGGACTCGGATTCCGCAAGATCTCCTGCCGGGCATCGAGTCACGCGACGGATAGATCAGGGGTCTGAGATGCTGAAAGTGACGGCGTATGGGGATCGCGTGAGCCTGTTCCCCGGCGAGACGCTTAACGTGATGGTGAATTGCGAAGCTCCCTCCTACAGGGCCCGCGTGGTTCGCATCATCCACGGCGACAACAATCCTATCGGCCCGGGCGTTAAGCTCGATCCGGTCAAGTCGGACATCGAAGCGACTTACAAGGGGCGGCCTCAGACTATTCACGCCGGCTCCTTCGGCATCGTCGGCCCGCACGAGGCTTTGGATGAGCTGGAGGAACTGACGCTGACAGCTATCGTCCAACCCACGCTTGTCTCGCAGGGCGAGCAGGGGATCGTCACCAAATGGGACGAGAGCAAGGGTGCCGGTTTTGCTCTCTATGTAGACGACAAAGGTTGTCTTGCTTTCAGAGCCGGTGACGGCTCGGGAAAGGAGTTGCGGATTGCAGCACGCACGCCGTTGATGAACAAAGCATGGTATAAGGTTGCAGTGTCGATTTCGCGCGACCAAGCGATACTCGTTCAGACGCCAGTCGATCCCTACAGCGGGCAGCGGCAGATCGTCGAAACGATGCCTTCGCGTGGTTTCCAATGTGCTGCCTGCCCCGAAACACCGCTCTTGTTTGCCGCTTTTCTTGAGCGCTTCGAGCGCGAACGGCCGATCGGAAGGGCCTGTTTCAACGGCAAGATCGAAGCCCCCGCGATCCTGCGCGGCGCGCTCTCCACAGACGAACTCAAGGACATTCATGCCTCGCGCGCAACGATGGAGGGAATGAGCGGCCCTGTTGCGTGCTGGGATTTTTCCAGGGACATCTCCTCAACCAAACTGACCGATGTTTCCCTTAGCGGCCTGCATGGTTCAGTGGTCAACATGCCGACGCGCGCCGTCGTTGGGCATCGGCTGCCGCTCGACACGAATGACTGGCGTCAGGCGCCGCAGTATTGGGGCGCGATCCATTTTCATGACGACGATGTCTACGACGCCGGCTGGCAGGTTGATTTTTCCTGGACGGTTCCGACCGACCTGCGCAGCGGCATCTATGGTATCGAACTGACGGCGGAGGAACAGACGCAGTTCGTCGTGTGCGTGGTTCGCGCCGCGCCTGAGGCGAGAAAATCCAGGCTGCTCTATCTGTTCCCGCTGGCCACCTACATGGCCTATGCGAACGAGCATTTCGGCACGAACTCGGCGCTGGTGGAGTTGCACCTCAACCGCGCCACCGTGCTGCATCCGCATCAGGTGTTTCTCAACGAGCACCGCGAATATGGCCACTCGATGTATGACCTGCACTCCGATGGCAGCGGCGTCTACTATTCGTCGCGCCTTCGTCCGGTCCTGAACATGCAGCCTTACATTGAGTCCAACCACGGTGCGAGGCCGTCAAATCTGTGGCAGTTCAATGCCGACACCCACATCACCGATTGGCTGGAGGCACAAGGCTTCGAATTTGACGTTGCAACCGACGAAGACCTCCACAGGGAGGGGCTCGGGCTGTTGCAGCAATATTCGGCGGTCATGACGAGCACGCATCCGGAATACTATTCAGCTCGCATGTGGGACGCGCTTTACGATTTCATCCATACCGGCGGACGGCTTATTTACATGGGAGGCAATGGATTCTATTGGCGCGTTGCCTTCCACGATGAGATCGATGGCATCATGGAGGTGAGGCGGGCCGAAGGCGGCAGCCGCGCCTGGGAGCCGCCGACGGGCGAATATTATCATAGCTTCACCGGGGAATACGGCGGCATGTGGCGGCGGCAGGGGAACCGGGCGCCGAATGCGATCTGCGGCGTGGGCTTCATCGCGCAAGGTTTCGATGAATCCGCCCACTACTTACGCAAGCCCGGAAGTTACGACGCTCGGGCCGCCTTCATATTCGAAGGGATAGGGGACGAGAAGATCGGTGACTTCGGCCTGATCGGAGGAGGCGCGGCAGGCATGGAGGTGGATTCCTACAATCCTGAAATAGGCTCTCCCGTGCATGCGCTCGTCCTCGCTTCATCCGACACGATGACTGAGGCCCATGTTCTGGTAGTCGAAGAAATGCTGTTCAATTTCATGGGCACGACCGGCAACCTCTGCCCGCAGGTGAAATCGGATCTCGTCTTCTACGAGACGGTTGGCGGCGGGGCTGTGTTCAGTGCAGGGTCGATCGCCTGGGCGGGTGCTCTGTCACACAATAGTTATGACAACAACGTGAGCCGTCTGGTGGGCAACGTTGTGCGCCGCTTCATCGATTCCGAGGTGTTTGGCTTTCCTGAGCCGAACTCGAGTTCTTGATGCGGCGGCGCGACGGTAGTGTGCTGAAGCTTGGCCTGAGGCTGATAAGGGAAGCGAATGGCGCGGGGTCGCTGCGGTGGTAACAGTTATCGAGATTTGGAATACGGGCCCGCTCGTATGATGGCACTAGCCCCGTAGCCACATGATGCAGGGTTGCGGTGCGTTCATCGACGGTCTTCTGTCGGGGATCGAGCGCAAGACTGGCTGGCTGATGGCTGAGCAAGCC